>JBAVDD010000030.1:0-33905 GCA_049587035.1 Acidobacteriaceae bacterium | reverse complement strand
AGTTGGACCGGTGCAGAATATCGCGCTGCCGACTGAAAAATTGTTTGAGGATTAGGGACAGAAGATAGATGCCACGTAGGAATGACATTGCGAAGATTCTGGTGATCGGCTCGGGGCCGATTGTGATTGGGCAGTCGGCGGAGTTCGATTACTCGGGGACGCAGGCTTGCAAGGCGCTCAAGGCTGAGGGCTATGAGGTCGTGCTGGTGAATTCGAATCCGGCGTCGATTATGACTGATCCGGAGGTGGCCGATCGGACGTATGTGGAGCCGTTGACGTTGGCGTACCTGACGGAGATTCTGCGAGTTGAGACGGAGATGATGGCGGCCGGCGGAACTGCAGGTCTCTCCACTGCGTCCGCAAAGGGCGCGGACTCCGGTCGAGATGACAACGTAAAAACAGGGAAGGTGTTTGCGGTGCTGCCTACGGTGGGTGGGCAGACGGCTTTGAATCTGGCGGTGGATCTGGCGGATCAGGGGGTGCTCGACCGGTTTGGGATTGAGTTGATTGGCGCGAAGCTGGACGCGATTAAGAAGGCTGAGGACCGGTTGTTGTTCAAGGATGCGATGAACAAGATCGGGCTGGATATGCCGAAGTCGATGCTGATTAACAACACGGGCAACGGTTTGGAGTTTGCGGCGAAGATTGGGTTTCCGGTGGTGATTCGGCCTAGCTTTACGCTGGGCGGGTCGGGGGGTGGGATTGCTTATAACCGCGAGGAGTTGATGGAGATTCTTTCGCGTGGACTGGATCTTTCACCGGTGCATGAGTGCCTGCTTGAGGAGAGCGTGCTGGGTTGGAAAGAGTATGAGATGGAGGTGGTGAGAGACCTGAAGGACAATGTGGTCATCATCTGCTCGATTGAGAACTTTGATCCGATGGGCGTGCACACTGGCGACTCGATTACGGTGGCGCCGGCGCAGACGCTGACGGACCGCGAGTTTCAGAAGATGCGCGATGCGTCGATTGCGGTGATCCGCGAGATTGGCGTGGAGACGGGTGGGAGCAATGTGCAGTTTGCGGTGAATCCGCAGAACGGGCGCATGACGGTGATTGAGATGAATCCGCGCGTGTCGCGTAGCTCCGCACTGGCTTCGAAGGCTACTGGGTTTCCGATTGCTAAGATTGCTGCGCGGCTGGCGGTTGGGTACACGCTGGACGAGTTGCAGAACGATATTACGAAGGCTACGCCGGCTTGCTTTGAGCCGACGATTGATTACGTGGTGGTGAAGATTCCGAAGTGGCAGTTTGAGAAGTTTCCGGGGTCGGATGACACGCTGGCTCCGCAGATGAAGAGTGTGGGCGAGGTGATGGCGATTGGGCGCACGTTTAAAGAGGCGCTGATGAAGGCTGTGCGGTCGCTGGAGACGGGCAAGAAGGGGACTGGGGATGCGATTGATCCGCGTCGGCTTCGGCAGAAGCTGGTGACGCCTAGTCCGGATCGGCTGGCGTATCTGCGCTATGCGTTTGAGCAGGGGTGGAGCGTGCGCGATGTGGCGCGGTTTACCGGGATGGATCCCTGGTTTCTGCACCAGATGAAGCAGATTGCTGAGGAGCTGAAGGTGGTCTCGGAGCTGGGCTTCGAGAAGATGGATGTGGAGGAGTTGCGGTCGGCTAAGCGGATGGGGTTGAGCGATGCTCGGCTGGCGGCGGCGTTTGGGTTGGAGGATGGCGCTGTCTCTGGTGGTGGCGCGGCGAAGGTGCGTGTGCTGCGGGCGAAGCTGGGTGTGAAGCCGGTGTTCAAGCTGGTGGATACTTGCGCGGCGGAGTTTGAGAGCTCTACTCCTTATCTGTATAGCTGCTATGACGAGGAGGATGAGGCTCCACCTACGGCGCAGAAGAAGGTGATCATTCTGGGCTCGGGGCCGAACCGTATTGGACAGGGCATTGAGTTCGATTACTGCTGCTGCCATGCGGCGTTTGCGTTGAGAGATGACGGGTTCGAGACGATCATGGTGAACTGCAATCCGGAGACCGTGTCGACTGACTATGACACCAGCGACCGGTTGTACTTTGAGCCGTTGACGCTGGAGGATGTGCTCGCGGTGTATGAGCATGAGGCTAGTGGGGGCGCGGAGATTGGGATGATTGTGCAGTTTGGCGGGCAGACGCCGCTGAATCTATCGCTGCCGTTGAAGGCTGCTGGTGTGCCGATTATTGGGACGTCGCCGGAGTCGATTGATCTGGCGGAGGATCGCAAGAGATTTGGAAAGTTGATTACGGAGTTGGGGATTCCGCAGCCTGAGGGAGCGATGGCTACGTCGCTTGAAGAGGCTTTGGCTGGCGCGAAGATGGTGTCGTATCCGGTACTAGTAAGGCCTTCGTATGTGCTCGGCGGACGTGCGATGGTGATTGCTTATGACGATGCCGATGTGGTGCGGTATATGTCGACAGCGATTGAATATTCACAGGAGCGGCCGGTGTTAATTGATCACTTCCTGGAGGATGCGCAGGAGGTGGATGTCGATGCGCTTTGCGATGGTAAGGATGTAATCATCGCGGGTATCATGCAGCACATTGAAGAGGCTGGTGTGCATTCAGGGGATTCTAGCTGCGTGCTCCCGGCGGTGGATCTTAGTGCCGAGGTGTTGGATACGATTCGCAGCTACACGCGCAAGCTGGTGATGAGCCTCAACGTGATTGGGTTGGCGAATCTGCAGTTCGCTGTGCAGCGTGGCAAGGTGTTTGTGATTGAGGTGAATCCGCGGGCTTCGCGGACGGTGCCTTATGTGTCGAAGGCTACGGGCGTGCAGCTGGCGAAGATTGCTTCACGGTTGATGACCGGGCGGACGCTGAAGGAGTTGCTGCCGGAGCAGTTGGCTAGCGGAAAAGACCTGGGCACGGGTGAGCACTTCTTTGTGAAGTCGCCGGTGTTTCCGTGGGGTAAGTTCCAGGGCGTTGATCCGGTGCTGGGGCCGGAGATGCGATCTACCGGCGAGGTGATGGGCGTGGCTCGCACGTTTGGTGAGGCGTTTGCCAAGGCTCAGACGGCTGCGGGATTGCATCTGCCTACTGAGGGGACTGTGTTTTTTAGTGTCAACACGCATGACAAACTTTCCGTTGCTCCGTTGGCTCGGCGGTTTGTGGATATGGGTTTCAAACTCGTGGCTACGCATGGGACTGCCGATGTGTTGGAAGAGGCTGGGATGCAAGTCGAGCGTGTGTTTGCGGTTAAGGAGGGGCGACCGAATGTGGTGGATTTGATCAAGAGCGATCGGATTCAGTTGATTGTGAATACTCCTAGCGGGCAGATGAGCGTGTTTGATGAGGCGGCGATTCGGCGGGCGGCGGTAAGTGCTCGCGTGGCTACGATTACTACGCTGGCGGCTACGCGCGCGGCGGCGGATGGGATTGAGGCGCTGCAACGCGGAGAGTATAAGGTGGAGTCGTTGCAGGAGCTGCATGCTGCTCGGACCGCTGGGCGGTAGACTTGTAGAGATGCTGATTGATGGAATTCACATACCGCTGACGGTGCCGTTCACTCGGGATGGCGAGAGTTATTTACGCAAGCTTGAGTACAACGTTGGACGGTACTCGTTGACGCCGGCGGCTGGGTTGGTGGCGCTGACTGCTGGTAGCGAGGGCGCGGCGCTTGGGGATGCTGAGATTGCGGAGACGCTGCGAGTGATTGCGGCGGCGGCTGATCCGGCTAAGGTATTGGTGGCTGCGATTGCTATGGACAGTGTTCGTGGTGCGTTGGCCGTTGCCGAGTTGGCGGCTGAGGCGGGGTTTGACGTGGTGCTGCTGGCTGCGCCTCCGCAGTGGGAGCGGCTGAGCGAAGAAGAGGTGATGCTTTACTTCCGTGCGGTGGCGGATGCTTCTCCGCTGCCAGTGGTGCTCAGCAGCGAGTCGGGGTCGCAGGGGTATCGGCTTAGTGTGGATGAGATTGCGGAGCTTGCGCTGCATGGGAATGTGCTGGGCTTGTATGACGAGGGGTTGACGGTGGAGCGCTATCTTGCGATCGCCGAGGCGACGAGGGCTAAGAGGCGCGAGGTGCTGGTGACGCCGGTGTTTGCGCCGGTGACTCGGCGAATGGTGATGCGCGGTGGGCGTGAGGAAGAGCTGGTATCGGCGGCGTCTTTGGCTGGAGGAGTGGCGGTGGCGGTTGTGCCGGAGAAGGCGCTGAAGACTCGGACGAAGATGGTTGGGTTTCAGGTGATGGCTGCGGGGAGCGCGGTGGGGTTGGTGGAGTTGCTGCAGGCAGGAGCGACAGGTGCGATGCTGGGACTATCGGCTTGTGCGCCGCAGGGATGCTATGAGGCGTTTGCTGCGTTCAAGGATGGTAACCTGGCGCTGGCGGCGGAGAAGGGCTCGCGGCTGGTGGAGGCCGATGCGGCGATTCTGGCGCTGGGGGTTGCCGGGGTGAAGTATGGATGCGATTGGAATGGGTACTTCGGCGGCGCACCACGGCTACCACGTTTTCCGCTGGATGCTGAGGGGCGGGCAGCTGTTGAGCGGGTGTTGGTGGGGATTCGGAACTAGGGTTGAAGTGGCGGGGGATTACTGGGCGCGGAGGGCGTTTAGTTTGGCTCTGGCCTGGGAGGCTTCCGGGGAGACGGGGAAGCGCTGGATTAGTTCGCGGAGTTCGCGCTCGGCGGCTTCGTTCTCGCGTTCGTCGGCTAGCGCGTAGGCTTTGTGGAGTTCAGCCGCGGGGATCTTTGCGTTGTCTACGTAGCGGCTGATGACCTGGTCGTAGTTCTTGATGGCTAACGAGGGCTTGTGGTTGTGCATCTGCATCTCGCCTAGATAGAAGTAGGCGTTGCCGGAGAGGTTGTCGTCGGGATACGCGGTGATGAGGGCGGTGAACTCGGAGGAGGCGAGTGTGTAGCGCGCGGAGATGTAGTCGGCGTAGGCACCGCGGTACATGTCACCGGCGGACGGTTGTGCGGGGGCGGCGGGAGCGGGGATGGGCTCGGGTGTGGTGTTTGGGGTGTTGCTGGACATGCTTTGGGGAGGCGTGGTGGTGCTGGCTCCGCTGCTGTCTCCGGTCGGAGCGGGGCCTGATCCGTTTGGGCTTGTGACCGGGGTGGTTGTGGCAGGAACGTTGCCGGCGGGGATGCCCTGGGGCAGGTTGCTGAGCACCGCGTTGGCGGTCTGCTGCTGGCTCTGAATGACGGCGAGGGCCTTTTGCATGTGGTCCATGCGGGCCTTGAGTTCATCCATGGAGTCGTTGAGGGACTGGACCTGGCCGGAGAGTTGCTGGTTGCTGGCGCCGATAGCGTCCTTCTGATTTTGCATGCTGAGCTTGAGGCCATTGACGGTGGCGGACATGGTATTGACGGAGTCCGCGGTCTGCTGGACGAGCTGCTTGAGCATGCCAAAGCTTTCGTCGTTGGTCTTCTGTAGATTGGCGATGGCGTCCTGGAGTTGCTGGACCTGGGTCTGGAGCTGGATCATGTCCTTGTTGGTGGCGTGTGCTGGGAGGGAGATGAGTCCGGCAAATAGAAACGAGGTGGTAAGGATGCGGAGTGTGTGCGAGCGGGTCATACGGGTTGGGCTCCTCAAAGTCCTATAGATGGAACTCTTGCATTACTAAGGATACTGGTCGCAGGAATAAGAAGAAAGAGGCCGAGGGCAAGAAGCGGGGTCTGGGCAAAAAAAGAGAGGGCCGCGTCGCTTTCCGTCTCTGGTGGACGGTTAAGCGGCGCGGCCCCTTATGGCTCTAATTACCGGTCGATGGAGAACTGATCGCGGCGGTTTTGCTGCCAGCAGCTCTCGGTCTCTTCGGTACAGAACTGCTTTTCCTTGCCGTAGCTGACGACGCGAATGCGATCGCCGGTGACGCCGGCCGCAGTGAGGGCGGTCTTAGCGGCGTTGGCGCGGTTCTCACCTAGAGTGATGTTGTACTCAGCCGAACCACGGTCATCGCAGTAGCCACCGATGAGGATCTTGATGGCGGGGTGTGCGGTGAGGTAAGCAGCGGCGGAGGAGATGGAGGTATCGGCCTGCGGGGTCAGGTCATAGCTGTCGTAGCCGAAGAAGATGTCCTGCACGTGGGCGTGGAACTCGGCATCGGTGCCCATGCCGTTGTCGGCGGGAGCAGCGGGAACCTCGGGTACGCGAACCGTAACGCGAACGTTGGCTTCGGTGGTGCCGCCGTCATTCTTGGCTACGAGGTGGAAGTTGGTGGAGCTGGAAGGCGAGACGGTCTGGGTTCCGTTGACGGGAACTTCGCCAATGCCATCGATGCTTACGCTGGTGGCATTGGAGGTGCGCCAGTTGAGGACAACCGACTGGCCAAGATCAATCGCGGTGGGATCAGCGGTGATGGAGGCCGTGGGAGGAGGAGTGGTTTCCGGCGCCATTGCGGGTGCAGGGGGTGCAGGTTGCTTCTTGTGGCAGCCTGATGCTGCAAACAGAGCCAAGGTTGCAACCAGTGCAGCCTTGTTCCAGAACGACGTGCGATGAGCCATCATAAGATCCTCTTTTGTTCGAGTGGTACGGCGATGTGATTGAGCGGAGTCATGTTACAACTCCCCTAACTATATATCGTGGCCCGACAGGGAGTAGATACTTGCTGGTATATCTTTCGATACCTCTTCCGTGTTCCTTGTGCAAAAGTGTGTGACGAACTACTTCCAGCTCCAGTTGGGCATGTCGGCACCGGAGGTGGTGAGGGCGCGCTTCTGGGTGCCGTCGGCGAGCATTGTCATGATGCGGGTGTGGCTGTCGATGCCGTCGGGGGAGTTGGCGAAGGCGATGTGGCGGCCGTCGGGGGACCAGGTGGGGAAGTCGCAACGGCCGATGTCGTGGGTGAGCTGAATCCATTTCTTGGTGGCGACTTCCATGACGTAGATGTCCTGGCCACCGGGTGCGCCGGGGCCGTAGTGGCGGTCCCAGGCGAAGGTAATGAACTGACCGTTGGGAGACCAGGAGGGCGATGTGGCGTAGCCGCCGTCGGTCATGCGGGTTACGCCGGAGCCGTCGGAGTCCATGATGTAGAGCTGGGGAAGGCGGGTGCGGCCGCTGATCCAGGCGATCTGGCCGCCGGTCTTGGGGTTCCAGGTGGGCGAGACGTCAGGGCCGCGGTAGCTGGTGACCTTGCGGGCGAGGGAGCCCTGGGGATCGGAGACCCAGATCTCGGGGTCTCCGGAGCGCGAGGAGGAGAAGGCGATCTGTTGACCGCTGGGCGCCCAGGCGGGAGAGACGTTGGTTCCGCCTACGTTGTTGAAGTGAACCATGCGCCCCAGGAGGAGGGAGAACATGTGGATCTGGAAGCCGTATTTGCCCAGGGAGCTGAAGGCTACCAGGGAGTTGTCGGGAGAGATGCGGGGGGAGATGGAGTCTTCGCCGATGTGGGTGATGGCGTGTTGATTGGCTCCGTCGTAGTCCATCATCCAGATCTCCTTGACGCCGGGGCCGTTGCGCTTGGAGTAGACGATCTTGGATTCGGCGATGCCGGGGGTGCCACCGCTGAGGCGGAAGATGATGTCGTCGGCGAACTGGTGGGCTAGCTGGCGGGCGGTGTCGTCGCTGGCGGGACCGGTGTATTGCTTGGTGAAGATCTGGGGGAACTGGGTGTTCTTGGCGTCGTCGAGGAAGCCGTTAGCTACGAGGTTGCCGTTCTGAATGCTGATGTTGCCGAAGGCTACCATGGCGGCGCTGGCGGGAGCCTGGGCCCACTGCGCGAGGTTCATTTCAGCAGGGAAGCCGGGGGTGGACTGCGGCGCGAGGCTCTTGGAGACCATGTCGAAGATGCCGGCGTTGGAGAGGTCGGAGTAGAGAACGGTATCGAATGTCTTCTTGTCGGTGAGGGTTTCGGGGCCAGGCGTGGTGGGTTTGAAATTGGCCGCGGCGAGACGGATGCTGGTGTTGTCGTTGCCGGCGGTGAGGTGGACCCAGTCCTGAGCGTGGAGGGCAGCGGTCGAGATGAAGAGGAGAGCCAGGGCTGCCAGGGGCCAGCTGATTCGTGATTGGCGAGAGGTCGGCGCGGGGGAGATCGTTTGCATGGGCATCATCACTCAGAATAGACGCTTGATGTTGAAGGAGCGTGGTATCGGTGGGGTGTCCGGGGAGATTCGGGAGCGTGTGGGGACACCGCGGGGTTACTTGCCATAGTTGAAGGTGAACTCGATGGGGATCTGCTGGTTGGCTGGGTTGGGGCCGAAGGTGTCGACTTGCTCGACGGCTCGTTTGCCGGCTTGGTCGAGCGTGGGAGAGCCGCTGGAGGTGAGGATCTGAACGTTGGTGGGGGAGCCGCTGGTATTGACGTAAAAGGTGACGGTGACGCTTCTGCCCATGGAACTGCGGGGGTCGGGATACTGCTGGGAGTAGTACTGCTGCACCTTGTCGCTGATCTGGCGGATGTACCAGGCGTAACGCTCGCCAAGGACGCGGCTCTGGACGGTTAGGGTTGCGGTTCCGTTGACGGTCTTGATGGTGGCTTCGGGGAGCTGCATGGCGCTCTCGCCGGTTGCGGCTTTGGCGGTGGGTGGCGTGGGCTGCGGATGCTTTGGTGGCGCGGGGGTGGTAATGGGCGCGATCTTTTTGGGGATTTTCTTTTGCTTGACTTCGATGTCGGTGTCGCGGGGCGGAGTTACGGTAGCTTCCTTGGGTGGGGGGAGCGGCGCGGGACTTACGTGCTCGGGGGCCAGCACGGATTTATCTACGGGTTTGTACTTTTGCGGGAGCGGGATGGCCGAGACCATCGAGGCCTGGATGGAGCCTACCGAGGAGGAGCTCTCGCCGAAGTGACTGCTTAGATGGTTGAGGTAGAAGCCGAGTCCGACGAAGAGAACGGCGACCAGGATGTGGAGGACGGCGGCGTTGATGAGGCCGCTGCGGAACTGGTCGTCGTCCGGAATGCTGCGGTGCGGGATGGCTTGGGTGCTCATGGTGGCGGCCTACTGTTTGAGAGGCTGCGTGACGATGCTGATGTTCATGATGCCAGCCTGCTTTACTGCGTCCATTACGGAGGCGAAGGCTCCGAAGGGAACAGACTGGTCGGCGCGGACGTAGATGACCTTCTTCTCGTTCTTAGGGTTGGCGGCCAGGATGCCGGGAAGGTCGTGGATGTTGACGGGCTTGTCCTGGAGGAAGACGTTCTGGTCCTTGTCGATGGTGACGACTAGATGGACTTCGGTGAGCTGCGAGACCATGCGGGTGTGTGGAACGGCTACCTGGATTCCGCTCTGCAGCACCGGGGCGGTAAGCATGAAGATGAGCAGCAACACCAGAACCACGTCGACTAGCGGCGTGATGTTGATGTCGGACATCGCGGACTGGGTTTTTCCGTTCGCGCTGAAGGCCATGGTTAGAGTTGCCTCCGTCGGGGATCTTCTGGCGGTGGTGGCTGGGGCTGGAAGAGCGCGGCGTTTTCGATGGCGTTGAGGAGCTCGCGACCGAAGTCGTCCATGCGGGCGGCGAACTCGCGGAGGCGGCTGGTGAGCTGGTTGTAGCCCATGACGGCGGGGACGGCTACGATGAGGCCGGCGGCGGTGGTGATGAGGGCTTCCGAGATGCCGGGAGCTACGGCACGGAGGGTTGCGGCGCCTTCGGTGCCAAGGCCATGGAAAGCGTTGATGATGCCCATGACGGTGCCGAAGAGACCTACAAACGGGCCTACTTGGGCAATGGTCGCTAGCCAGGTCATGCGGCGTTCCATCAGGGTTAGGGCTTCGCTGGAGGCTGTTTGTGCGGCGCGTTCGAGGCCCTGGGGGTTGGGCGGTGTGCCGCGGCCACCGCTCTGGCGCTGGTACTCGTCGTGGATCTCGTTGAAGACGTCGACGAGGGGGCTGGGCTTGAACTGCTCGGAGATGGCGGCGATCTCCGAGAGGCGACCGGATTTGCGGAAGGCGCGCAGGAAGCGGCGGTTCTGCTGGTCGGCGGCTTTAAATGTGCGGTACTTGGAAATCATGACCGCCCAGGAGACGATGCTCATGATGAGAAGCAGACCGAGGACGGTGAACGCAGTGGGGCCGCTGTTGTGGAGCATCTCCATGATGGCGCTGGAGGACTGGCCGGCGGGGGCTGGTCCTAGAGGTGCGTTGGAGGGAGCCTGAGTGGCGGCGTCCTGAAGGAAGAGAGCGAATGCGAGCAGTGTCATAGGCGTCAATAGCAAGTGTAACTGGCGGTCGAGGGGGAATGAGAACCTTGCGAGATGCTCGCCGCGGGATATTTGCACTTTGTTGGACGCAGAATCAGGGCTTCGGGGGGGGGACAGGTGTGCCATTGGCGTCTGTGTACTTCTGCGATCGTTGTTTAACCTGGAGCAGCTACTATTATCGGGCGATATTTAAGCCTTGTTGTTGGGGGAAAAGGAGTGATTGCATGTCCACGCAAGAGGTTGGACGTCCTCGGAGCCGCTCACGGTGGAAGGTCGGCAGGCTTGCTACTGGTGGCGTTATCGTGGTGCTTTATCTTTCGATAATTGCCCTGGTGGCTGCTTTTGAGGGCAGGCTGATCTTTCCTGCGCCGGCGCAGTATGTCGCAAACACGCCGGAGGTTGCGGGACTTGCGTTTCGAGACCTGCACATTCCGGTCGATGGAAAGAGCTACGAGCATGCATGGTGGATTCCGTCGCCGCAGCCGAACGCGAAGGTGATCGTTTACTTCCACGGGAACGGCGAGGTGCTGGATGAGGAAGGCAGTCGGGAGGTCCCGCTTTTTCATCAGACCGGAGCGAATCTGCTGATGGTGGAGTATCGAGGGTATGGATCAAGCAGCCCGCGGGCAACGACCGGCGTCACGATGGGTGAGGATGCTCGGGCGGCTGTGCGCTACCTCGAACAAGAGCGGCATATTCCGGTGTCGGACATTGTGATCTGTGGGTGGTCGATTGGAACGGGCGTTGCGACGCAACTGGCGGTGGAGACTCCAGGTGCTGCTGGGCTGATGCTGATTAGTCCTGTTGCGAGCACGGCTGATGTTGCAAATCAGAGCTGGCTATTTCGGTATTTGCTGCGACCCTCGCAGTGGCTTCGCCATGACAATGACTTTGACAATAAGGACAAGATCGGCTCGATCCGCATGCCTGTGCTGATCATGACCGGCACTGAGGATCAGATTGCTCCGCCGTGGATGGCGCGAGAGCTTTATCAGCGTGCGGGTGGGCCGAAGACGATCCAGTTGATTCAGGGCTCGGACCACAACGGCATCATGGAGAACCGGGATGGGATATCGCTTCGGCAGATGCAGAAGTTTGTGGCGTCGCTTCCGGCTGGAGCTGGAATTTGAGTCGGAGTTGGTGCAGGGGATGCGCGTTTCTGTGCGCCTCCTGCTATGCTCTTGCGTGAAAGAGACCTATCGAGATGCTGTTGGAGCTGCGCGCAGAAAACTATGCCGTTATGGACCACGCGGTCGCCGTGTTTGGGCCGGGGTTGAACCTGCTTACCGGGGAGACGGGTGCGGGGAAGTCGATATTGATTGACGCGCTGGCGTTGTTGCTGGGGGGGAAGGCTTCCAGCGATGTGGTGCGGTTTGGTGCGGAGCGGGCGACCCTGGGTTGCGTGTTTGAGACTACGCCGGGGGCGGAGGAGATCCTGGAAGCCAATGGGATCGATCCGGAGGGGGATGAGATTTTGCTGCGTCGGGAGATTGCCGGCAGCGGCAAGGGGCGGGTGTTTGTGAACAATCAGCCGGCTACCGTGGCGGTGCTGCGGCTGCTGGCTCCGGAGCTGGCGCTGGTGCATGCGCAGTCGGAGACGCTGGTGGCGTTTGATGGGGCGCAGCAGCGGATGCTGCTAGATCGGTTTGGGGATATTCGCGGTGAGGAGGTCGCTGCGGCGTTTACGCGATGGCGTGAGGTCGAGGTCAGGATTGGGGAGCTGCGCGGGGCGGAGCAGGATCGGCTGCGGTTGATGGATCTGTGGAGCTTTCAAGCGAAGGAGATTGCCGCGGCGGGGATTGTGGACGCTGAGGAAGACGTTCGGTTGGAGACTGAGAAGCGCGTGCTGGCCAATGCGGAGCGGCTGTTTGCAGGGGCTACGGCAGCACAGGAGTTGTTGTATGAGGCGGAGGTTTCGGCCGAGACGTTGTTGGGTGGGGCGCTGAAGCAGGTGGAGGATCTGGCTCGGTTTGATGAGCAGTTTCTGGAGACGGTGCAGCAGTTGGCGGCGGCAAAGGCGGGCGTGGAGGATGCGGCGGCTACGTTGCGGGATTTTGCGGGGAAGATTACGGCGTCGCCGGAGAGGCTGGTGGAGATTGAGGATCGGCTGGCGGCGTTGGACCGGCTGAAGCGGAAGTATGGGAGCGGCTTGGCGGACGTGATTGCATTTGGGGAGGATGCGGCGGGGAAGCTGGCGGAGCTGGAGAATCGGGATGCTCGGCTGGCGGAGTTGGAGAAGGAGCTTACGCTGGCGGCGGCGAAGTACATGGTGCGGGCTCGGAAGTTGTCTGGTGAACGGAGCGCGGCGGCGAAGAAGCTGGCAAAGGTTGCGGAGCGGCAGATCAATGAGCTGGCGATGAACGCTCGGTTTGAAGTGGACGTGCTGGGGCGCGAGGAGGTGGAGGTCTGGACGGCGTTTGGCTGGGATCGGGTGGAGTGCAGAATTGCTACGAATCCGGGAGAGCCGCTGAAGGCGTTGACGGAGATTGCGTCGGGCGGTGAAATGAGCCGGGTGATGCTGGCGCTGAAGGTGAGTGTGGAGGAGGGCGTGAATGCCGCTGCCAAGCGGCGGAAGGCGGCGCTGCCTCGGACGCTGGTGTTCGATGAGATTGATATTGGGATTGGCGGACGAGCGGCGGAGGCGGTGGGGCAGAAGCTGAAGACGCTGTCGCGGGCGCAGCAGGTGATTTGCATTACGCATCTGCCCCAGATTGCGGCGTTTGCGGACCAGCACTTCCTGATTGAGAAGGCAGAGAAGGGCGGACGGACGCATACGGGGGTTCGGCAGATGAAGCCGGAGGAACGGGTGGAGGAGATTGCGCGGATGCTCTCGGGGGCGAGTTTGACAGAGACGAGTTTGCGGCACGCGGAGCAGATGCTGAAGGCGTGCTCGGAGGGTTAGGAACGGCGAGGGATTTGTGCAGGAGGGGCAACTCTTGGGGAGTGTGCTGCCTCTTATGAGGCATCTAGCAAGGATGGACCAAGGAGGGTTCTATGTCCGAGTCAAAGAAGTGTGCTCACAATGCGTGTAGCTGCATGGTTTCTGATGGAAAGAAGTTCTGCTCGCAGATGTGCGAGGACAGCAAAGGGGTTACGTCGATCAAGTGCGATTGCAAGCACACGGGTTGTTCGGGGGCCTAGATTGCGGTAAAGGTAGCTAAGTTATTGAAGCGTAAGCCCGAGCAGGGCTAGGTGGAAGTGTGTTCCGAGCTGTCAGCAATCGAAAGATTTGCACCGAGTATGGTTCTAGAGAGGCATGCCTGACGGTGCGGTAACGTGCTTGAGAAGGTATACTTAACCTGTGAGTAACCTCAGCGCGTCTCCCGAAATTGCCCACTCGAACCCCGGCGAATCCACCACGAAACGAGTTCTTCTGCTTAAGCCCCGAGGCTTTTGCGCGGGGGTAGTGCGCGCTATCGATATCGTGCAGATCGCCCTGGATACGTTTGGGGCGCCGATCTATGTGCGTAAAGAGATTGTGCATAACAGCTATGTAGTGAACGACCTGGCGCAGAAGGGCGCGATCTTCGTCAATGAGCTGGATGAGGTGCCGCCTGGGGCGAGGGTGATCTACTCGGCGCATGGGGTGAGCCCGGCGGTGCGGCAGGGGGCCAAAGAACGCGGGTTGAAGGTGATTGACGCGACGTGTCCGCTGGTTACGAAGGTTCATATTGAGGCGATCAAGTTCGCCAAGCAGGGGTATTCGCTAGTGCTGGTGGGGCATCGTGACCATGAAGAGGTTCAGGGGACGCAGGGTGAGGCGCCGGATGTGACCCAGGTGGTTTCGACCGTGGAAGAGGTTGAGAAGCTGGTGGTTAAGGACCCGAACAAGGTTGCCTACCTGACGCAGACGACGCTCTCGCTGGACGAGGCGCGGCACATGATCGATGCGCTGCGGAAGAAGTTTCCGAACATCGCCGGACCACATGCGCAGGACATCTGCTACGCGACCGAGAATCGCCAGACGGCGGTGAAGAACGTTGCGCATGGAGCAGACCTGGTGCTGGTGGTGGGGTCGCGGAATAGCTCGAATTCGAACCGGCTGGTGGAGGTGTCGCATAATATCGGGACGCACTCTTACCTGATCGACAAGGCGGAGGACATCAAGCCGGACTGGCTGGAAAGTGTTTCGACCGTGGCGATTACGGCAGGCGCTTCGGCGCCGGAGATCCTGGTGCAGGAGGTGGTTGCGTATCTGCAGAGCAAGGGTTATGGGTCCGTTGAAGAGGTTGAGGTGATGCCGGAGAATGTGCGGTTCGGATTGCCTCCTGAGATCGTTCAGGCGATTGCGGCGGCGCCACCGCCGACGGCGAGTTATTAATTTCGCAAACAACTGGCTGTAGTTTTCGGTGCTGGGTATTTGCCTGGCCGAGCGGCGTTGCAGTTGAAATAGCAAAGTAAGGAAGGCAATACCTGATAGCACCTGATTTGTATCTGGAACCTATGAGCACAGAACGATCCAATCCGGCAGCCGATTCCAAGGGTGCGACGACGCAGCCGCGATTTGGCCGTATGGATCTGGCCATGGAGCGGGTGAGCGAAGGCATTTCGAAGTCCGTGGAGTGGCTGCTGGGGGAGCAGCATGAGCAGGGGTACTGGTGTGGGGAGCTTGAAGCGGACTCGATGCTCGAGGCCGATTACATCTACATGCACACACTGCTGGGAACCGGCGACAAAGGCCGGATGGAGCGGTGCGTCAACGAGATTCTGCGGCACCAGAATGAGGACGGAGGCTGGAGTAATTATCCCGGCGGCCCCTCCAATGTGAACTACGGCGTGAAGTGCTACCTGGCGCTGAAGCTGATGGGCTGGCACGCCGAACATCCGGTGATGGTGAAGGCTCGGAACAAAGTGTTGGAACTGGGCGGCGTGGTGCACTGCAATACGTTCACCAAGATGTACCTGTGTTCGCTGGGGCAGTACGACTACGACGCGGTGCCGGCGGTGCCGCCGGAGATGCTGCTATTTCCGAACTGGTGCTACTTCAATATTTATGAGATCAGCGCTTGGTCGCGTGCGATCCTGGTGCCGCTGTCGATTATTTATGCGAAGAAACCTTTCAAGAAGCTGACGCCAGAGCAGACGATCGAGGAGCTGTTTGCGGGCGGGCGAGAAAATTCCCACCTGCATCTTCGCTGGGACCGGAAGCACATCTTCTCGTGGCGGAACTTCTTCCTGTTTACGGACCGGCTGGCTCACTGGTCGGAGCGGGTGCATATTCGTCCGCTGCGTAAGATTGCGCTGAAGAAGGCTGAGAAGTGGATGCTGGACCACTTTGAGCGCTCAGATGGTTTGGGTGCGATCTATCCAGCCATGCTGAATGCGATTGTGGCGTTGCGTTATCTCGACTACTCCTTCGACGACCCGCAGATGATCCGCGCAATGGATGAGTTTGAGAGGCTGGGGATCGATTGCCCAAATGGGACTCAGGAGTATCCCACGCCGACGTTCCGGATGCAGCCTTGCTTCTCGCCGGTGTGGGATACGGCGCAGGTACTTTCGACGCTGGGCGAGGTTGGACTGCCGAAGGACGATGCGCGGCTGGTGAAGGCGGCGGACTGGCTGCTGTCCAAGGAGATTCGGTACAAGGGCGACTGGTCGCACAACGTGAAGGACGTGGAGGCCAGCTGCTGGTGCTTCTTCTTCAACAACGACCATCAGCCGGATGTGGATGATACGGGCGAGGTGCTGCTGGCGCTGAAGGCTGTCGATAACCCGCGCGAGCGCTACCAGTATGAGGTGACGCAGAGGGCCATCGACTGGGTGTTTGGGATGCAGTGCAGGAACGGCGGGTGGGCGTCGTTCGATAAAGACAATACGAAGAAGATGTTCGAGTCGATTCCGTTTGCCGATCACAATGCGATGATCGATCCGCCGTCGGTGGACATTACGGGACGGATTCTCGAGATGCTCTCCTGCTATGGCTACACGCGGCGGGACAAGCGCGTGGAGAAGGCAGTGCAGTTCATCCTGCGGGAGCAGGAGCCGGATGGTTCGTGGTTCGGCCGCTGGGGTGTGAACTATTTGTATGGGACGTTCCTGGTGCTGCGTGGCCTGCAGGCGATGGAGTACAGCTACCTGGAGCCCGCGGTGCAGCAGGCTGCCGAGTGGATCCGCATGGTGCAGAATGCGGATGGAGGATGGGGCGAGACTGCCGGAACGTATGACGATCCGAACCAGCGCGGGGTTGGGCCCTCGACGCCTAGCCAGACGGCATGGGCATTACTCGGATTGCTGGCGGCTAACGATACCCGGTCGGATTCGGTTGCGAAGGGGATTCGGTGGCTGATCGAGAGACAGCACGAAGATGGTTCATGGACCGAGCTGATGCCGGGAAGGAATGGCGAAAGCTACTACACTGGAACTGGGTTTCCGCGGGTGTTTTACCTGGGGTATCACCTGTACAAGCAGTACTTCCCGTTGCTGGCGCTGACGACGTATCGGAAGGCGTTGGAGCGTGGCGAAGAGGATTCATAAGACGAAGCGTTGGGCGTAGCTAGGGCATCGAATTAGAAGATTGCACATGGCAGGTAGATAAGGTTTTTGCAGGAATAAGGAGTCGTACAGCATGGGTATTCCCATCTCGCAGATGTTCACCGTTACCAGCTACGTTCTGAAGCAGAAGCTTTCGGGACGGAAGCGGTATCCGCTGGTGCTGATGCTGGAGCCGCTGTTTCGCTGCAACCTGGCTTGCGCCGGCTGCGGCAAGATCCAGTACCCGGCGCATATTCTGAAGGCGCAGTTGACGCCGGAGCAGTGCTTCAGGGCAGTGGACGAGTGTGGCGCGCCGATGGTGTCTATACCAGGCGGAGAACCGCTGTTGCATCCGGATATGCCGGAGATTGTTGCGGGGCTGGTGGCTCGGAAGAAGTATGTGTACATGTGCACGAATGCGCTGCTGCTGAAGGAGAAGCTGCACCTGTTCAAGCCGTCGAAGTATTTGAGCTTCTCGGTGCATGTGGATGGGCAGAAGGAGCATCACGATATGTCGGTGTGCCGCGAGGGCGGCCATGACATTGCGATGGAAGGAGTTCGCGCGGCGGTGGCGGGGGGCTTCCGCGTGACGACGAATACGACGCTGTTCGATGGTGCGGATCCGAACTCTGTCAGGGCGCATTTCGACGAGCTGATGGCGGCGGGTGTCGAGAGCATGATGGTGTCGCCGGGCTATACGTATGACAAGGCTCCGGACCAGAATCATTTTCTTGGGAAGGCGCGGTCGCGTAAGCTGTTTCGCGCGATTCTGTCTAACCGGAAGAAGAGCTGGCAGTTCAACACGCATCCGCTGTTTGCCGAGTTTCTGATGGGCAAGCGGGACTTTGAGTGCACGCCCTGGGGCATGCCGACGTATTCGATCTTTGGATGGCAGAAGCCTTGCTACCTGTTGCAGGACGGCTATGCGGATACGTTCGAGGAGATGCTTGAGTCGGTGGACTGGGCGAACTATGGCGCGAAGAGCGGGAATCCGCAGTGCGCGAATTGCATGGTGCACTCGGGGCATGAGGCTTCCGCGGTGGATTACAACTTCAGCTCGTTCAAGGGATTTGTGGAGACAGCCAAGCGGTATATGTTCCCTTCGATGTATGAGGATGCAGGTGCGCAGAAGCTGCTGAATGAGTGGCCGGTTGCGGGCCATGGGCCGCTGGTGCAGATTGGCGACCAGCCTACTGCTGTCGTGGTGACTACTTCGGTGAATGAAACGTCCAGCGTGGCGGGAGACTAGGCGGCGAAAGGGAGTAACGAATGGCTACAGTTCAGCAAGAGCACTTGAAGATTGAGCAGCTGCAGCATGCGTCTGCGGATGATTTGGAAGTGATCGCGGGGCGCGAGCGGGAGAATCTTGAGGGATGGATTCCGGAGCTGGCGAGCGAGGCCGAGGTGAGGGATGCGCTGGAGAAGGCGTTCGACTACCGCGGCGATGTGACCGTTACGCGTAAGGATGGGACTACGATCGAAGGGTATTTGTACGACCGTAGGAGCGAGCCTACGCTGGAGGCTTCGTTGATCCGGATCATACCGACTCCGAAGCCGGGTGTGCCGGTGGAGCGCGTGATGGTGAGCTATGCGGATATTGCGGCGCTGAATTTTACGGGGCGCGATACGGCGGCGGGCAAGACCTTCGAGGCCTGGATTAAGAAGTACTGGGAGAAGAAGGCCGCGGGCGAAACGAATATTCAGATTGAGCCTGAGGCGCTCGACTAGGAAGATTTCATCTTGTGCGGCTCAGGCTTGTGGCTTATGCGACTCGGTATGCAACATTACGGAGAAAGCGCTGCGCGACTGCAATAATCTAGGGGCGAAGAGCGCAAATGATCAAAGTAAATCGGCGCACCGAAAGAACCCTGCTTTTGTTTGTCGCATTCATTGTTTTAGGTTTTGCGATAGTTGGATGTAAATACTTCCCAGAGTCTACGTTTGAATTAGCGAACGAATCGAGGCTGCCAAAATGGTTTAGCCTCCCACCGGGAGTTGCTCGCTCCGATGTTTCAGTCACGATGAACTACTACATTAAGCCATGGGGTAGGAGTGCGACGTTCATTTTTCATGACAATAGAAATCATGTACTAGGAAAAATAGATGGCAAGCTGAAAGGTTTGTATCCTTTGTACCTAAAAGGTTCTCCACAGAGCAGTACTCAGGATTACCCATCTTTCGAAATAATCACTGCCGCCGGTATGACAGAAATTATCGAACATAAAAGAATGGAGCCGATATTTTATATAACGGATAGCCCTCCAGTTTGGAGTGAATTTATGGGCGTCAAACCTCCGGTAGTAGGCCCGGTCATCAGTTCCAAGTAAAAGCAGATCCTCCGCCTGCGGCGAAGGATGACAATTTCTTATAAAGGTTAGATTTTGCCCCTGAGCAAGTTCAACGTCAGTATGAAAACTTTTGCGGGTAAGCCACCATGCGTTTGTTTGTAACGGGTGCAACCGGATTTGTCGGGGCGCATGTGGCGCAGAGGGCGGCGGCGCAGGGGGCGGAGTTGCGGCTACTGGCTCGGGCCACTTCGAATACTTCGCGGCTGCCTGAGGGTGCGGATGTGGTGGTGGGGGATTTGCGTGCGCCGGAGGGGTTTGCTGCGGCGTTGCGTGGGTATGATGCGCTGATTCATGTGGCGGCGGATTATCGGCTTTGGGTGCCTGACCCGGCGGAGATGTATAAGGCCAATGTTGAGGGGACGCGGGAGTTGCTGCGGTTGGCTCGCGAGGCTGGCGTGCGGCGGGTGGTGTATACGAGCAGCGTGGCTACGATGGGGTTCCACGGGAATGCGGTGGTGGATGAAGAGACGCCGGTTAGTGAGGCCGACATGATTGGGCACTACAAGCGGTCGAAGTGGATGGCTGAGCAGGTGGCGCTGGAGGCGGCGCGCGCGGGGCAAGAGGTGATGGTGCTGAATCCTACTACGCCGATTGGCGCGCTGGATACGAAGCCTACTCCTACAGGGCGGATCGTGGTGGATTTTTTGAATAAGAACTTTCCGGCTTATGTGGATACAGGGTTGAACCTGGTCGACGTGGAGGAGATTGCACGGATGCATATCGTTGCGCTGGAGCGCGGGCGTGTGGGGGAGCGGTACATTCTGGGTGGAGAAAATCTTACGCTGAAGCAGATTCTGGATCGGTTGGCGGCGATTACGGGGCTACCATCGCCCGCGATGAAGGTGCCGCATGCGGTGGCGATGGCGTTTGCGTTCTTTGACGAGAACATTACGGGGAAGCTGCGGGGGAAGGAGCCGAGGGCTACGGTTGAGACGGTGCGTATGGGGAAGAAGATGATGTTCGCGAGTTCAGCAAAAGCTGAGCGGGAGTTGGGGTTGAAGGTGATGGGGGTGGATGGGGCGCTGCGCGCGGCTTGTGCCTGGTTCTATAAAAACGGGTATGTGGACAAGACGAAGATGAGCTGTACGGGGTGCTAAGCGCCGGTAGGTGCGTGGTGCGGGAATATTCGTGATCGGGCGTCGATGATGGGATGTTTGGATTGCCAATTGCGGTTGAGGCGACACTGTGGCACTGCGCAGAGGAGTAGACTCGGTGAATTATGAGCTCACGATTCTCAGCGATGCTGCACGTCTCCGGCGATGTTCGTGACGCGATTGCCTTTTATCAGAAAGCGTTTGGCGCTACGACCGGCTGGAGCACGCCGGATGACGAGGGTATGGTGGCGCAGCTGGTGGTAAGCGGCGTTGAGTTCTGGCTGCATCCGGCGGATGAAACGATTGGCAATCCATCGCCGGAGCAGCTTGGCGGGACGCCCGTGCGTTTGATGCTCATTGTCGAAGATCCGGATGCCGTCTTCGATCGGGCCGTGGCTGCTGGCGCAGTGGTTCGTTCTCCGATGAGTAACCATGACTACGGGTGGCGTGATGGATCGCTGATGGACCCGTTCGGTCATCGTTGGGAGATCGGGAAGCCGCTTTAGATTTGCTCGGAGTGAGGCGGCTGCTCGTGGCGATGGTTGGTGGGGCGCGAGCTTCAGGTGTTGTGGAAGCCGGCGCGGTGCATGGCTAGTGGGACTTCGGGGTTGCGGGAGAAGGTGTTCCAGACGAAGCCGGTGCGGAGGTTTTCGGCCATGAGGACGCTGATGCCGAGGTCGATGCCGAGGACGTCGGGGTCGTAATAATTGGCTTGGGGGTGGAAGGCGTCGCAGAAGCCGTAGCGGCCCCAAGCTTTGGCGCCGTAGTTGGATTTGAGGGCGCGTTGGACGCGGAGGCAGGCTTCGGGAAGGAAGGGTAGGGAGCCGGCGGTGGCGTTGGGGACTACGGAGCCGTCGACTGGGCCGATGGCGTGGCCGTTGGCGTTGGGCCCTCCCCAGGCGGTGTAGCCGTGGATGTAGTCGGAGGCGCTGATGCCCCAGTAGTCGGGCGAGTAGGGCTTGCCTAGCGAGAGGCAGAAGGCTTCATGTGCGCGGGTGGCGGTGATGGAGTTGGTGAAGTAGTTGGCGTAGCGGTCGCGCTTGTGGCGGAAGTCGTACCAGGCTTGACTGTACTGCTCGGTGAAGATGGGATCGTTGCCGCTGATGTAGGCTAGGCCGTCGTAGTGGATGACGGGGCGGGACCAGGCGTACCAGCTGGCGGGCGAGACAGGATGCGTGGGCGAGCCGATGGCGAGGAGGTAGATCATCATCAGCTCGCAGTATCTTTCCCAGCGCGCCTGGAGGAAGCCGTGCTCGGGGGTCCAGCCCATGGAGAAGGTTGTGCTGCCGTTGTCCGGGCCGTTCAACATCCAGGGCCAGTCGACACGGTTGTAGATGAGGGTGGCGAGGTCGTGGATCTCGGGGTCGTCACGGAAGTGGGCGCGGGCGGTTAGGATGCCGCAGAGGAGCAGGGAGGTGTCGATGGAGGAGAGTTCTACATTTTTGGTGCGGACGCCGGTGTTGACGTCGTTGAAGTGGTAGAAGAAGCCGTGGACGTTGGGGAGTTGGTGCGCGTGGAAGCGCAGCGTGCGCCGGACTTGTTCGATAATTTGGGTGTGAGGGAAGTAGTTGCGGCTGTCGGCGATGCAGAGGGCGGTGAGGCCGAAGCCGGTGGCGGCGATGGAGGACATGTGGCGCGGGTCGAGATTGCCGGTGGTGTTGTTTGCAGCGGCGCGGTCGAGGACCTGTCCGGTGGTGGGGCCGGCTTGCTCGACGAAGTAGAGACAGGCGCGGCGTTCCATGTCGTCGAGGAAGGCTTCGTCTGCGGCGGTTAGGGTGTAGTGCGGTGGAGGCTCGGGTGTTAGGTGGAGATCAATTGATGTTTGCGCTAGAGCGCTGAGGCGTGGCGCTAGGGCTGCGCCCGCGATGAGTTTGAGACAGTCGCGCCGCTGCATGGTTTACCTGTTTCCTGAAGACATTTTTATCTCGCGATGAGTAGAACGGCCAGGCCGTGGGCGGGGACGGTGAGTTCCAGTTTGCCGTCGTGGAGATGGAGGTGCTCGGCGGGGGCCATGGCACCGGCGGCGCGGAGTTGGTCGACTTGCGCGGGCGTTAGGTCTCCTGCTGGACGGCCCATCGCGTCGAAGGCCTTGAGGACGTTGCCGTGGTCGGGGTCTACGCGTAACACTTCAACCGATGCGTTTGAAGCTACGTGCTTGAGGGTGAGATGGAAGGTTTTGGGTGGGCCTGCGGGGCCTTTGGGCCAGGTGTAGGTGGGACCTTCGCCGGTGGGTGGCGCGTAGTCCCAGAGGGCGAGGACTAGCTTGCCGTCGGAGGTTTTGG
Source organism: Acidobacteriaceae bacterium (assembly GCA_049587035.1). Classification (GTDB taxonomy): domain Bacteria; phylum Acidobacteriota; class Terriglobia; order Terriglobales; family Acidobacteriaceae; genus Granulicella. The sequence continues at coordinate 11,662 of JBAVDD010000030.1, read as the reverse complement.
TAGCTAGAGCGGAGTCGGAATCGACGGCGATGCGGCGGTCGCCGAGTTGGTGGAGGGCGCGGAAATCGTTGAGCGCGGGCTTGGGGATGTGCTCTGCGGCTACGAGCCCGAAGCCACCGTAGAACGGGGTGCGGACTACGCCTTGCTCTTCGAAGACGTCGGAGAAGGCCCAGTAATCCATGCTCTCGGTGAGGCCGTCGCAGAGGCGGATGTTGTTAGCGAGCCAGGGGCCGATGAAGGTGGAGTCGGTGACGTTGGGCTCGTTGGAGTAGCTGGCATTGTACTCGGAGAAGATGAGCGGGATGTGCGGGTAGGGTGATGCGGCGATCTCATCGTGCACCTTTTTTACGGCGCGATAGACCATGGTCTTGCGGGGGATGACTTCGTCGGTTTGGAAGACGTCCTGCGCTCGGTCGTTGCCGTAGACGTGGGTGGAGACGAAGTCGATGGGGGTGTTGTGGACGTGGACGTAGTTGAGGAAGGGTGTGACCCATGCGGCTTGCGCGGTTGCGGGGCCACCGACCTGGAGGCGCGGCGAGACTGATTTGAGATCGCGCGCGGTGTGGTCGTAGAGCTCGAAGTATGTTTGCTGCCGAGGATCGCCGCCCCAGAAGTCGAGGTTGGGTTCGTTCCAGACTTCGAACTTCCATGTGGCGACTTCATCGATGCCGTAGCGCGCGATGAGATGCGTGGCGAGGGCTTTGATCATATTGTCCCAGAGGGTGTAGTTCTTGGGCGGCGAGGTGTTGGGGTGGTAGAAGAAGGACTGAACGAGGGCGGGGTCGGTGGCCATCTTCTTGGGCATGAAGCTTAGCTCGACGTAGGGCTTGACATGCTCGGCGAGGAGGCCGTCGTAGATCTCGTCGACGTAGAAGAAGTTGTAGATGGAGGCGTCGTTGGCGGCCTGCGCGGCCAGGCCTGGATTTTTGGTCTGGCGGTCGGGGTCGTAGAGGCCGACTTCGTCGTTGAGGATGCCGTGGAAACGGACGGACTGGAAGTCAGTGGCCTGCTTTACGGTGTGGATGTCTTCGCGGTAGCTGGCGCGGAGGGCGAGGATGGCGCGGCCGGAGCCGAAGGTCTGCTCCCAGAAGTGGGGGAAGGGGGTGGTGGGGGCGTTGGCGTCTACTACTACCTCGTCTTGTGTGCCGGTTGTGCTTTGAGCGCGTGCAGCGAGAGTGAGGGAGCTCGCTAACAGGATTCCGGCCATGGTGAAGATGGTGGAGTGAAAGATGGTGCGGTGCATGGAATTCTTTTTGTTGTTCATGGCTGGACCTTGATTAGTAGAAGTGCGTTGGGTGTCAGATCTAGTGTGAGCTTTCCGTTGTGCAGTTGGGTCTGTTCTGGAGCGCCCAGAGCGGTTTCGTTGTTGAGTTGGACGACCTGGGCAGGAGTGGGATCGACGGGGCTGCCCATGGCGGCGTACTTCGGCAGGACGTTGCCGTGGGTGTCGTCTACGCGCTGGATCGTGACGCTGGCGTTGGCGGGGACGCCGTGGAGGGTGAGGTCCAGAGTGTGCGATGTGCCGTGATCGCCTGGATCGACGAGGTTCCATGCGGCGATGGCGAGGTTGCCGTCGGAAGTTTTGGTGATGATGAGATTGTTTTCGTTGCTGGCGATGCGGCGGTCGCCTAGCTGGTGGAGGAGGCCGAACTGGTAGTAGCTGGGCTTGTTGATGCCGCCCTTCGCGATGAGGCCGAACTGGCCGGTGAAGGGCTTGTCGATGGGGCCACCTTCTTCGAAGACGTCGTCGAAGGTCCAGAAGGACATCTGGGTTACGTGGCCGTCGCACTCGCGGATGGTGTCGGCTAGCGCGGGGCCGACGTAGGTGGTGTCACGTGCGTTGTCGGCGCCGATGACGTTCCACTCGGTCCAGAGGAGGGGGAGATGCGGGGTGGGTGAGGCGTCGACCTGGTTGCGGACTTTTTCGACGGCGCGGCAGACGCGGTCGTCTTGAGGAATGTTTTCGAGCGAGCCAGGGAAGAGGTTTGCGACGGTGTCGTCGGCGTAGCCGTGGCTGGAGACGAAGTCTACAGGCACGTGGTTGGCGGCGGTGTGCGCGAGGAAGGCGGGGATCCAGGAGGCTGCTGCGGTTGCCGGACCACCGACGCGCAGGCGTGGCGAGACGCGCTTGAGGTCACGAGCTGTGTGGTCGTAGAGCTCGAAGTAGGAAGCCTGGCGGGGAACGCCACCCCAGAAGTCGATGTTGGGTTCGTTCCAGACTTCGAAGTACCACTGGGAGACTTCGTCGATTCCGTAGCGGTCGACGAGGTGTTGGGCGAAGGCAGTCATGAGGCCGTCCCAGCGCTCCATGGACTTGGGTGGGGAGACGTTCTGCTTGTACCAGAAGGCGTGGAGGTCGTCGGGATTGAAGGCCAGCTTTTTGGGCATGAAGCTGATCTCGACAAGGGGGCGGACGCCGTTGGCAAGGAGGCCGTCGTAGATCTGGTCGACGTAGGCGAAGTTGTAGACGGGGTTGCCGTGCTCGTCTTCGTTGTAGACACCGACTTCGTCGTCGAGGATGCCGTGGAAGCGGACGTAGCGGAAGTCGGCGACTTTGTGGACGGAGTGGATGTCGTCGCGGTAGGACTGGCGGAGGGAGAGGATGGCGTGGCCGGAGCCGAAGATCTGCTCCCAGAAGTGGGGAAAGGGGGTGGTGGCGGCGTGGGCGTCGATGGTGACACGCTCGGGCGACTGGGCATGGACGGTGGCGGCGGAGAGTGGCCATGCGAGGAGCAGAGCGGGAAGGGCGCGATGAAGCCAACGGTGCATGCGGGACGAACTCCTGTGGTTTTCCGAAGGAAATGCGGGGGGGGCTGATATACGAGACAAACGTTTAAGCTGTAATGCGCAAACGATTGTGCAAAGCCTAATATCCACTTCTGAAGTGCTACTGTCAACCTGCGGAAAATTCAGGCGGTGAAGTAGGTTGGGGGTGCGGCTCGTATGATGGGGGAGCCTATGCCTGCGAAGATTGGGATTATTGCTGCGTTGCCGAGGGAGATTGCGCGCCTGGTCAAGGGGATCAAGCCGGATGCAGATTTGTTGCGGGATGAGGTGTGGTTGTATCGGCTGGAGGGGGCTGTGGTGGTGGCGGCGGGGATGGGGGGTGAGCGCGCGGTAGTGGCTGTTGAGGCGGCGCTTGCGAGCGGTGAAGTGGAGGTGGTGGTCTCGACCGGGCTGGCGGGTGGATGCGCGGCGGGGATTGCGGCGGGGACGGTGTTGGAGGCGTCGATGGTGGTTGATGTTCGCACCGGTGAGCGTTTTGCTACGAGCGCTGGCGCTGGCGTGACGCTGGCGACGGCGGAGACGATTGCTAGTGTTGGTGAGAAGGCTCGGCTGGCGCGGGATTATGGAGCGGCGTTGGTGGATATGGAGGCGGCGCCGGTGGGGCGACTGGCGCTGGCGAAGGGGTTGGGGTTTCGGGCGATCAAGGGTGTGTCGGATGAGTATGACTTTGAGTTGGGCACGCTGGCGGAGTTTGAGGGTGAGCGGGGGTGCTTTCGGACGGGGGCGTTTGCGTTGCACACGGCGCTGCGGCCGTGGACGTGGGGGAAGGCGATGACGTTGGGGCGCGGGAGTGCGAAGGCGCTGGTGGCGCTGGAGGCAGTGCTGCGTGAGGTTGTCACTGCGGAGTGAGGCACCATCTGAAGGTTAGACCGTTTCCCGGGACCAATTCTCCGACCGCGATTCGACCTGAGCTCGATGAATGAATGCATGGACACGTTTTCAGCAATTGGCCCCCTGCGGACTTCTGAGTTTGGGCCGTGGCGGCCGCGTCCTGATCACCGAATGTAAATTTCCAGCCATCGTTGGCGATGGTACTATTGGACCGGTTTCCTCCCCACCCGACCCCAACTCTCGGAGCTATCTATGGCTCGACTTCTTGTCCGACTCATTTGCGTCTCTGTATTTGCGGCTGCAACAATGCAATGCATCGCGGCCGACCATGTTCTCTTCATGCGCATAGCGCCAACGCAATCCATCCTTTTCATCGCAAACGCCGACGGCTCTGCGGAGCGGCCGCTCACGCAGCGTGACTCGCTCAACTACAACCCCGCCTGGTCTCCTAAGGGCGATTGGATCGCCTTCACGTCGGAGCGGGCGGGGCCTGCCAATCTCTTCCGCATGCACCCTGACGGCAGCGATGTACAGCGCCTGACCGATGATGCGGCGTACGACGATCAGGCCGCATTCTCTCCCGATGGCGGACAGATCGTCTTCGTCTCCACCCGGACGGCTGGGTTTGCGAATTTGTGGATTCTGGACGTCGGTCGCCGAAAGGCGCGGCCCCTGACGACAGGGCGGGGTGGTGATTTCAGGCCTGCGTGGTCCCCCGACGGCCAGTGGATCGCTTTCTCTTCTGACCGGGACAGCGATTTTCCCACCGCGAAGAGTCGTTGGGAACGGCTTCATCTGGTGGACATCTACCTCATTCATCCCGACGGATCGGGCCTCAAACGCATCTCCAAGGATGGGAACTTCTGCGGCAGTCCGCGGTGGACGGCGGACAGCAAGAGTGTGGTGGCCTATTGCATGTCGGCGCAAGATACCTGGACGTATCGAACCAAGCTGCTTATGCCGTATGAGGCGGGCGCGGAAAACCAGATCTACAGGATCGACATTGCCACTGGCGCCACCGTTCCCATAACCAGCGGCCCCGGCGTCAAACTGGCGCCTTCCGTTCTTGCCTCCGGCCAGGTTGCTTATCTCCGGGGTGAGGGTGCAAAGATTGACGTTATCTCCAGAGGTGGCAAAATCGGCCCCTCAGGCGACGACATCGCGCCGAATCCGGTAGCCTGGTCTCCGGATGGCATGCATGTCGTCTACAGCCGCCAAACGTTCCAGCTCAAGTCTGAGCCGGCGAAGCAATGGAGTAGAGATCCGAAGTTCGACCTCTACGCGACATCCGAGTTGCCGGCCTACGATCGAACCGGGACGCACCTGGCAGTCTCCCACGTCGTCCCCGGTGGCGTTACCAGTCTTGTGGTCATTGATAGCGAGAAGCCGGGGGATGGCGACAAGCCCGGGCGCGCAATTCTGAAGCGAAAGGATTTGATTCTGGGACCGCAGTGGTCGCCGGATGGCCGTCAGATCGTTGTCGGCGTTGGCAACTTTACGTCGTTCCTTGACTTTGCGGCGGGCACCAAGAAGCCAATTGATCGCGTCAATGGAGGAGCGCAGTTGGCGATTATCAACGCGGACGGCACCGGCTTTCATGTGATCACTTCCGGACCGGATAACAACGCCTTTGCGTCTTTTTCGCCGGACGGAAAAGAGATTGTCTATCGCACCGCCGGACCGGATGGACAGGGCTTGCGCATCATGAGTCTAGCCGACCACTCTGTGACGGCATTGACCGGCGAGTACGACAACTTCCCGGTGTGGTCACCGCGTGGCGACCTCATCGCGTTTGTGCGTAACATTGGCGGCGACTTTGAAGTAATGACGATTCATCCAGATGGTAAGGACGTGAGGCAGTTGACGCATACTCACGGGAATGAGGCGCACCTGGCGTGGTCTCCCGATGGGAAACGGCTGTTGTTTACGAGTTCGCGGATGGGATTCAAAGATGAAGCGCTTTTTACCGGGAGCCCGCAACCGTACGGAGAAATTTTCGTGATGAACTATGACGGCTCTCATGTCGAGCAGCTTACCGATGATCAGTGGGAAGATGGCGGACCGGCTTGGCAGCCGCGAAATCCGCCGTCGACAGTGCCACAAGTTGCGACGAAATAGCGCGCCGGGCAAGTCAAGATAAACGGATAAACGCTTCCGTTGAGCCGCTCTGGAATCGAGCCACGGTGGTCAACAAGCAACAAATCGCTAAGAGGCTCACAGAGATGATTCGCACCGTACGTCGGCTTTTCGCGTCCATTAGGCTAATGGAGCCGATTGCGCAAATTTGACTCCGAGGTTAGGTGAGGACCTCTGCTAACAGGTGGTCGGCTATGCGGATGGCGTTGGCGATGATGGTTAGGGATGGGTTTACTGCAGAGGCGGAGGCGAAGAAGCTGGAGTCTACTACGTAGAGGTTGTCCAGCTGGTGGGCCTTGCAGTTGGTGTCGAGGACCGAGGTTGCGGGGTCGTGGCCGAAGCGGAGGGTGCCGTTCTGGTGGCCTACGCCCTCGAGGGGAATGCGCTTTTTGAAGTAGGCGTGGAAGGGGACGGTGGTGTCGGCGTGGCCGGCCTGCTTGAGGATGTCTACCCAGCGGTCTTTCAGGCGTTCAAAACTTTTGGTGTTGTTGGGTGTGTAGGTGAGCTTAATGTGGCCGGGTTGCGCGATGGTGACGTTCGCGGATTGGCTGGAGGGTGAGGCGGAGGAATCGGGATGTGGGCCTTCGGGGCCGGGCTGCGTGGCCGAAAGCTGGCTGGGGGTGGCGTTGCGCAAGGTGACGCGGTTGTTGGGGTCGGGAAGGTCTTCGGTGGTTAGCCACCAGGGGACGGCGTGGCGCTTCATGCTCTCGAGGACGAAGCCGGGGGTGAGCGGCGGGGCGTCACCTTTCATCATCTCGTGATGGAAGCTGCCGATGGGTTGGATCTGGCCGAGGGGCCAGGGGTAGGTGGGGTCGGTGTCCTTGAAGTAGAAGTCGTTGGTGCCCCAGGTTTTGGTGTAGGTGTCGGGGTTGTCGGTGGTGGAGAGGGCGAGGATGGCGTCGGCCTGGTGGTACATGAAGTTGCGGCCTACCTGGTCGGAGCCGTTGGCGAGGCCGGTGGGATGCTTGCCGTTGGCGGACTGGAGAAGGATGGCGGCGGAGTTGATGGCGCCGGCGCAGAGGGCGACGATGTGGGCTTCGTAGACCGCGGGCTCGGGCGAGTTGGAGTGTTGGACTTCTACTCCTGTTACAACTGCGCCGCCGGCGTTGGTGAGCAGGCGGAGAACGCGGGCGCTGGTGAGGAGCGTGACGTTGGGGAGATCCATGATCTCGCGAATGCAGTTGATGTCGGCGTCGGACTTGGCGTGGATGAGGCAGGGGTAGCCGTCGCAGGTGTCGCAACGGACGCACTTGCTGGCGGCGGGGTCGGCGGCGTTGCGCTTGAGGCCAAGGGGGATGGGGAAGGTGTTGATGCCTAGCTTGCGGACGTCGGCTTCGATGGCGGCCATACGGGGTTCGCTGGAGAGGGCGGGGTAGGGGTAGGGCTTGGAGTGGAAGGGTTCGGTGGGATCAAAGGAGCTGCCGAAGCCGCCGGGGACGGCGGGAGCCGTGCCGAGGTCGCCGTGGGCGTGGAAGAGTTCTTCGGCGCGGGTGTAGAAGGGCTCCATGTCGGCGTAGGTGATGGGCCATGCGGGGGAGATGCCGCCTTGATGCTGGACTTCGCCGAAGTCCTGCGCGCGCATGCGGAAGAGGGCTGCACCGTAGACCTTGGTCTGGCCGCCGACGTAGTAGGCCTGCTGCGGGTGGAGGGGCTTGTCGTCCTTGTCGTGCCAGGTTTCGGTGGTGTGGTAGCGGTTGTCGAGGAAGACGGCAGAGGTGCTCCAGTTGAGTTTTTCCTGGGGGAGGAAGGGGCCGCGCTCCAGGATGAGGATGCGCTTGCCTGCGCGCGCGAGATGGAGAGCGAGCGTTCCGCCGCCAGCGCCGGAGCCGATGATGATTGCGTCGTATGGATTTGCCATAGTGGTGTGATGCTCCGGGAGCTCGCGTTGGGTTGCTGTACGGTTAAATGCTGCGGCGGTTTCCGATAAGCTGGTAGAAGTATGTTCGAGATGATTCCAGCTACGATGCAGGCCGCGGTTTACAGAGCTATTGATGATGTTCGCACAGAGACGATTACTGTTCCGGAGATTGGGGCAGGAGAGGTGCTGGTGCGGATCGATACGTGCGGGATCTGCGGGACGGACCTGAAGAAGATTCATACGGGATCGCACGCGGCGCCGCGCGTGTTTGGGCATGAGATGGCCGGGACGATTGCTGCGGTGGGCGATGGCGTGCGCGGATTTGCAGTGGGCGATCGGGTGATGGCGTTCCACCATATTCCCTGCGGGCATTGCTTCTATTGCAGGAAGAAGACCTTTGCGCAGTGTGAGACGTATAAGAAAGTTGGTACGACGGCGGGGCTGGGTGCGGCTGCGGGGGGTGGGTTTGCGCAGTACATTCGCGTGATGGATTGGATAGTGGGGGATGGTTCAAAGCCTGCCGGGTTGATTCATGTTCCGGACGATATTCCGTTTGAGCAGGCTGCGTTTATTGAGCCGGTGAATACTTGCTTCAAGGCGATTCGGCTGCTGGAGCTGGAGTCAGATGATACGGTGCTGGTGATTGGGCAAGGGAGTATTGGGATTCTGCTGGCGGCGCTGGCTCAGCAGACGGGGGCTACTGTTCTGACTTCGGATATGTATCCGGAGCGGCATGCGATTGCGCAGCAGTACGGGCTGGCTCATCCGCTGGATGCTCGCGGCGATGTGGTGGCTGCTTGCAAGGTAATGACCGAGGGACGTGGCGCGGATGTGGCGCTGGTTGCGGTGGGAGCGGATGCGTTGATTGCTACGGCGATGCAGGCGATACGTCCGGGTGGGCGCGTGATGCTGTTTGCTAGTACGCAGCATGGGACTGCGGCGTTTGACCCGGCGGCGGTGTGCATGGATGAGAAGACGCTGATGGGTTCATACTCGGCTTCGGTGGCGATTCAGCAGGAGGGAATTGACCTGGTGTTTGAGGGGTACAGGTCGGGCAAGCTGGATTTGACGAAGCTGATCTCACACCGGTTCACGCTGGATGAGGCGAGTGCGGCGATCGATCTGGCGTCCCATCCGAAGGCGGACTCGATGAAGATTGTGCTGAAGCCATAGGGCTTGCGCTCGATTTTCAATGTTGGCTTTATCGTTCGCTGCGATGTTGGTACAGTAGGTGCAGTTTGCTTCCCAAAAATTAGCCGTGTTCCAGATCTGCACCGACTGCCCGTTGTTTCGGAGGGCGGCGGTATTTCGTTTTGCTAAGAGGAGTGTCGATGGATCGCTTGAGTGTGCTGAAGCTTGGTCTGCTGATTGGTTGTGTGGGCGGGATGGTTTCGATGAGCAGGGCGCAGGTGCCGACGCCGCTCTCTGTTCTGGGACACACGCCGGGAGATGATTTCTATCTAGCCGACTATGAAGATGCGATTCGATACTTCCACGCGGCGGCCGCGGCGTCGGACCGGATTAAGATGTTTACCGTGGGTAAGAGCTCGGAGGGGCGCGATATTGAGGTTGCGGTGATCTCGTCGCCGGCGAATCTAGCCCGGCTAGACGAGTACAAGAAGAATGCGCGGCGGCTGGCGATCGACGACAACCTTACTGATGCGCAAGCGCGTGAACTTGCGCATGACTCCAAGGTGATTGTGCATATCGATGGAGGATTGCACTCGAATGAAGTGGCGGGTGGACAGCACTCGATCATGCTGGCGTACAAGCTGCTCTCGGCAAAGAACGATCCCGAGGTGGATGCGATTCTCGACAACGTGATTTTGGTGCTTTGGCCGACGCTGAATCCGGACGGGCAGGACATGGTGGTGCACTGGTACCGGCAGAACCTGGGGACGAAGTATGAAGTGAGCCCGATGCCGCGGCTGTTCCAGGATTATGTGGGGCACGATAACAATCGCGATGGCTACATGCTGAATATGAAGGAGTCGCAGGTGTTGACGAAGGCGGAGATCGACTGGAGTCCGGAGATTTTCTACTGCCAGCACCAGACGGCGCCGTTCCCTGCGCGGATATGGATCCCGCCGTTTGCTGATCCAATTTCGAGCAACATCAGCCCGTATGTGAGGAGCTGGCTGAATGTGGTGGGAACAAATATGACGGCATATCTGGATGCGCACCAGATGCCGGGCGCGATCTCTGAGACGCGCTTCGATAACTGGTATGCGGGGTTCAATGACTGGGTGCATGTATTTCGCAACGAGATCTCGTTCTTTACGGAGACGGGGCTCTACGCCTACGCGACGCCGCGGTTCTACACGGTAAATGAGTTTCCGAAGGAGACGCAGGACCTGCGCGCGCTCTCGATGTACTCGGAGCCGTGGGAGGGTGGATGGTGGCGTCTGCGTGACGCGGTGAATTACATGATTGGCGGCTCGATGTCGGTGCTGGACCTGGCGGCGAAGAATCGTGAGACGCTGCTGTACAACCGCTACCAGGCTGCACGCGACAATATAGCTCACTACAAGAAGGAAGGGCCCTTTGCTTATGTGATCAGCGATAAGCAGGCGGATACGCCGGAGGCGGGACTGCTTGCGCAGAAGATGATTGAGAACGGCCTGAGTGTGTATGCGACGAAGGCGGGGTTCGCGGCTAATGATGTCACTTATCCTGCGGGGTCGTGGGTAATTCCGATGGACCAGCCGTTCTCGGGACTGGCGAAGGAGTTGTTTGAGCGGCAGCGGTATCCGGATGAGATTGAGCTGGGTACGTCGAAGGCGGTTGACTTGCCGTATGACGTTACGGGATGGACGCTGCCTTTGCAGATGGGCGTGTCTGTGGATGCTGTGAGTGATCCGTTGACCGCTGAGCAGCGTGGGTTGCTGGAGCCTATTGATGCGGTGAAGCTGCCCGCGACAGAGATTACCGGAGGTGGTGATGTGTTGGTGATCAGCCACCTGCCAAATGCTTCGTATGAGCTCGTGAACGAAGTATTGCAGCAGGGTGGTTCGGTTGCGATGTCCAAGGATGCGATTGCTACGCCGGAGGGCAAGGAGCGCGGTGCGTTCCTGATTCGCGGGCTGGGACGCGGTGCGGCCGGGGACCTGATGAAGAAGTATGGTGTGGGTGCGGTTGCGTTGTCGGCGGAGCCGGCGAATATGATGCCGATCAAGAAGGCGCGGGTAGGATTGTACCGGCCGTGGGAGCCTTCGATTGATGAGGGATGGACTCGTTGGATATTGGAGAACTACGGGTTCCAACCGAAGAGCATCTACAACTCTGACATGCGGGCGGCCGATCTGCGCTCGCGGTACGACGTGATCGTGCTTCCGGATATGTCGCGGAACCAGCTGATGGAAGGCTTCCATGTTGGGATCGTTCCTGGACAATACGTGGGTGGGATTGGGCCGGATGGATTGGATAATCTGCGAACGTTTGTTCGCGATGGCGGAACGCTGGTGGCGATGAATCAGACGGCGGCAAGCTTGATTCCGCTGATGTCACTACCGGTTAAGAATGTACTCGGTGGATTGAAGAGTGATAAGTTTTTTTGCTCGGGAGCGCTGCTGCGCGTGAATGAAGAGAGTGCAGAGTTGCCTGCGAACTTCGGTGTACCAGAGGCTCCGGTGGTGATGTTCCAGCGCGGACCGGCGTTTGTGCCTCAGACGGGATTTCAGGGAGCGATCCTGGCGCGGTATGCCAAAGAGACGAATCCGCTGGAGAGCGGGTTGCTGTTGCACCCGGAGGCGATTGAGGGTAAGGCGGCCGCGGTCGAGTTGGAGTATGGGAAGGGACGCATCCTGCTGTACGGGTTCAAGCCGCAGTTCCGCGGGCAGTCGCACGGGACGTACCGGTATCTATTTAATGAGCTGTATACGTACGATCATCCGGAGCTGCCGGTAATGAAGGTGCCGCCGACGCCTACGCCGGAGCATACGGTGACGGCAAAGGTATCGGTAGAAGATCCAGACGGTCGGTAATTATGAATATTCATTTGATAGAGAAGGATTTGATGAGGTTGATGCGTTGAGTGGCGAGGCAGGGAGC
>JBAVDD010000029.1:0-1662 GCA_049587035.1 Acidobacteriaceae bacterium | reverse complement strand
ATGCTGAAGGAATTCGGCATTTGGATTTCCGACAGGCAAAGCGGCATGGCCATCCATCATCACAACAATCATTGGTTTGGCGTGGCCTTGCGCGATTAAATTATCGAGAATTATATTTGCCTTGCCATGGCCTTGTCTCGGTTCTGTGGACTACTGCGGAGCGCATAAGACATGGATGTTTTAGTTGAGGTTGGTTTCAAAGTCCACAGGCGATTTGAAGCCGAGCGCGCTGTGGAGGCGCACTCGATTGTAAAAGATTTCGATCCACTCGAAGATGGCTGCGCGCGCCCCGGCGCGCGTGGCGAAGGTGCAGCGATGGATGAGTTCTCGTTTCAAAGTGCTCCAGAAGCTTTCCATCATGGCGTTGTCGTAACAGTTGCCCCGTCGGCTCATGCTGGGAACGACGCCGGCCTGGGCGAGCCGCTGCCGGTAGGCGGCACTGGCGTATTGGACGCCCCGGTCGGAGTGATGCATCAATCCAGTCGGCGGCCTTCGCTGGGTCAAGGCCATGTCCAACGCGGCCAGCGGCAGCGTGGTGGCCAGCGTGTCATCCATCGCCCAGCCGACACAGCGGCGTGTGCAGCGGTCCAGCACGCCGGCCAGATATAGACAACCTTCATCCGTTTTGATGTAAGTGATGTCGGCGACCCAGACCGCGTCGGGCTGCAATGTCGGCACTCGGTGCGACAGATGATTGGCCGCCACCGGCAAATCATGGTTGCTGTCGGTCAAACTCATCGGCCGGAAACGTCGCCGCCAGCGACGGGTCAAACCAGCCTGTTTCATCAGCCGGGCGACACGGACACGCCCGCATCGGTGGCCGTGTTGAAGCAGCCAGTTGCGGATGCGGGGAGAACCGTAAGTATGACGGCTTTCCCGATGGGCTTGGACGACCAGCGGCAGCAACGCGGTGTTGGCCTGCGCCCGCAGGCCGGGCGTGCGGCGCGCCCACGCATGATAACCGGTGTGCGTCACGCCAAACGCGGCGCACAACTCATGGATCGAATATTCGGTGCTCATGGTCTTTATGCGCTCAAAGCGCTGTCGCTGGGACTCGAGAGGATGCCCAAAGTTTTTTTTAATATCTCCCGCTGCCGGATCAGGCTGCCCATCTCCCGGCGCAACCGCCGGTTCTCGGCCTCCAACGCTTCCACGGTTCTCGGCGTATTCGCGCCCGGCGGCAACACCGCCAGTTGCTGCTTCCAGATTTTGAGCGTCTGGGCATTGATGCCTAGTTCGGTAGCTACCTGGTCAGCGCTCTTGCCGCTGCCCAGCCAGTGCTCCACGGCGGAGCGCTTGAAGTTTTGGTCGTATCGTTTCTTGCGGACTTTCGGTTCAGGTTCGTTGTTCATGCGCGCTCTTTCTAGCTCACACGCTCACACTTTGGTAGTCCACAGAACCGAGACAAGGCCACTGGCGTCAACGGCTGATAATTGGGCTCATTGGACGGCAGATGTGACCTTGACCCCGGGAGTCAACATCGTTGGAGCCGAGGCCGTTGATACGGGCGGTAATAATGCAAATACAAAAGTAGTTTCATTTGATTATGTGGTATTTGCCCCGTTGACGGTGCAGACCAATGGAGATGGAAAAGTAAGTCCGGCTGACGACGGCAAGCTGCTACAAATAGGGAAAGCTTATTCGTTAAAGGCAACGCCAAGC
>JBAVDD010000028.1:0-3287 GCA_049587035.1 Acidobacteriaceae bacterium | reverse complement strand
GGTCTACGGCCAGCTACACGCGCGTGGCGATTGATTTGAATGTGCCGGCGGGCGAGGTGGTGAAGTATGAGGCCGCGCGGGTGGAGAATCCGGATCGGATTTTTTTTGATGTTGAACATGCGCGATTGGCTCCGGAGCTGGAGGGCAAGAGCTTTCGGGTTACCGATGATGGGTTTCTGGAACGGGTGCGGGCGGCGCAGTTTTCTGACCAGGTGACGCGGGTGGTGCTGGATGTGCATCAGGTGGCGGAGTACTCGGCGTTTTTGCTGCCGAATCCTTACCGGCTGATTATTGATATTCATGGGGGAGCGGCATCGGCGGAAGCTGCTCGAAAGATTGGCGGCGATACGACTACAGGTCTCTCCGCTGCGGCGCTACGCGCCTCCGGTCGAGATGACAGTTCGGTGGGGGTAGGTGCGATGGACTCCGGTCGAGATGACACGGCTGAGGTAGCAAAGGGTCGTAGAGGGGGTGGGGTGGGGGTTTCCAGTTTGCCTCCTATGCCGGTTACGGATGGGAGCGCTAGTTTTGGGTTGCCGTTGCGGAGTTCGGACCGGGTGGGGGCGACGAAGGATGTGGCGCGGCCTAGGGTGGTGATTGCTTCCAAGGCTACGGTGGCGCGGCCGGTGCCGAATACGGTGGTTAAGAGTGCCGCGGATACGAATGCTGAGGTTGCGGATGTTAGCCGGCAGCCAGGGATGGTCGAGGCTACGCGGAGGCCTACGTCGAAGCCGATTGCGGAGACTAGTGGCGGTGATGCGGCGGGGAATGCGGCTGGCGGGGATCATTATGTGCCGCGGTCGCGGCGGAGAGCGGCATCACGTGCGGCGGATGGGAGCGCTGTCGCTGCTGCGGAGGTGAAGGGTGAGCCGGCTGCTGCGCCGCCTCCTACGGCGGATGGTGAGACGTCGCTGATGCGGGCGCTGGGGTTGAAGATTGGGCGGATTGTGATTGATGCAGGGCATGGTGGGCATGACTCCGGCACACTGGGCGCGGGGGGGATTGAAGAGAAGAATGTGGTGCTGGATGTGGCGCTGCGACTGGGCAGGCTGCTGCATGATCGGTTGGGCGCGGAGGTGGTGTATACGCGCGATGATGATACGTTTGTGCCGCTGGAGACTCGGACGGCGATTGCGAATAAGGCGCAGGCGGATTTGTTTATCAGCGTGCATGCGAACAGCTCGCAGGATGCTGACGTGCGAGGGGTGGAGGTCTATTACCTGAACTTTACGAGCGATCCGGAGGCGATGATGGTGGCTAGTCGTGAGAACGCTGTTTCGACTGAGAGTGTGCATGAGCTTAGCGATTTGGTGAAGAAGATTGCGCTGAAGGACAAGATCGATGAGAGCAGGGAGTTGGCCGCGGATGTGGATGCGTCGCTGTATGCGGGGTTGCGGAGGGGGAATGCGGGGTTGAAGAATCGCGGGGTGAAGAAGGCTCCGTTTGTGGTGTTGATTGGGGCGAATATGCCTTCGATTCTGGCGGAGATCAGCTTTGTGACGAACCCTAAGAGCGCTTCGGAGTTGGAGACCGCGGCTTATCGCGAGAGGGTTGCGGAGAGCTTGTATCGCGGCATTGCGAAGTATGCTGAGGGGATTAATGGCGGACGGGCGCGGATGCCCGCGGTGGAGCAGGCGGAGCGGTAGGTGGCTTCTAGCTTTTAGCTTTTAGCTTTTAGCTTCTGGCTTTTAGCTCAAAGGCAAGAACGGGCGCTCGCCGCGCGAGCGAGAAGCAGGTTCTTCGCTTCGCTCAGAATGACAACTAGAAAAGCAAAAGCAAAAGCAAAAGCAAAAGCAAGAGCAAAAGCAAGAGCAAAGGCAAGACCAGGAGCAAGAGCAAGAGCAAGAGCTAGAGCTAATACAGGGATCTCTCCACAGGGTTGCGCTCCGGTCGAGATGACAATGTATGCGTTATTGGAGAGGTGGATTCTTGTGGGATAGCAAAGGGAACGTGCAACTGCAACGGTTACTGCAGATCGCTGCGTGATGACAAACGAAACGTGCGACGGCAACGGCAACGCAGGGTTACGCAGGGGCAGAGGTTGGGGCGTGCTTACGTTTGGGTGGTTGGTGTAGTCTGGGCCCTGTATGGGTTTGGGTTTCGGGACATCGCGGAGGGCGGCGCTGGTGCTGGTGCTGGCGGGGCTGAGTGTGGGTGCGGTGGGGCAGTCGGTGACGCTTACTGAGCCGAGTATGCCGTTGCTGCCGGCGAAGTTTGGGGGTTGGACTCGGACGGAGACGGCGGGGGCTGCGCCTGTTTATGCGCTGGCGAATTTGAGTCCGCAGGCGCTTGCGGAGTGTGGGGAGCAACGGTCGAAGGTGGCCGAGTATACGCACGGCGGACGCCTGGTGCATGTGGAGGCGATTGAGTTTGGGGACAAGACGGGGGCCTATAGCGCGTTTACGCTGGCTGAGCGGCCGGGAATGACGGTGGGGAGCGAGTTGGGGGTCTACGACGCTGTGGGGAGCTCTTCGGAGAGATCGGCGGAGGGCAGGACGGGAAATGGCGGAGGGGTAGTGCTGTTTCTGGCGGGGAAGGCGGTGGTGCTGGCGAACTTTGTTGGCGGAGCTGCGGGGACTGGCGGGACGGCTGCGGATGTGCGGACGCTGAGGCCGTTGGCGGAGGCGATGCCGAAGGTGTTTGGGAACTCGGGGCTGGCGCCGATGCTGCCGATGCTGACGCCGACGAAAGGGCTGGTGCCGGGGAGCATTCGGTATGCGCTGGGGCCGGTGAGCTATGCGGCGGAGGGGGGTGTGCTTCCGCCCGGATCGCTGGACTGGAAGATGGAGGTGGAGGCGGTGACGGCGCAGTATGACGACTCGCGCGGGAGAGAGACGCTGACGCTGTTGCTGTTTCCGACGCCGACGATCGCGGAGAGTGCGGCGAAGGTGATTCGGAGTAAGGTTCCGGAGCTGAAGGGGAGTGCGCGGCTGCAGCAGCGGGGAACGCTGGTGGCGCTGGCGACAGGGAGTTTTGCTGGCGATGCGGCGGCGCAGATGGTGGGGGGCGTGCATTTGACCGTGATGACGTTCAACCAGGACGTGCATCCTGCGTTCAAGGTGGTGGCAGCACAGACGTTTACGCTGCTGGAGAACATTGCGGTGCTATCCGGCGTGCTGTGTTCGGGAGCGGTGCTGCTGGGTCTGTTTTTGGGGTTTGGGAGAGCTTGGTTCCGGGTGTTGCGGGGCAAGCCGGCGGCGGTGGAGGTGGAGTTTTTGAGCCTGCATCTATCTCCGCAGAATAAGCCGGCGGTGTTTCAGGGGCCGGACCCGCGGGAGGGGTTTGGC
>JBAVDD010000027.1:0-7636 GCA_049587035.1 Acidobacteriaceae bacterium | reverse complement strand
GAGCTGGAGCACGTGATTGAGAAGTTTCCGTCCGAGCTTAGCGGAGGGATGAGACGGCGGGTTTCGATTGCGCGCGCGATCATTGGGCGGCCGGACCTGATCCTTTATGACTCGCCGACGGGAGGGCTGGACCCGATTACGTCGACGACCATTATTGACCTGGTGGTGAAGCAGCGGGACGTATCGCAGACCACCTGCCTGCTGATTACGCATCGGCTGCAGGATGCGTTCAGGCTAGCGACGCATCGGTTTAATGTGCAGAAGAATTGTGTGGAGCCCATCCCGGACAACGGCATTGATCCGAGGACGAAGTTCCTGGTGCTGAACGAGGGCCACATCGTCTTTGATGGCACGACCCTCGAGCTGACACATACGGAAGACCCGTGGCTGCGGGAGTATATCGAATAGGGTCAGGCGCCGATGGCGTGTTCAGGCTCCGACGGCTTGCTTATGCTCCGATGGCTATCTCGCGGTGGAAGAGGTCGAGGGCCAGGCCGAACATGGAGCGGGCCAAGTCTGGATCGTAGCGGATACCTTCGTCGCGAAGGAACGCGTGGGCTCCGTTAACTTCGTGCCAGTTGAGTTTGGCGCCGACTTCGTTGAGGCGCTCGAGGACCTTCATGCGGCCTTCGGTGGGGATGTGCGGGTCTTGACGGCCCCAGACCATGAGGAGCTCGCCTTTGATTTCGCCGGCGCGGGCCATGGAGTCGTCCTTCATGCCTTCGCCGAGGGTGCCTTTGTGGATGTCGGTGGCGTAGAAGCAGACGGCGCCTAGGACTTCGGGGTTCATGGCAGCACGGAAGGCTAGATGGCCACCCATGCAGATGCCCATGACGCCGAGGCGTCCGTTGCAGTCGGGACGGGACGCGAGATGGGCGAGGGCGATGCGCGCGTCGTCATCGTAGGCCGGGACGGGCTTGGTGGTCTTGAGGGCGTTGCCGCGGTCGGAGCCGGCTTGATCGTACTTGAGGACGGTGCCGAGGGGCTCGTACTCGTGATAGACCTCGGGAACGGCGACGACGTAGCCGTGGCCGGCGAGCTGGACGGCGGTGCGGTGGATGGGCGCGGTTACCTGGAAGATCTCAGAGTAGAGGAGGATGCCGGGGTAGCGGCCGGGTGCGGCGGGGCGGACGATGTGCGTCCGCATGGGGCCGGTGGGTGTGTCGAGATCTGCGAATTCTGTGTCAATAACAATCATTGGTCTCCCTGGGAAGGCGCATGGTTAGACCCATAAGTTTACTCTGCGGGAAATGGGGACGCAGTGACGACCAACCCGGGGTGGGGATTCAGACGAAGACGTTGATCTGGTGGGCTGGGTCGTCTGGCGGGGATGGGTCTGGGGAATCCGGGGTGGGTTGCGGAGGGGTGTGGTTTGCTTCGCTGGAGGAATCGCTGGAGTTGCTGGAGGAGTAGGATTCGCCGGTGGTTTCGTCCTGTGCGGGTGAGTTTTCCGGGCGCGCGACGGGCGGTGGCGGTTCCAGCACCGGTTCCTCAGTGCGGGAGATGGAGAGGGGGGATAACTCGGGGATTGAAAACATTCCCATTCGCGGTTACGCAGAGATGCAGCGCTCCTTGCCTGGGTTATCGGCAGACAGGATGCATACATCCAGTGGCGATCTACGGTTTGGCGGCGGCGGTATTGCTGGCGCGAGCGTTGGGGAGGGTATAGATGACCTCGCCGGCGCGGGTGTAGTGCAGCTCTTCGCGGGCTTCGTGCTCGATGGTATCGGGGTCGCTCTGCAGATGGTTGATGTGCTGGTGGAGACGATCATTCTCCTTTTGCAACTGCAGCATCTGCTGCTGGAGGGTCTTGGCTTCTTCGCGCTTGTGAGCGAAGGCGGTGAGGCCGTTGTGTCCGAAGATGACACCGTAGGCCATGACCAAAGCGAGAGTCCCGGTGGCGATGGTTGCGGCACGGCGACGCCAGAGATAGACACGATCCTTCGCGGCACCTGCGAGTTGCGGGAGCTTGGTAGAGAGTTTCGTTTTCCGTGACGAGATACTCAACGTGGAACCTTGGTCGATGTTTCGGATTTAGATGCTACGGATTTTGAGCGTTCATCAAGAGTATCGCGCATTCTGGCGTGGAGAAGGCAAGGAAGGTGGGGCAGGAACCAGAGTTGGCGACAGCTGGTTCCGGAATGGCTCTTGAGGAGTGCCGGTTCGTTTCGCACCGTCAGCTTTGTTATCCTTGTAGAGACCCATGCGTGTTCTCTTCTGCATCTCGATCCTTGCCCTGATCGCGCTACTTTGGGCCTCGATCGCGATGGTGCGGCATGTGCAGCAAGCCCGGCGACGCCAAGGCCGCGCGTTGAAGGATGAGGCCACCACGGAATCGAAGGATAGACACTAGTCCGAGGAAAGACCGAAAGAAAGATCGAGAAGACGCTTCACCGCTGAATTTCTTCACATCGAGAGACCCCTATGCAGATTGCAACCGTACGCTCCTCCCGTGCCGCCAACCTAGCAAACCTCACCACGACCGTTCCGGGCCGAGTGGTGCTGGGACTTACCGCAACCGTGGTCGTTGCGCTGGCTGCGCATGTGGCCATACCGCTTCCCTTCACGCCGGTACCGCTGACGTTGCAGCCGCTCGCGGTGCTGGGCGTTGGGCTGGCGCTCGGACCGGTAGACGGCTTCCTGGCGATGCTGGCGTATCTTGCGGAGGGCGCGATGGGGCTGCCGGTTTTCAGTCCTACCGGGCTGGGCGGCGTGGCGCAGCTGCTGGGACCTACTGGCGGCTTTCTGATGGCATATCCGCTGGTGGCGGCCGTCGTGGGTGGATTGACGCGCGGGCTGAAGGCTCGCATGGCTCGCTTTGTGGCGGCGTTTGCAGCGGGCAGCATGGCGATGGCGCTGCTGTTTGTCTGCGGAGCTGGGTGGTTCATGCACTACACGGGTAACAGTCTTCATGCGGCGTGGATTGGGGCGGTGGCTCCGTTCCTGCCGGGAGAGTTTGTCAAGGTTCTGGTGGCAGCGGGCGTGTACAGCACCCTGTCCCGAGCTCCCCGCATCTAATACTCTTTACCACACGTGACGGACAGGAACGTTGGCGAAGCGCTCCTGCTAACAGCGAAGCAGCAAATGAACGAAGGAACCAAAGGAACAGATGACTACTGCAGCAACAGCCGTACGCGAGATTAAGATTGCCCACAGCCCCGACTCTGACGATGCCTTCATGTTTTATGGGCTCGCCACTAATAAGGTGCGGGTTCCGGGCTACAAGTTCACCCATACGCTGACGGACATTGAGGCGTTGAATCACCGCGCTATGACGGATCAGTACTACGACGTTACGGCAATCAGCTTCCATGCGTACCCGTATGTGCAGGACAACTACACGTTGATGGCGTGCGGCGGCTCGGTGGGCGACAGCTATGGTCCGATGATTGTGGCTTCGAGGAACTACACGCTGGATGAGGTGAAGAAGCTGAAGATTGCGGTACCGGGGACGCTGACGACGGCCTATCTGACGCTGAAGCTTTTTGCGCCGAACATTGAGACGGTTACGGTGGACTTCGACAAGATTATTCCTGCGGTGGTGTCGGGTGAGTTCGATGCGGGTTTGATTATCCACGAGGGACAGCTGACCTACGGACGCGATGGGCTTACGAAGATCTTGGACCTGGGCGCGTGGTGGAATGAGCAGACCGGACTTCCGCTGCCGCTGGGGGGTAATGCGATTCGGCGCTCGCTGGGGCACGAGGTGCAGATGGTCACAACGAATGCGCTGCGGGAGAGCATTCAACACGCGCTGGATCATCGCGAGGCAGCGCTGGAGTATGCGATGCAGTTTGCGCGGGACCTGGATCCGTCGCTGGCGAACCGCTTTGTGGGCATGTATGTGAATGAGCGGACGCTGAACTACGGCGATGATGGCCGGGAGGCCATTCGGAAGATTCTGGATATGGGCTACGAGCGGGGCATTATTCCGCACAAGGCGCATGTCGACTTCGTAGGTTAAGGCGATCGGAGTGCGGTAGATGCGGCGCGGAGGATTTCCTCACGATCCGACGCTGTGCGGGTGTGCCGGATCATGATATTCTTTTCAGGTGCGGTGCATTGACCCGCGCATTCCTTGGCGATCTAGAAGTAGCTCGCTCTTTGCCGCCTGGCAAGGTTCAAGGTCTGGACGCGTAGCTCAGCTGGTAGAGCATTCGACTCTTAATCGACTGGTCGTAGGTTCGATCCCTACCGCGTCCACCATTTTTCCTATTAGAAGCAATTATTTACGGAACGCCTCAAAAGGGTGTCGCTCGTCAGCATGCACTGGTGGCTGTTTGAGTAGCTGTTGAGACGCTTGCGCTGACTGTTCATGGGCGCTAGGCCCGGAATCTGTTGCACATCAGGTTCAGTGATACCCACCAGGTCCTTCACCCGACTACTGGGAGGTTGCGAGGCAACGAATAGGCATGAGCCTTTCCGGCGAACTGCCGTTCGCGGACGATCCATTGCGCGTGCGGGCTTATTGGCCCCGCGAACGCAAGCCAGTCGCTCGTCGCGATGATTTCCAGAGAGTGCATTACCAAGTCACCCATACCCACATCAAGATGGAACCTCGCAAGGACTGCGCATTCATGCGAGCTTCAACTGGATAACGCTCCCCCATACCGACAACGGTGATATCGATCATGACCGGCCCGACCATGTACTCGAACCCGTCACCAAGGTCGAAGCTGACCGCGACTTGTAGCGTCTCTCGAACGACTGTTCGCCAGTGTATTCATAGCCCGGCGACACGCTCGATCGTGAAGATTCCTTGATGAAACGTGCATCTGGCGCAGGGTCGGGCGAGAGCAAGTTGGAGCGGTAGATACGTCGGGCCATTCAACGTCCAATCGGAGTTATGTGTCCGTCTTTTCTTCGGGCGTTGAGCCGTATTCCTGATTACCTCGTAAATCAACTCCCACGTGACGTAGCGGTAGATTCTGTTGATCCCTGCGCTGATGGCTGTTTGAGGCCGAACCATCGGTCTCAAGTCAAAGGCCCCTGTGCCGATAAGGGAGCATAGCTGCTTCTTTGCTTGAGTGAGAGCAGCGCTCAGGTATGGAGTGTATGCGCTGCACCTGTCAGGCCTCCTGTAGGGATCGTTCCGGTAAATGCGGTGGCAAGGCTTGGTAAAGGGATGCACTTCGAGACGAAAAGTTTTGCGGTTATAGAACGCCTGCTGCCTTGGGCAGCAGGCGATCGAGGATAGGCCTTCCCAATGCGAATCCCGTACTTTGTTTCAGCTCTTGCTTTGTTCCTGATCGCCGGATGCGGCGCACCAGCTTATTTGACGGCCCCCACCACGTCTGTAGCGGGCAGCAGTGGCACCGTGGTTGGGGGCTCACAGCCGGTTTCGAACGCCATCATTCAGCTTTACAGCGTGGGCACCAGCGGGGATGGCACGGTTGCCACGCCTCTGCTAACCAAAGCAGTGATCACCGATGCGACGGGGAACTTCGATATCGCAGGCTTGTACTCATGCACGGGCGCCACGGAGGTATATTTGACGGCTACGGGTGGAGATCCTATGCCGGGCACAACCAATAAGAGCCTTGCACTGATGACGGCACTGGGACTTTGTGCGTCACTGAGCGCGCAGACGCCGATTGTAGTGAACGAGTTGACGACGGTGGCAGCGGTGAATGCGCTGGCGCAGTATATGACGTCGTCTACGGCGGTCGGATCGGGCACCGATGATGTCGCGTCGATGAATAATGCATTCACGTTAGCGAACGAATTGGTGAACTCCGCAACTGGGGCATCGCCAGGGTTGAACGTTCCAAGCGGAGACACCGTGCCTACAGCCATGATCAATACCCTGGGCGACATTATGGCTCCCTGCGTAAATTCCGGGGGCGGGGTGGTGGGAGACGGCAGCGCCTGCGGGAACTTGTTTAGCCTTACGACGCCCGCTGGCGGAGTAGCGCCGTCAAACACGATTGGGGCGCTGCTTT
Organism: Acidobacteriaceae bacterium; assembly: GCA_049587035.1. GTDB lineage: Bacteria > Acidobacteriota > Terriglobia > Terriglobales > Acidobacteriaceae > Granulicella. The sequence continues at coordinate 1,694 of JBAVDD010000027.1, read as the reverse complement.
CTCTGGCGAGAGATCCAGGACTCAATACAAGCGGGCTATATCAGATGGCTTCGTTGAACGCTTCCTTTGAGCCGCAGTTGTCCAGCCAGCCGCCGAGCTTTGCGGTTACGCTTGGGCTGCCACCTGTCCCTCCGACACCGCCTGTCCCTCCGACACCACCTGCTACCGCGTCCCTTGTGCTGAGCCCCACGAGCATTACATTCCCGTCAACAGCTGTCGGAAATACGTCGGTGGCACAGAATGCAATGCTAACCAACGAGGGAAATGCTTCCGCGTCACTTTCAGGTATTCAGATCGGAGGCGCTGGTTCATCTGACTTTGCCCAGAGCAACAATTGCCCTGCAACTCTAGCGCCGGGAGCCACTTGCACAATACAGATCACATTTTCTCCGCAAAGTGCCGTAACCCCAAGCACAACGCTGACGGTCAATGAAGGGCAACTCAGTCTTGCGCTTTCAGGTACGGTCTCAGAAGTTAGCAATGTGCCGACATGGCCTAGCGCGTTGCTTGCTGCGAATCCTTCGATCTATCTGAACTTCAACGATAAGACGAGCAGTTTTCTCGATCAGATCTCGGGGGAGACTTTCTCGAGTGGGGGCGGTGTGGTTACGACACAGCAGCCGGGATTTGATAACACAACACCGACTAATACCTCGGCGGGGTTTGCGTGGAACGCTTATAACGCAGCTCCTAGTCCCCTGCTGGGAGCGGAGGAGTGGGATGTTCCCTGGACGATGATGGTCCAAATCAACCGGCTCAACTGGAACAGGACCGGGTCACTTATCCTGGCGAGCAAGGGCGATCTGGGAGGCTGCGCAGGCGTTTTGATCTGTGGCTCTTCTCCTGGATCCAAGAATAGCTGGTGGCAGCTCTTTATCCATATGGGGGGTAACGCGTCGCAGCTGTGCTTCGAGCGGAATGGGTACGGCCACGCATCGTCCCAGCAGTTGGTATGTACGGGAGCCCCGACAAATAGTTTCGAGGGAATGCCCAACGGGTTCAACTATGACATCGTAATCGAAGATTCCGGGACGGGTGCTCCGTCAGCGCTGAGCATGTATGTCAACGGACTTCAGGCGCTTCCGTCGGGCAGCGGCTATCTCATAGGATTTGCAAGGAATATCACCTTTGCGAACGGCTTCGGCAATGTAGGGCTCTCGGTTTCTGGGGGGACCGGCTACGCCAATACGACCACTTTTACGTCAACGGGTGGCGGGATCAACTGCACAGTGACTGGTACGATGTATGCCACTAGTGGGGTCCCAACAGCTATATCATCGAACACGGGAGACAATAACTCTGGCTGTACATCGAATCCTACGATCGTGCTTACATCCCCAACTGGAACAGGGGCTGTCATCACAGCAACTGCCGTGCCTATGTCGATGAACTCCACTACCCAGCCATTGATGGTTCCGGGCTATGTGAGCGGCGGTATCGCTTATGGAGTGGCCGGAACCAACAGCGCGGCTCCGCCAACGTATGTGGATGAGTTTGCGCTGTTTCCTGGGAACCTGACGTTTGGGCAAGTCACTAAGATCTTCTATGAAACCAAGTTCTACCAGAATCTAATTTCCCCTTCCGTGTGGGCGCACCCTCCGCTTGTAGTCTTTGGCGGGACTGGCTGCGGACCAGACTTTTCGGGCGATCAATCCGTTGCGATGGTAATTGGTGCAGCAAAGGCTGGACTCATC
>JBAVDD010000026.1:0-2981 GCA_049587035.1 Acidobacteriaceae bacterium | reverse complement strand
GAGAAACCGTGGTGCCGCCAGGCGCCGTGTTTGCTCTGCAACCACCTCTATCATGCCTGGCGACGGCCCGCTAAGCATGGCACCAGATCTCAGGACAAACTTGAGCCCGTAGTATGAGACGTGCCGCGCCAGAGGAGATGCGTCCGGGAGGAGACCCGTGTCGCGAGCGGCAGCCACTGTGACTAGCTCATAAAGCGCCGGCTCGCAAGCGTCACTCCCGATTGCGTCGATGATGAACCGCACCTCGTAGAAGAGATCACGGTTGTGAACGGCAAGCCAATGCCCATGGATCACTCCAAAAAGATACTCATCGACGTACCCTGCGTCGTGCATACCAGTGAGAGGTAGGTACTGGCCGCGAGCGGCGAGAGGGCTCGTAGTACAAATGCGAAGTAGGATCGCAGGGCACGTCGTCCCGTCTGGCCGGGCGTGAGTTGTGACATGCACGTCGTGAAGTGTCGCCTGAGCGTAGGAGGGCGTCACTCGTGCAAGCGCGCTGTCGATGACCTCTTTGAGCTCGCTATCTGAGATCCCTAGTTCTGAGAGTGTGGGCATCATGTCAACGTGAATGCAACCACATGGCGGTCATCGAGAGCGGGGCGGCGGACATAGCCACAGGCGAACCAACTGCTGGACGTCTTCTCGAAGCGAAGGGCAGCTAGCTTGGTCCACGCGCCGTCCACATCGTGGATCAACCAGGCATCCGTCGGGGTAGCCATCAGTGGCACGTTGATCGCGAACCGGTGGGTCTTCGTTAGCCGAAAGGTCGGCATACCGTAATAGCGCAGCTGCTGGAGTGGCAACGCGAAAGGCCACGTTACAGATACCGTGTAGCGAGCAGGCTGTAGCGGGGCCACCGGCTCGGCAAACGGTACTGACACTACTAGATGGTTTCCAGTATCGAGCCTGATCTCCGGCTCAAGTTGGATTACCCGCCGGCCGACACGCTGGGAAGCTTCGAGCCCGAGATGCTCAATAGCGAGAGGCTCGTTACCCTGAAAACGAACGACGTCTTCGCGTAACGGCGTACGATCAAGATTGACTACCAAAAGCGTAAGCTCAGTCCGCGTATGACCGCTCGCGAGATAATCGACGCGGTGTGCCTGCTCCAGGTAGGCGACGCGCAGACGAGGGACGAGAGGTGGACGCAGAAACGATTGAACCGCTCGAATACTGCCTGCCGCGCTGCGCGATGTGTGCCAGGCGCGCTGAACGTCTACGAGCGTAGCTTGACTGAGGTTGCCAGCGTCAACATAGGGAGGCTGGATCGCGGCTTCGCGAAAGAGAAGGTCTAGCTGCTCACCCTCCATGTAGACGATGCGGAAGCTATGGCGACTACGGTTGTGCGTACGTACATGGTCCTTGGCATCAGGAGACAGTCTGCCGGTGGTTAGCAGAAGAAAGACGTCAGCCCTCAGCTCATCGACCGCCGCGGTCTGGCCCCACAGGCGCTGTCGCGAGATGGTTCGGTTCGGCCAGTCCTTACACTCGACGGCCCAGATCTCCATCCGCTCCGTCGTAGCCCCTAGCCCCTTTGCCTCCAAGGTAATCGGTCCCCGTAGCGGAAACTCCGCGACAATGTCGACTCCCTTGTCACCCGAGCCGCCCCGTTGATCCACATTGACGAACCCGAGCGTGCTGAGCAGTTCGGCGCATTTGGCTTCGAACTCACGTCCATCCGACGCAGGCAGGCGCGACCGCGAACGCCCGCGCCTGCCTGGTCGTTTCTCAGTGGGTTGGTCGGCTACGTGCCACCTCCGCCCCCGCCGTTACCGCCGGAGCGAGCAGCCAGTTTTTTCTTGCCGCCGTCGCCGCCACCGCCGTCGCCGCCACCGCCTGTTCCATTCCCGCCCATCGATCCTCCTTCCGATAGACCGCGTGTCGCTTCTAACGCTACCAGGCTGGCCACGCTCTCTCAGTGGCAGATCTCGTACGATGGAATGGTCCTGCTCCCGGCTGATCATGCACTGCTGCTGCGGCGCTCCGTGCTCGCCGGACGGCGCCATATCATATCTTCGTAATGTTGCGGCGGCTGAAAAGAGACGGAAGGGGCGGCGAGATGAAGCGGATAGATCTAGTACATCGCGGCGATGAATGGGTGGCGAAGGCGGGTCGCAAGGTTGTGGCCAGCGCTCCGCTCAAGAAGGACGCTGTGCGTAAGACGGCGGAGATCGCGAAGGCGGATCCGAAACCGGTTTCGGTAAAGATCCACAAGCTCAACGGGCGGTTTCAGGAAGAGCGAACCTATCCGCGCAGCGCGGATCCTCAACAAAGCAAGGGGTAGCGCCTTCCGGCGATGCCTGGCGGTTCGCGGAGTCAGCATGTCGTCGAGTGCCGATGTGCGGAGGCGACGCCGCTACAGCCGTAGCCCAACTATCGCTCGTCTTCCGGCGCGGGCTTCGGCTGTATGAGCTTAAGAACGCGCTCGTGAAGCCCTCGTTCAAGCGCACTAGCTACGCCATACACGGTACCGCCCACCAGCATCCCACCAGGTACGGTGAGAAGGACAAGGGGCGCATGGGGCGAGAGGTAGTAGCCCAGAACTGCACCAATGCCGGTGCCGGGCGAGAATCGCTGGAACAGATTTGCGACTGACTCACCGAGTAGTGGTGAGGAGCGAAACGGAAGGAGCTCAGCTCGCACTAGGTATCGCGCGAACGGCTCCACGTCGGTGTTAGGCTCGACCGTATCAGCGCTCAAAATCTGTGACACAAAACGGATGAAGGATGCGGGATCTTCACCGGTGATCGGCGCTGGTTGAGCGTTTTCACTGGACCAGGCTTGAAGCTCGGCCGCCAGTTCGGTGACTGTCGGATTTGGTCCGAGATGGGTAACCGGTTCGCGCTTGCCTTCTTCCACGACGCGCAGTCGCGCGGGTTCGGCTGGATACACCAGGTACTCAAATACGTGTTCGCCGCGCTCGGAGGATATTTGCGTCGCAAACATCTGATACCGACGATCGATACGGATCGCAGATGAGG
>JBAVDD010000025.1:0-2173 GCA_049587035.1 Acidobacteriaceae bacterium | reverse complement strand
GGGTTGGGTCGTGCTGGGTGTGGGTTCTGCGGCTATGCTGATAGCCGGTAGACTGGGTAGGGAATGATTCGATCGAGGTTTCGGGATTTCGACTGGATGCTGCTGGGCATTGTGATGGTGCTGTCGGTCATCAGCGTGCTTGAGATTCGGTCCGCTACCGAGATGACCAAGTTTCATGGGTTTCAACAGAAACAGATGGTGTTTCTGGGCGTGGGACTGGTGGGGATGTTTGGGTTTGCGCTGATTGACTATCACCGGCTGCTGGGGATTGCTTACTGGGCTTATGGGGTGAGCCTGTTGTCGCTGGTGGCGGTGAAGCTGGTGGGGACCAAAGTGCTGGGAGGACGGCGGTGGATTAATCTTGGCGGCGGGATGCACTTTCAGCCTTCGGAGTGGGTGAGGCTGGTGCTGATCCTGGTGGCGGCGCGGTTCTTCTGGGAGATTGTGGAGCATGGGCGCGACCTGGGGTGGAAGGATATTGGCAAGGCGTTTCTGCTGATTGGCGTGCCGATGGTGCTGGTGTTGAAGGAGCCGGATCTGGGGACATCGCTTACCTATCTGCCTGTGTTGGTGGTGGGGCTGTTTCTGGGCGGGATACGGTGGAAGCGAGCGGCGATTCTGGTGGTGGTGCTGTTGCTGTTGGGAGGGATTGGGGTGGCTTCGGGCAAGCTGCTGAAGCCGTACCAGATGGCGAGGCTGACAGCGTTTATGAATCCGGATAGTGATCCGCAGGCTTCGGGATACCAGATTCGGCAGTCGTTGATTGCGGTGGGGTCGGGTGGACTTTGGGGCAAGGGCGCGAATAAAGGGACGCAGACGCAGGGGGATTTTCTGCCGATTCCTTATACGGATTTTATCTTTGCGGCGTTCTGCGAGGAGCACGGGTTTATTGGCGCGATTGGGGTGCTACTGCTTTATTTTTTGATTTTGGTGCGGCTGATTCAGAATGCGCAGACGGCGGCCGATCCGCCTGGGAGCTTGATTGTGATGGGCGTGGCGGGCGTGCTGCTGTTTCAGATTGCGGTGAATATCGGGATGTGCGTGGGGTTGATGCCGGTGACGGGGATTCCGCTGCCGTTGATGAGTTACGGAGGTTCGTCGATTATCTATATGTTTCTGGCGCTGGGGATTGTGATGAATGTGCGGATGCGGCGGTTTGTGAATTGAGGCGAAGGAGTAAGGAGTAGAGGGTAAGGAGCAGAGAAGGGCGTGCTGGGACGGGTTCCAGATTTTGGGGTGGGGTTGGTTGTTCGCTCTGGTTTTGGTGCATACTAGTGGTAGGTGATCGATTTATGGAGTGATCGCCGTAACTACCGCGGCACGGATGCGACTATCTTTCCCGTTGCAGTGGTACACAAGGTTTAGAAGATTTTTAGAAGGCCGGCCAGGCGCGGATCAACTTCCGATGGCCGGACAGGTTTTGAGAATGGACGTGAACGGACGGTTAACGGCCCCGCCTGAGGTTGAGGTTGCGTTGGTCACAAACTCCGTTGACGGCATGGTGTCAGAGGGCAGAGGTTGTGGGCCCGAGACTGGCGGTATAACACTGGCAAAAGTTTCTTCCAGTACCGGCACGCGGCCGCGCGATGAGCGCAGAGGTCTGCATGCAGGAGGGCCTGGTGCGTTGAGAACGCATGGCCTTGGGAAGTTCGATCCGGTGTCCGCAACGCATGTTTCCGCAACTCAGGGTCTGTCCGCATCACGGGGGGTTGCTGCAGGGAACTGACGCTGAGCGTCAGGGCTTGTGCAGCGCGATCTTCGCTTGTTCTGCCAATAGCATGCCGGCTTGAGAGCCGGGTGCGAGGAGAGAGCAAGCAATGTCGAAAGAAATTTATATATCCAGCACGCCGCACGAGACGCGTCTGGCGATTGTCGAAAAAGAAGAACTTACAGAGATCTATTACGAGCGTGAGAATGAGTACACGCTCGCGGGGTCGATTTACAACGGGCGCGTGACGCGCGTTCTGCCGGGCATGCAGTCCAGCTTTGTGGATATTGGGCTGGAGCGCGATGCGTTTCTTTACATCACCGACTTTATGGAAGAGGCCGGCGACGCTGCGGACTTTGATGGCGCGGCGGGTGGTGAGGCGCGTGCCCCTCGGGGGGATCGGCCGAGAGGCGAAGGACGTGGTGAGGGGCGCGGTGAGGGGCGTGGACGCGGGCGGCGTGATGG
>JBAVDD010000024.1:0-5777 GCA_049587035.1 Acidobacteriaceae bacterium | reverse complement strand
AACGGGCCCTTTGAAGCCCCACAGGGCATACTCTTCCTCCACAATTTCCTGCTGAAAACGCTGATGTGTCGACCCCCGATCGCAGATAAACAAGCCCCCCTCCCATTGCAACCAGGCCCCCGTGCTCAGGCTCGAACCAGAGATCCCGATCAGCGCATCGGGTCTTTGTTTCAAAGATTTTAGGCGTTTTTCTGTCCATCGATCGAAGGCTAGGGCATTCGCATAACCAAGCTCATCCGACAGCCACCGAAGGTCAATTGGACTACGTCCCGCAGCATACTCAGCCATAAGCAGCCACGGATATGTCTCGACCAGGTTGTGCGCCAGCCCTTCACGCTGCAGCCGCCGCCAAGGCCACGTTGAATACACTCGCTCCAGATGTCCACGCCTCTCCAGCTCACGTGCCAGATCGAAATGATGGAAGACTCCGAAGACGGTCTGAACGATGCGCATGAAGGGAACTAGCTCCATAGTGATGCGTACGAATAGCTGGCTCGGTCGAGTCTAACAAACGATACATCTGATACGGTTGAACGTCCCCGATAGACCACACTAGCGACGCCTGCTACCCTAAGAGCGCGATGCTTGAAGCACTCACAATTCAACTCAACGGCAAGCAGCGAACCTTTTCTGAACTCGGATCGCCCGCTGATTTGGCCAGTATCATTGATACTCTCGAGCTAAAAGCGGACCGAATAGCCGTGGAGCATAACGGAGAGATCGTCTCCCGCAAAGTATGGCCAGAAACTCAGGTCGATGAGGGTGATCGTCTTGAGATTGTGCATTTTGTCGGTGGAGGAGCTACTTGAGGTTTGGTATCTAAATTGAAGATGACAAAGATGTTGCATTGGCTATAGCCAGGAGAAGTTGGTCCAGACCTTTCTCATAAGGCCTTGAAACCTCAGAGTCCAGCAACGCAGCAACAGCGGCAGGACCGTTAGACTCCAGTTGATCGCGCAGTTCCTTTGACTCATAAAGCCGACGAACCGCATCTTTGATCTGTTCTACGTTGAATGCGTCGATCAGCAGGAAGTCACGTTCAGAGACGAGCAGTTCTGATGCACCGCAGTTTCGAGTAGCTATCGACGGTACCCCATGAGCCATGGCCTCAAACAAGGCCATGCCGAACCCATCGTCCACGCTAGGCAAGATGAAAGCATCGCACTCTGCATAAAACTCACTGATATCAGGCATATAGTCGATAACAAGCACGTTAGGTTGATCCACCAGCAATTGTTTCAACACCGGATAGGTGTAGATATCGTCGTCTGTTCGAATCTTCAGTTGAGCGTTGGGAAGAGCAAGCTCCTTCCATGCCTGCAAAAGATACAGGAGCCCTTTCCGTAGCGGCTCACCGCCTACCATCCCCAACATAAATGTTGATCCTAAAGGCTTTGGGGAGCGCACCGCGGCGCGGGATCGTCCGGCAAGAGGAGCCAATATCACCTTCTTGCGCAGATGTTCCGGAAAGCTCCGCCGGCTATATTCCGACGGGGCGAGAATATAGTCTGCGCGCTCATACTCTTCGACCTGCCGCTCGATGAACCACGGCGAGTTCTGACGGAATACACCCCCTGCTTTTCGCGCTTCCTCAACCATCACTTGCTGTTGTACGCGGATATCCGGGCAAGCGCGATCTAGCACAAACGTGGCGCCCAGTCGTTGTGCCGCCTTACCTGTCGCAAGGCTGGACGTAGACGCCCCCAGTACTAAGTCGCAGTCCGTCAGTGTCATAGCCGCCCATCGATCGAATAAAGTGGAATCAAGTTCATCCAGCGCGAGTGGGGTACGTGCGTGCGTCAACGCACTAAACACGGTCACAGGTGCCGGCACCCAGCGACTGGTCACGGCAGGGGCAAAGTTCCGCATACGGCTCCGGGGCGTAGCAGTGTAGAGGCACACCTCGTAGCCTCGGCGCACAAAAGCATTAGCAGGCAACCGATAATGGGCCTGCCGACCCGTAGCAATGATGACCTTCAAGTTCAGTCCTCGCTGGGAAAGGGTATCACTCCAAGGTGGCGGTGGCTTTACGCGATAATCTTCCGTAAGAATCCAATGATCACAATAAGCATACAGAATATGTGTTATCAGACATTATGTTCATGCGACAAAGCCATGACAAGCCCTATGAGGATCTTGCCAAACTTACGTCTAATCCGTAGTCCTTTGGTCAGGATCACGCGAAGCAAGTTGTATTCACACGAGTTCAATCAGAGATTTGGTAGTCTGGGTCTCATGAGGTTGTTCACAGGAGACAGGATGGGCGCGAACCAAACGACACCGATCCCGTTTCTTGCACGATGGATTGTTTTGCTGTTGTCACTTGTTCTGTGCACCTGGAGCCTTCAGGCGAAGCTATCGCTTTATCACACGACGGACGGCAGGCTTTCCATAACCAGTTCCATGGCGAAGCTTACAGTGGACACCCGGGCCCACGACGTGGCGGCTTCGCCACGAACTCCAAGTCGGCCGCCAGCATCCATTGACCTACAACTGCTCACGGCATCGTTCTTCCCTGCTCGTCATGCTTCAGTACCCCGCCTGGCCGAGACCCAGACAACGAGGCGAAACTCTTGGAGCTTTTTGGATCGTGGCCCTACTTCGAGACGACCACCTCCCGCATTCCTCTCCTAAAGCTCGTTCGTCATCCGATAGGGTCACCTCCTGGCTGTTGCTGGATTGAGCCTCCTACGGAACCATCTGCTAGGCTTGTGAGGGTGACGTCTTCGCCACTTAAAGCCCAGTCGATCCCGTGAAGCGAACTAACTAAGAATAAAAGACTTCGTTTGTGCGATGGGCAAACTTCCATATGGCAAACGAATCCTACAGGGTGAGCAGACAGAGTGTTCGTCACTTGCGCACCTGAATCCCTTGGATAAGGCGAAGTAGTGTGCCGATGCCCGATCGCAAAACACGCACATATCCAGCGCTGGCGCTTACAACGCTGCTTGGCCTTGCAGTGTTTTTCTGGGGTTTGCACTACAAGTTATCGCTATACCATTCTCCCGTCCGAGCCGCACACACTTCCGCCGCAGCCAAGCTCCTCTCACAAAAGGAGCGGCCCTCCACTGGGGTGAAAGCGATCTACCTCCGAAGCGCGAAGGCCGGTAGAAGATCCCTCTGCACATGGACGCCGCTCAGCAATCATTGGGCCGCGCGGACGGCCGTGCCCTTTCCCCGGATCGGGGTTTCGAAACAGGTCATCCCACTTCTGGACGACCATTCTTCTGATTCGACCGGCACACTTTCCTCCCTGAAGCCGCGAGCTCCCCCAACGAAAGCCTGACTCGAATGCCAGCCTTCCTCGACGGAAAGCTCTTCTACGATCCTGGTAGAGAGGGACCATCGTGGAACGACTCTGTTCTGTACAGCCTGGATAGGTGGTTTCATGTCTCGCAAGCGAATCCTTTGGATCGTTGTCTTTGCTGGTTGTCTCGTTATAGCCATTGCTGTCGCGCTCTCCCTGTGGAACAAGAAAGCACCTGTTACAGCGCCTCGCTCCGCAGCCGTCGTCGAGGTCACACGCCAGAATCTGTCCAGCACCCTCTCGGTAGCCGGTCAGTTTGAGCCTTACCAGGTGGTTGATCTCCATGCCAAGGTCTCCGGATATATCCGCTGGATCAAGGTAGACATCGGAGATATGGTTCACCAGGGCGAGGTACTCGCCGATCTTGAAGTACCTGAACTTCAGGATCAGGTGCAGGGTGCACAAGCAGACGTCAAGCATACGGAAGCAGAGATTGGGCGGGCTCAAAGCGAGATTGTCAGTGCGCAGGCGACCTACTCCGCCCTGCACCTCGACTACACGCGGCTTGCACAAGCAGCGAAGCAACGTCCAGGTTTGATTGCCCAACAAGAACTCGACGATGCGGACGCTAAGGACAAAGAGGCGCAGGCCCAGGTCGGCGTGGCCAAGGCAGCGTTGGACGCGGTGAGGCAGCAGTTGGGGGTTTCCCAGGCGAACAGCCATCGGTATACCACCCTGGCCGACTACGAACAGATCGTCTCACCGTTTACCGGCGTCGTCACGATGCGCTATGCGGATGTCGGATCCCTGATCCAGGCCGGTCAGACCTCAAACACGCAGACGATGCCCGTTGTCCAGGTTTCAGAGAGTGATCTGTTGCGGCTGCGCATGCCTGTTCCGGAGAGCGATGTTCCCTATATCAAGCTTGGAGGCCAGGTCTCCATCACCGTGACCGCCACAGGACGAACGTTCATTGGGAAAATTGTGCGATTCACTCGAGCGCTGGATCCGCAAACGAGGACCATGCTGACGGAGGTAGACGTCCCGAACCCCAATCTGGTTCTTAGTCCGGGAATGTATGCAGACACGACGATCCAGCTTCAACAGAAGAACAATGTGCTGACACTCCCAGCCCAGGCCGTTGTGCAGAATGGCAACCAAGCATATGTGCTGGTGGTGAACTCGAGCAACCAGGTCGAGCGGCGAATGGTCACGCTGGGAATTCAGACCCCCAACCAATTGGAGATCCTCACCGGCCTGCATGCCGGCGAACGTGTCATAGCGGCGGGGCAGTCTCAATACCAGGCAGGCGAGTCCGTAACACCTCACACTGCATTTATCCCCACCACAGCAGAGGAGACCGGCAACTAATGTCTTCTTTTGCTATCAAATATCCCTACTTCATCCTGATGTTTTGTCTGATGGTTATTGTCGTCGGCGTTGCGAGCGTGACTCGTATGCCGGTGGACTTGTTTCCTCCGATTAACATCCCTGTCGTTGTTGTCGCCACCTTCTACTCAGGCATGCCGCCTCAACAGATCGAAGCGGATATCACGAACAGTTACGAGCGGTTCTTTACACTCGGTAGCGGTATCGAGCACATTGAGTCCAGGTCCCTGCCTGGCGTCAGCCTGATCAAGATCTACTTTCAGCCAGGCACCGATCCAAATGCCGCAGTCAGTAATATCTCCAACCTTGCGATGGCAGATCTGCGCCGGCTTCCTCCCGGTACGCTGCCACCTGTTGTTTTGAGCTTCGACGCTTCGAATCTTCCTGTTTGCCTCGTCACCCTCGAGGGTAAAGGGATGAATCAGACGCAGCTCAAGGATTTGGCGCAGTTTGAAGTCAGGAACCAAATCGCGAACGTACCGGGCGCATCTGTTCCCCAGCCCTATGGCGGCAAGTATCGCCAGATCCAGGTCTACGTCGATCCGGTAAAGCTTGAGGCTCATCAACTCTCAGTCATGGATGTGGTGCACGCGGTGAACCAGTCCAACCTGATTCTTCCTGCCGGCGATGTTCGCATTGGGCCCAAGGACTACAACGTCTATGCCAACAGCCAAGTACCTGTTGTCGACCAGATCAATGCCATACCGATCAAGACCGGCAAGGATGCATCGGTCGGCTCCAACGTCTTCGTAGGCGACGTTGGCCATGCAGAAGACGCTGGCCAGTTGCAGTACAACATCGTACGCGTCAACGGTCAGCACTCTGTTTACATTCCAATCCTGAAACAAGGCGGTGGCTCCAACACCATCAGCATCGTCAATGGTGTTCGTAACGCAGTGCACCATCTTCTCGACGTCCCTGCAAACCTGAAGACACATGTGGTCTTCGATCAGTCTGCCTTCGTAAAGATTGCGGTGAAGAATGTCATCAACGAAGGCGCCATCGGTCTTGTACTAACAGCATTGATGATCCTGCTATTCCTTGGCAATATGCGGGCAACCATCAGCGTGTTGCTATCGATCCCCTTATCCTGTCTTGCGTGTTTCATCGCGCTCGACATTACAGGCAGCACGATCAACAC
>JBAVDD010000023.1:0-5517 GCA_049587035.1 Acidobacteriaceae bacterium | reverse complement strand
GCTCATGATCATGTGTCCTTACTTCTCTAACCCCAATTTGCCGAATCTGAACCAGCGGCGCTCGGGAATCGTCTAATCTCAAAACAGTGGAAGGTCTCATCCAAGCTCTCGGCTCCAACAATCCCAGCGGTCGCGCCAGATCTCATCTCCGATCGCCGGGAAGAGCGCTTCGTCTTATCCCTCTGTTCATAAGTACCATCCTCTTCGCCGCGGCGCATCAACATCTCCATGCACAGGGCGTAACGCCAGAGGAACCCCCCCACGCTCCCGTACCGAATCAGAACCTGATACAGACCACTCCCGATCTCTCCACCGTGCCGCGCGCCTATCCCCTCGCACCGACAGAGAAAACCGCGCCGCCGGTCATCGAGTCCTATACACAGTCGCTACACGGCGACGTCTTCTATCTCTCCAACGACGTTGAAATCACCTACGGCGACCACGTGCTGCGCGCCGACAACGCCACCTACGACCGCGCCACCCGCGTCGTCACCGTCTCAGGCCACGTCGAGCTCAGCGGCGGCCCCAACGATGAGCACATCGAAGCCTCCCACGGCACCTACAATCTCAACACCCAGACTGGCCGCTTCTACGATGTCCACGGCTCCGTAGGCCTCTTCCGCGCGGAAGCCGCTCCCACCTTCACCGCCACCAACTCCGGCATTGCCACAGCGAACACCTCGCATCCTCCCAGCTACCAGACCGCCAACCCGTTCGTCTTCGAAGGCCGCGTGGTGGTCAAGACCGGCCCCACCGACTACACCGTGTACAACGGCTCGGTCACCTCCTGCCTGCTCCCGCACCCTGACTGGCAGTTCTTCGCGGGCAAGATCTCGCTCAACGCCGGCAAGGCGACGGCCGTCAACTCAACCTTCAAGGTGCTCGGCCTGCCGCTACTCTTCCTTCCCTACGTCACGCATCCGGTAGACACACACCAGCGCCAGTCCGGCCTGCTCATCCCGGAGTTCGGCTACTCCAGCGCCAGCAAGGACACCGGCTCCAAGGGCCTCACCATCGGCGAGCAGTTTTACCTCGTCCTCGGCCGCTCCGCCGACCTCACCATCGGCACCCTCTACTACTCCTTGCGCGGCTTCTCTGAAAACGGCACCTTCCGCTATCGCGGCGCCGGCGATAACTTCTTCAACGCCCACTTCTCCGCGCTGCAGGACCGCGGCTTCTACTCGCCCGGCGTCAACGCCCAGGGTCAGGCCGTCACCATCTTCAACAACCAGGGTGGCCAGGACGTCACCTCCAGCTTCCGCCGCCAGATCAGCCCCAGTCTCCGCGCTGTTGGCGACGTCGAATACCTCAGCTCCTACATCTACCGCGAGGCCTTCACCGAGAACTTCAACCAGGCTGTCAGCACCGACATCACCTCCATCGTCTACCTGATGAAGCAGAAGGATGGCTTCGCGCTCGACGCGCGCTTTGACCGCTATGAGGGCCTCAAGGTGGTGCAGACCGACTTCAGCCTGGGCGAAGAGGTGAAGATCTATCACGCACCCTCCTTCGACTTCACGGGCCTCGATCACCGCATTCCCAGCACGCCCCTGCTCTGGAGCTTCACCGCATCCACCGCCGGCCTGAAGCGCGTGGAGCCTGACTTCGCCACGGCCGGCCTTACCTGGCGGCTCGACCTGCGCCCCGAGCTTTCGCTGCCGCTGCGCTTCGAGGGTTGGCACACGCTCTCCAGCGTGGCCGTGCGCGAGACCGCCTACTCGCGCTCGCGGCAGGCGCCGTATGGCAACAACGCCACGCCCATCCAGCTTGACACTGCAATCAACCGCGCGGATGTCGACCTCAACGTCGACATCCGCCCGCCGGCCATCGAGCGTACCTTCACTGTGCCAGAGCGCTGGCAGCGCATCTTCGGCGATGAGATTCGACACACCGTCGAGCCTGAGATCGTCTATCGCAACACGCACGGCGTCGACAACTTCCTCAACATCCTTCGCTTCGACGATACCGACCTGGCCAGTGATACGGACGAACTGCAGTACGGCGTGACCCAGCACCTCTACTTTCGTCCTCATGCGAAGACGCCGCCCAGGCCGAGGCCCGGCTGCGCGGCTAAGCCCGTCATACCCACCATCTCCGGCGAGGAAGGCAGCACCAGTCCGGCCGTCGACGTTCTCAGCCCGGATGCACGCGCCACCAGCGACGCCAATGGCATCCCCAACGCCAACGCTACCGCGCCCGATCAGCCGCTACGCACGCATCCCCGCAAACCCGACCCCTGCGCGCCCATCCCCGCACCTCCGCCGCAGCAGGAGTGGTTCAGCTGGCAGCTCACCCAGAAACACTTCTTCGAACCCACCTTCGGCGGCGCCGTCATCAACGAGCGCCGCAACATCTTCGACACCACCCTGGACTTCTCCGGCATCGCCTTCCTCACCCAACCGCGCAGCATCTCGCCGCTCAAATCCCGCATGCGCTTCCGCACCTCCAGCCACGCAGACATCGAGTGGGACTTCGACTACGACACCGGCGCCAAAAAGTTCACCAGCTCCAATACGTTCCTCGATCTGCACGAGGGCCGCATCTTCGGAGGCTTCTCCTACGCCAGCCTCAACGCTCCTGGCAAGACCTACACCGAGGTCATCAACACCACTACCAACACGGTCACCGGCCTCACCAGCTCGGCGATCTCCAACTTCTCGCAGATGCGTCTGCTCTTCGGTTACGGCAAGCCCAGCGAGCCCGGCCTCTCCTCGGCCATCTCCACCGGCATCGATCTCAACCTCGGCAGCGCCCAATACATGACCATCCAGTCCACCTATAACTGGAACTGTTGCGGCCTTTCCATCGAGTACCGCCGTTACAACCTCGGCACCATCCGCGACGAAGGCGCCTACCGCTTCAACTTCACCCTCGCCAACATCGGCACCGCCGGCAACCTTCGCCGCGCCGAAAGCCTCTTCTAGCCAACTCACGGGGCGCCTCGGGTCGGGAGCTGGAAGCCAATATTTTTCGCCAGACCCCTCGCGCGGCTCCTCTACGACCCCCCGCCGTCCGCGCAGCACCTGAAATAAAAAATTCATACAGAACCTGAGATAATAAGGATTGTGCTGATCCCTCGCCGTCTGGCCCCCCTCGCCCTCGCAACACTCTTCGCTTCTCTCGGCTGTCACGCCCAAACCGGCGTGGTCAAAACCGGCGAACCGCTGCCATCTTCGCTCGTTAAGCGTATCGACGTCCTGCTGCGCAACAAGGCCCAGCTGCCGCCCGGTTCTACCATCTCCGTCGGCCCCGCGGAGCCCTCCGACCTCGCCGGCTACCACACCATCACCGTCACCTTCTCCGCGGACGACAAGACATCGCACCCGGTCAACTTCCTGCTCTCCGACGACGGCAAGACCGTCGCGCAGTTCATCAAGTACAACATCTCCGCCGATCCCCGCACCCTGGTCTCCGACGCCGGCCGTCCCTTCCGCGGCGGCCCCACCTCAGCTCCCGTCGTCCTGGTCAACTTCGACGACCTCGAGTGCCCCTTCTGCGCCCGGTTCCACGACAGCATCTTCCCCGCCATCACCCAGCGCTACGGCGACAAGGTCCACATCGTCTACCGCGACTTCCCGCTCGACCAGCACCCCTGGGCCATGCACGCCGCCGTAGACGCCGAGTGCCTCGCCGCACAATCTCCTACCGGCTACTGGAACTACGTCGACTACGTCCACCACAACGCCGAAGACATTGGCACCGACCCCAACGCCAAGCCCGACGACGACAAGCCAGCAGATGCCAAACCCGGGGCGCCCAAGCACACCCTCGACCGCGCCTACACGCAGCTCGACAAGCTAACCCGCCAGCAGGGCGCGCTCCAGAAGATCGACACCGCCAAGCTCGACGCCTGCATCACCAAGCAGGACACCGCCCCCATCGAGGCCTCCAAGCAGATCGGCAACTCCCTCAACATCGAGTCCACGCCCACCTACTTCATCAACGGCGAAAAGTTTGAAGGCGCCCTTCCTCTCGACTACATCTTCGCCCGCATCGACGACGCCCTCCGCGCCGAAGACGTAACCCCGCCCCCACCCTACGTGGCACCAGCGCCGCCCGCCGCACCCGCCGCGGCACCAGCGCCCTCCACCAAACCCGCACCTGGCATGTAGACCCGCCTTACGGCACCTCGCAACCAACTCCCGCGTCCACGCAGAACCTGCATCGGATATTCTACTTGCGACCGGACAACAACTCCCCAGGAGCCTGCCCAATGGACATTAGCGCCCCCATGGAACCCATCCACAACTGGCGCGATATTGCCCTCCACCTCGGGATCATCACCATCGGCCTCTTCATCGCGCTCTCGCTCGAAGCCGGCGTCGGGGCCATTCACAACCGCCATCTCCTCCACACCGCCGAAACCAATCTTCACTCCGAGATCAACGACAATCGCGCAACCCTCGCCGGCGACGAACGCCACCTCGACCTGACACAAAAGCAGCTTGAGGACGGCCTCGCGATCCTCGATGCCATTAAGGCCCACAAAACCAACGCCGACATTCCCAGCCAGAACTGGCTTTGGAACAGCCCTCAGGCCGCCGCATGGGACACCGCCCGCGACAGCGGCGCACTCGCCCTCATGTCCTATGAAGACGCCGAATCCTACAACATCATCTACGGCCAGCAGCGCATCGTTAACGACCAGGCTACCGTCTACGTACGTGACCTCTACAACATCACTTCCCCGCTCCACGGCACCGCTAAGCCCTCCGATCTCCAACCCGCCCAGCTCGACACCATGATCGCCGCCTCCAACCAGGCCCTCGCCGACCTGCACCTCCTGCGCGACTACTGCCTCGGCCTCGACCGCATCTACAACAGCGTCAAAACCCGCTAACCACAAGGAGCCCGCCCAATGGACATTAGCGCCCCCATGGAACCCGTCCACAGCTGGCGTGACATCGCCCTCCATCTCGGCATCATCACCATCGGCCTCTTCATCGCCCTCTCGCTCGAAGGCCTCGTCCAATACCTCCACGACCGCAACCTCGTCCATGAAGCCCGCGCCAACATCCGCCAGGAGCTCCAGATCGACGACGTCGCCACCCAGAAAGACATCAACCGGATTCAGCAGGGCATCGACGTCCTCAAGGCCAACATCGCCACCATCCACAAGCTCCAAACCAACCCCAGCGCGCAAGGTTCCCTCATCAACAGCATGGCCTTTGACAACCTCGACGACGCCGCCTGGCGCACCGCCCGCGACACCGGCGCTCTAAGCTTCATGCCCTACAGCGAGGTCCAGCGCTACTCCGATCTCTACATGCTCGAAGACCTGGTCAACCAGAAAGCCATTGCCGCCGGCGAGCGGAACTTCCAGGCCAACGCCCCCACCCTCATGGGCTACGACTTCGACAAACTTCCCCCACAGGAGTTCGTCCAGATGCTCCGCGACAACGCCGCCACCGAGATCGACCTCATCACCCTCAAGCAATATCTGGTCCAACTGGACAAGCAGCTCCAGGACGAACTCAAGAAGTAACCCCCCAGACTTCGGCGCGCCATGAAGAGGTG
>JBAVDD010000022.1:0-6133 GCA_049587035.1 Acidobacteriaceae bacterium | reverse complement strand
CGCTAGGACGGAACCTTCCTGCGCAAGTTGCTTCTATAGCTGAAAGAGCGAACGAGGTATCTCCAGTCTTCATCAAGCATGGCTTTCAGAATGTGGCGTCGTTTAAGACGATGGGTGCCAGCGGACGCCTGTACACGATGGTGATCGCGCTTCCCAGTCCGTCCATCGGAATGATCGTGAGAGAACTAGGCTTTCAGACGCTCTTCGGATTACTCGGTGTCATGGTTGTCGGAGTAACATTCTGCTTCTTCCTTGCGCGTCATATCGCGAATCCCGTTGTCCAGGTCAGCGTGGCTGCGGGCCGCATTGCTGATGGCTGGCTTGATACGCGAAGTGAACCGGGCATTCGCCACCGACGCGATGAAATCGGACGCCTGGCCGATAACTTTGATCGTATGGCAGAGAGAATTGAATCGCTCGTTCACGGCCAACAGCGCCTCTTTGGAGATGTCTCGCACGAGCTGCGCTCTCCATTGGCGCGATTGAGTGTCGCTGAAGGTCTGCTGCGGCAATGCCCGTCCGAAGAGCAGCCGGAATACCTCGATCGCATCGCCGCCGAGGTGGAAAATCTGGATCAATTGATCGGGCAACTCCTGACTTTCGCTCGTATCGATAGCCGCGCGGACATGAGCCGCAAAGAACCGGTTGAACTGAGCAGCTTGGTTCAAGAGGTAGCCGTTGACGGCAACTTTGAGGCACAGGTCAAGGGATGCGCCGTTACCGTGGAGTCCACAGAGATCCTGACAACGGGGGGGGCGAGAGAGCAGCTTCGCCGAGCGATTGAGAACGTCGTCCGCAACGCCATCCGGTACAGTCCCGCTGGTACTGCTGTCGAAATCACCATCCGGAAAGATAGTGAAGATCGAGCAACAGCGCTAATTCAAGTTCGCGATCATGGTCCGGGAGTTCCCGAGGATCATCTCGCACGAATCTTCCTGCCATTTCATCGCGTCCCAACAGGCCAGGGTGAATCTTCGAGTGGCGCAGGGCTCGGCCTCGCGATTACAGAACGGATCGTACTGATGTATGGCGGGACGGTGCGAGCCTCGAATGCCGCCGGTGGCGGCCTCCTTGTCGAGTTGAAACTCCCACTGATCGGTTGACCGGGGTTAGTTCGGACGTTTTGCCTTCGTCGTGAACCTGCGCAGGATGAATTCCTGGGCCAGTGCGTTCGCGATGCGGCCGCCAGTAGTGATGAGTGCATTATCAAAGACAAGTCCTGCACCACGATTGGAATGGGGATAGTAAAGGTTCGAGAGCGCGCTCGATGCAAGGTCTCCGCCTATGCTCGAATAGTTGAATTGCCAGCGCCCGTTATCCCCTTTAGCGACAAAGGGACTGGAGAAGGCGTGCAAGACGCGTGATTTCGTAGTGCCCGTCCCTTGATAAAAGTAGCGAGGGTCCTGGTGCAGCAGCGACGGCAAGACCGCGCCGCCGATTAAGATGTCCGATACGCCGTCAGCATATACGGCACCGAAGCGCTGTCCAAAGCCCTTGCCGCCCTGGACATAATCAGGCGTGTCGGCGGCCTGATCGATGCCGGCAAGGAAGCCTGCAGCAGCAAAACTAGCAACGTCTGTGGCAGCGCGAAAGGCCAGCTGAAGTTTGAGTTTCTTGGTTAGCGGCACAACATTGGGATCATAAACAACGTAAAAGTTAGGGATGATGCCAAGGACGCGTTGCTTCTCTTCTACTTTGACTTGCTCTAGGGCAAGCTGGTCGGCAAAGACGGCATTGACCGTAGTCTCCACTGTTTTGAGCGATAGCTTGATGTCTGGCACATCGACTTGCTGTCCAGGTGAAAGTGTGAAATCAGCGGAACTCCAATCCGCAAACCCATCCGCATGGACTGTGAGCCGATAAGAGCTGGATGGGTGCAACTCGCTCAACGAGAAGAAGCCCGCGCCATCGGCGATGACCTCGTGGCGTTCGTCGACAGGTGCGCTAACTGCCACCACCGTTGCTCCTGGAATGACTCCGCCATTAGCATCCATCACTGTTCCAGTGATCGTCCCGGCCTGTGGCTGCGGCGCTGAAACTAGTTGACCGTGCATTGATGTTGCCGAGAGAACGAGAGTTGCAACGGCAAATAGATGGCTGATTCGCTTAAGGTTTGGCGTCATGTCATAGCAGACGACGTGAACCAATCAAACGGCTCCCGATTTGACAATTCTAGACAGCAGACATCCGGCATCAGCGGCATGATTGTGAAAGTAGGACAGGATCGTCCGCACAACTTAGGCATGACGGAGATAAGCAATGAAACCCTTGAAAATCACCTACTGGATCAGCACCGCCATCCCCGTGATGGTCTTTGCAACGACCGGAACCATGTATCTCTTCCACGCTCCTGTCATGGTGGCCAAGTTTCATGAACTAGGCTACCCGCTCTATGTCCTTAATATCTTGGGCATCGCGAAGGTGTTGGGCGTGACCGCGTTGGTCGCACCCAAATATCCTCGGCTCAAAGAGTGGGCTTATGCCGGGTTTGTGTTCGATCTCGTCGGTGCCATATGGTCGCACGCGGCTGTGCAGGGATTCGGCGAGGCAGCCCGATTGCTAGTGCCGCTCACCATCATAGTGATCTCCTACGTCACCTATCACAAAGTTTACGACCATCCAGGCAAGGGCGACCTTGCAGCATAACGCTATGTCGATAGCCGCCTCAAAGGTTTATCAAACGCCGACTGTTGGGAGAATTGCATGCACTGTTTAGAACAAGCACCGTCCATCGCAGTTGAGGATCGACCTGAAGGATTTGATCCTCATAGCTTCGACTCACTGGTTCGCAACTATGAAACCAGACTCTTGCGGGTGGCCTATCGCATCACCGGGCAACGCGAGGACGCTGAAGATGTTGTCCAAGAGACGTTCTTGCGTGTCTACGAGAAGATGGGACAATTCGAGGGCAAGTCTCAACTCTCTAGTTGGGTTACTCGAATTGTCATCAATAGAGCGCTCGACTGTCTACGCAAACGACACCGTGTCAAGTTCGTTTCAGTCGATGAGGAACTAGGTGATGGCGAAGGGTCAATGTTCCTCGACCTTCCTGAATGGCGGCCCGATCCAGAGCAGTGTTACCGAGACCTCCAGTGTCAGGAACTACTACGCAGCGCAATTGCTGAAATGCCGTCCACCTGCCGCGAAGCGTTCCTCCTCTACCAGTCCGAGGACAAGTCTTTAGAGGAGATCGCACGATGCCTTGGAGTGACCCTACCGGCAGTCAAGAGCCGTCTCCTCCGCGCAAAGCGTTTGCTGCGCAAGAGACTATCGAAGCCCGCAAAGGCCACTCATACAGGGGACCTGGACTGGTTATTCCCATGGCCTGAACTTGCACTCTGAAATTGATCGCAACAATATTCCATTCCGAGGTCACGCAATGAATAGAAAGTCCAAAATCCTCATCGGCTGTTCGGCTGTCTTTGCTGTCCTAATCATCGCACTGTTCCTCGCAAGGAAACAGTTTGTCTGGGGCGCGGGTAGTCCCACGGTCGAAGGCTCGCGCGCTGTTACAGACGGCGGTATCAAGGTTCCTGGATGGGAAGGAAAGATCGATGCGTCCGAGGAGAAGGCGGGCATGAGCATAAATGATGCGAGGCTCGCTGAAGATGGTGATGCCCTTCATGTAACGACCGGTCCTGCGGTCACATACTGGAGGTCCGATGCGAAAGCGTCAGGAGATTTCACCGTCAAGGCAGAATTCAACGAACCGAAGTACATGAATCTCAACTCCCATGCACATCCCTACGGTGTGTTCATCGGAGGCAATGACATGGGTACTCCCAATCAATCGGAGTTCTATTGTGCCGCGTATGGAAATGGGAAATTCATCGTGCGCGGTTTTGGGCCAGCCTCTTTTCGCATGAACGGGCTTCTTGGCGACCACAACGATGCTGTCCACAAAGCACCAGGGAAAGGCCAGCCCGTGACCCAAGACATCGCGCTCTCGGTCAGAGCGAATACGGTGACCTGCTCGATCAACGGATCGGTGGTCGCGAGTTACGACAAGGCTGTCCTCACAGGTGACGGCAAGCTGAAATCAACAGATGGCTACTACGGTCTCCGTTTTGCACACAACACGGATGTTCTTGTCAGTGGTCTGGCCATGTCAAAGGATTGAGTTAGTGGGATCGCGATGAAGATAGCTTTCAAAATATTCGTGCTCTGCTGCGGCGACAGCTCCACTCTCGGCTGCGGCATAGGGGGCGAACATCGACTATGACAAGATCCAAATCATTACACACAAGCTCGCGCCGAATTTCTAACCATCAATGGAGGTTAACAACATGGTAAGGGGTCTATTCATCAGCCTTGTAGTCTACAGCTTGATCGCAATTTGGTACGTAGCTCCTTGGCTCAAGAAGCTGGACAAGCGCGATGCGCTGACCGCGCCTTTGTGGGTTCACGTTTTCCGCTATCTTGCCCTCTATCTCCTAGTTGCTCAGCGAGAGGGGTATGCAATCTCTGACCAGGTGCTGAATGTGGTCGTCATAGGCGACCTCAGCGGAGCGGTGCTCGCTTTGACCGGCATCATATTCCTGCGGATGCGTTCGCGTCTGGGTCCAATCTTTGCCGCGCTGGTTCTCATTGCGTCGGTAACTGATTTTTTCGTTGGCGCATACGTCAGAAGTCATCATGGGCCGGACCCCGAGGCAACCGGCGTGTGGTGGCTGGTCTTTGTCTTCTTCGCTCCGCTCGTCCTCGTCAGTTTGCCTCTTCTCGGTTGGCAACTTTACCAGCGGCGAGGGGAAGCGCTGTCCAGCCCAGAATAACTGTTGTCCATCGCCTCCAGAGGAGCAGACCCATACGTTCCTGCGTCGTTGACCAGAACAGAGGGGAAGGTGCAGGAGGAGGAACTGGACTCCTGCCGCGCAGCCGGCGAGCGAAGGCCGGAAGCCAGGCGGGATGAGGGACAGGGAGAAACCGGCAGGGTTTCTCCCTGCGCGATTTTGGGCAAGAAAACGGGGGCGGCAAGCGCCACCCCCTAAACGATGGACAGCTAGGCCGCTTTTTTTGCGGCTTTGACTGCGGGCTGCGTCATCTTTTTTGCCTTCTCCTTGGCGGCGAACTCCTGCTTCACCTTGAGGGCGATAGCATCGGTGTCCACCTTGTACGTGCTGGCGGCATCGCGGAGTACGGTGGCGGGATTCGAGCGCGAGGCCGCAAGAAGGATGCTGGACTCTACCAGCAGCCGGGAGAGCGTCCCTTCATCGGCGCGGCGAATAAAGGCTGAAACGGTCTTACCAATGCCTCCGTCGTCGCGCCTTTGCCGGATGCCATGCTGCCGCGCCAGCATCTCGATACGGTTTTCGTCCAATGTGCCTACCAGCTTCTCGATGACGAAAAGCAGGTCACGTTTCATCAGACGAACCGGGACGGCGCCGCCGATGGCGGCGAGGACACGAAGGCCGGTTGCGTTGGCGATGGCCTGTTCCTTCCGCCGCTTCTCCTGCTCGGCTTTGTACTTCTCATCGTCGCGGCTGGTTGACTGCTTGGGATGATGTACCGGGCAGGAAAGATTGGCGCATACCTTATGGACGGTGCCAACGTCGCTGCCTTCGGCGATGATGGCTTCGGTGGTGAACTTGCACACCTTGTACTCAGGCCGCTTGGCATCGTCCTTCGACTTCGGCTTGTCGTCTCGAATGGCGGTGTATTTGTTGCGCGGGAGTACCGGACTGCCTTCCTTCTGTCCACCGTAGGCCGTGCTGATCTGCACCAGCTCCGGCTTGGCGGCGACGGTTGCGGCAACGTGCGCTGTCACCTTGGCTTGATAGCAATGCGGGTCGGTACAGCGGTCGCCCTGTCTGCCGAGGTCATCGCCAAACAGCAGTTTGTTGTGTCCCGTCCGCTTGGGGCAGTCGGCACAACTGCCAGCGGCGGGAACAAGCTGCGCGTCCCGCTTGTTGAACGGCGCATCCTTGAGGACTAGCAGGATGTTGCTGTCAATCCAGAATTGCAGGTTGCGCACAGGCAGCAGCATACGCGCTGGCTTGCCTCCATTGTTGTATACCTCTTTGAAGCAAGCGGAGAGCGCCTGTTCTTGCACGTTGTCGGGCAATTTTGCCAGCAGCAGCGCGTGTCCTACGCCAATTTCACCGGCATAGAACGCATCCACGGCTGAGGGTACAAG
>JBAVDD010000021.1:0-21801 GCA_049587035.1 Acidobacteriaceae bacterium | reverse complement strand
AAGCCTCTCAGGGCAGTGCGTTCAAGATTCCGTTCCTTGGAAACTTTGCGGCGGAGCAGTCGGGATACCGCGTCTAGTGACGCACAGGCAATGCGCCTGCCACGAGACGGTATCCCCGAGTAGCGGAAACCGCAAATACACGTTGCAGCGAAGCTGGGTTGCCACGTAGACTCGCAGGCATGATGCGAGCAAAGAGACTGCTTTCAATCGGTGTGGCAATCACCCTGCTGGGCTGGAGCGGTTCGGCCTGCGTTGCGCAGGACTGGGCCCGGACGAACCTGGACAAGAGTCCGCGCCATGGTGAGTTTGTGACCTTGCCAGAAGCCAGCGGGCGGACGCTCCAGGTCTGGGTCGTCTATCCGCAGGTGAAGGCCCCGGCCCCTGTGGTCGTAATGATCCACGAAATCTTCGGGCTCAGCGACTGGGCCAAAGAGATGGCCGACGAACTGGCAGGCGCTGGCTACATCGTGGTGGAGCCGGACCTGCTGAGCGGGCTGGGACCGGCAGGATCCGGCCCAGCTCCCGCCGCAATGGGTCAGACGGCAATGGGCCAGAAGGTAACGGCTCAGAAGGCTATGGCCCAAGATGAGGCCGGCGCGCCCTACGTCCCGGCTACACCCGGCGGTACAGAGGCGTTCCCCGATCGCAGTGCGGTGGTGCGCGCTGTCTCGTCCCTGCCCAATGCGCAGGTGCTTACCGATCTCGACACGGCGGCCGACTATGGCAAGAAGCTCCCAGCTGCGAATGGTCAGCTGTATGTTGCGGGATTCTGCTGGGGTGGGGGCAAATCATTTCTTTTCGCAACGCATCGACCGGATCTGAGTGCAGCCTTCGTGTTCTATGGCACGCCGCCACCTGCGGATACGATGAAGAACATCACCGCGCCGGTGTACGGCTTCTACGCCGGGAACGATGAGCGCGTGACCGCGACGATTCCGCAGACAGTTGTGGATATGAAGGCAGCGGGCAAGACCTTCGATCCGGTGGTCTACGACGGCGCGGGTCACGGCTTCATGCGAGCAGGTGAGGCTCCGGATGCAAACGCGGCCAACTCCGCTGCTCGTGCCCAGGGGTTTCGCCGTCTGGTGATGCTGCTGGGTGGCGTTCGATAAGGACGCTACGCTTGCGGGAGGGGTTCGGTGCAGCGACGTCGATTTCTTGAGCTAGCCGGCATGGCCGCCGCCAGCCGGACGCTTGCTTACGCGCACGTCTCCAGCGCGCCGATGGAGAAGCTAGCGTTTCCGGGAGGCGACCCGAGCTGGCGGGCTGCGTGGATCGAGGCACTCGCGGTACTCGACGCAAACATTACCACCTTGCCGAAGTACGATCGCCCGGTGCTGATCGAAGGCGCAGTGTACGCGGGCGTGTGGCAGGAGTGCGGCCCGCAGGAGGGCCTGGTTTATGCCAGCCTTGGCTGGGGTTCGAACGCATCCAGCGCGAACGGTCCGCTCTCCACGCCCATGCAGGTCGCAATCGACAACCACATGACGTTCTTTGCGCTGCAGCGCGAGGACGGCCAGCTGCCCGCGAATGTGAAGCGTTCCGAGGTCGGCTTCGGACAGATCCAGATGGTGGTTCCCATCGCCGCCACGGCCTGGGAGGTGGCACAACTCAGCAGGAACGAAGAGCTGCTCACCACGGCGTACGCGGCCTGCAGCCGATGGGATCGGTGGCTGCGACGTTATCGCAACACACGCGGCACTGGCCTCGTCGAAGGTTTCTGCACCTACGACACTGGGCAGGACAACAGTCCGCGCTGGGCGGGCATTCCGAACCAATGCCCCAATGCCGATGCGCGAATCTGTCCTCCGCTGGCTTCGCTCCCACGCCTATGTCCTGACCTCTCCGCAACGGTCTATGGAGGACGCGTAGCCTTGGCCTCCATGGCGCGCGCGCTGGGCAAGCCAGCTGAGGCCGCTCGATGGGAAGAAGATGCAGAGACCATCCGACGATTGATTCTGGAACGGCTCTACTCGCCGGAAGAAGCCGCGTTCTTCGACCTCGACGCGCAGAATCGATTCGTCAGGGTACGTGGCATCGCAATCACGCGTGTTCTCGGAGAGCACGTTCTCAAGTTGGACGTTCCATCCGACCACCGCATCTTCGACGACGTCTGGCGCGGGCAACTGCACAATACGGATGCATTCTGGGCACCGTATCCCTTTCCCTCGATCGCGCTGAACGATCCCTACTTCGTGCGTCCGATTCCACGAAACAGTTGGGGAGGCGCGGCGCAGGCACTCACTGCTCTTCGCGCTCCGCGCTGGATGGCGCACTACGGCAAGCAGGCCGAACTCGAGCACATGATGCGGCAGTGGGTGGAGGCTATCGTGGCCTCGCGCGGCTTCCGGCAGCAAATGGACCCGGTGAGCGGAGTGTTCACGATGGCCGACCCCAGCGGATATTCTCCTGCTGCCCTGGTGTACCTGGATTTCGTGCGGCGGCTCGCGGGAACCTGAGCGCCGAAGCGGTTGCAAACCTGACGACCTCGCATGCAAACACAAGAGCCCGGGCAAGTTTCCCGGACTCTTATGCTTGCATCCTGATGCTGGATCTTACGCAGCGGGCTCTTCCGCGACGATTGCCTTCGCCGCCGCAACGGTGAAGTTCGGCTCGCCGATCTTGAACCGCGCGAAGCGGCGCACGCTGATGTTCTCGCCGAGCTTGGCGACCTTCTGCGCGATCAACTGCGCGATGGTCATGGTCTGCTCCTTGATGAAGGGCTGCTCCAGCAAGCAGACTTCCTCATAGAACTTGGCCATCTTGCCCTCGAGCATCTTCTCGACGATGTTGGCAGGCTTGCCGGTCGCCGCCGCCTGCGCACGATAAACGTCCTTCTCACGCTCGATGTCCGCAGCCGTGACCTCATCCTTGCCGACGTAGCGGGGATCGACCGCGGCAATGTGCATGGCGATGTCCTTGAGCAGCTCCTGGAAGTCCTCGGTGCGAGCCACGAAGTCGGACTCACAGTTGAGCTCGAGGAGAACGCCGATCTTTCCGCCGGCATGGATGTAGGTGCCGACCGCGCCCTCGTTGGTGGAGCGGCTGGCCTTCTTCGCAGCCGACGCCATGCCGCGCTTGCGCAGCACAACGAAGGCCTCTTCCATATCGCCCTTGGCCTCCTGCAGGGCCTTGAGGCAGTCGCCCATGGGCGCGCCTGACTTTTCGCGGAGTTCCTTGACGAGCTTGGCGTCGATCTTCACAGCTTCAGTGGTGGACATAATTTTTCCTTCTTGATTCTGGGGCAGCGCCCTGTGTAGCCCACAGAGCATTAGACAGGACGCATGCGGATTTTGCGAAAATGGCGCGGGCTTGGGCCCGCGCCATGATTCCAGGGCTCTGCCATTACGGCACGGCAGATCTAGGCGCTTACCTCTGCGGTTTCAACCTCGGGCTCGGCGTCCGCAACAGCTGGAGCCTTGCGGATGCCCCCGCCAAGAGCAGCGTTTAGGTCGATGTTCTCGTCCTCAACATCCTCGACCGAAGCCTCTGCGGTACCAGCCGATTCGTGGACCTCGGCGAGAGCCTCATCGCCGTCCTCACCGATGAAGTGCGACTCGGTCTCCAGCGGCTGAACCTCGGTGTACTCCTGCGAGAAGGCCTTGTCGGAGATCATCTGCGTGCCCTCGAAGGCCGAATCCGCGATCTTTGTGGTGAAGAGACGAATGGCGCGGAGAGCGTCGTCGTTGCCGGGGATCACGTAATCGACAACCGTGGGGTCGCAGTTGGTGTCGACCACGGCGACAACCGGGATGCCCAGCTTACGTGCCTCGGCCACAGCGATGGCCTCGTTGTTGGAGTCGATAACGAAGATCGCGTCCGGCAGACGCTTCATGCTCTTGATACCCGAGAGGTTGGTCGACAGGCTCTTGCGCTCGCGCTCCAGCTTGATGACTTCCTTCTTGGTCAGCAGCTCATAGCGGCCATCAGTCGACATCTCGTCGAGCTCCGCGAGGCGCTTCACCGACTTCTGCACCGTCACCCAGTTGGTCAGCAGCCCGCCCAGCCAGCGGCTGTTGATGTAGGGCATGCCGGCGCGCTTGGCCTCTTCGGCCACCGCGTCCTGCGCCTGGCGCTTGGTGCCAACAAACAGGATCAGCTTGCCGGTCGAGGTCAGGTCGGTGACAAACTTAGACGCTTCCTTGAACATCTTCAGCGTCTTCTGCAGGTCGATAATGTAGATCCCGTTGCGCTCGCCGAAGATATACTCCTTCATCTTGGGGTTCCAGCGCTTGGTCTGGTGACCAAAGTGAACACCGGCTTCGAGCAGTTCCTTCATCGTAATGCTGGCCATAAGAGGCTCCTTGTAATTGGCATCGCTTCTGGTTTCCAAAGACAGCGTGCGCGTCTTCTTGTTGAAGCGATTGAGATCCCCGAAGGGAGATTAAGTTCCGGCCACCAGCGCGTTGCCAGTGGGTGAAGCGAAAGAACTGCTCCTAGCCCCCGGATGTCAGCGAATACTGAAATCCGGGAACCAGAAGCCTGCAAGCGACTAGCGCTTGCTGAACTGGAAGCGAGCGCGAGCGCCCTTCTGACCGTACTTCTTGCGTTCCTTGCCGCGCGAATCACGCGTGACCATGCCGCCGGCCTTGAGCGTCTTGCGCAGCTCAACGTTGAACTCCATCAGCGCGCGGGCGATGCCGAGCTTGACCGCGTCGGCCTGACCGTTGACGCCGCCGCCCTTGACCGTGGTCAGGACGTCGAAAGTCTCGTTGATATCTGCAATGCCAAGCGGGAGCTTCGCGGCGACGCGCTGCGCCGGGGTCACGAAGTACTCCTCAAACTGCTTGCCATTGACGGTGAACTTGCCCGAACCGGGGCGAAGGAAGACGCGTGCGATCGCGCTCTTGCGGCGTCCGGTTCCGTAGTACTGAATCAAATCTGCCATTTAAATCCTCGTTGAGGTGCTGGGCATGGCCCATGAAATTTTGTACCGCATGCGCTGCTGGCTTCTAACTAGAACTTAGAAGCCGAAGGCTTAAGCCAACTGCTTCCGGTGGTGCTCCTGCTTCTCGTGCAGTTCCAGCGGTGTGCCGGAGCGGTGCATCTCCATGGCGACTGGCTGCTGAGCGTGGTGCGGATGATCGGCGCCCTTGTACACCTTGAGCTTGGTGGCCATCTGGCGTCCCAGCTTGCTCTTGGGCAGCATGCCCTTGATGGCTTCCTCGAGAATCTTCTCGGGACGGCGGACGAGGAGCTTGCTGTACTCTTCCTCGCGCAGGCCACCGGGGAAACCGGTGTAGCGGCGATACAGCTTCTGGCCGGCCTTCATGCCGGTGACCTGGATCTTTTCAGCGTTGATGACGATGACGTGATCGCCCATATCGATGTACGGCGTGTAGAGCGGGTTCAACTTGCCCGCGAGAACGCTGGCGGCGTGCGAGGCGAGACGGCCCAGGGTCTGGCCGGAGGCGTCGAGCACGAACCACTTGCGCTGGATGTCCTTGCCACTGGGAATCGTTGTCGTCTGATTGAGGTTCATCTGGGTTACTCCTTGGTTCTGCCGTCTTCGTAGATCTGACTGCTCGGCTTGAAGCGCGAAGAGAGTTGCAGCCGTGCGTTAGGCGGCAAGACGAGCGCGGAAAGTGTATCCACGCAGGCCAATGCCGGAGTTGCAGTTGAGCGCACAGAGCCCTTTTCGCTGGATCGAAGTTCCGGATCTAGCTGCAAGCGACTGGGGAGTGGGTGCTTCGGCGGCCGGAACGCTCCCTAATCTGGAAGAAGCTTGCCCTGCCTCGAGTAGACTCACCTCGGTGTCTGGCTCCCACTCTCCTCGTTTACGCCCGAATATCAGGCTACAGCCCAAACTTCGGGCACACAGAGGTGCAGGCGCGAGACTGCGCGAGTTTTCAGGATATGTCAGACGGGGAAGGGAGTCAAGACCAAGTTTACCGCAAAACCCTTCTCTTACCCTCGCCTCAGGGCCTATTTCAGGCATAATCGAGCGGTGCGAACCAGTGCCCTCCTCCTAAAACTCGTAGCCGCTACCGTATTGCTGGCCCTCCAATACCACCCGGCCGTGGCCCAATCCTCAGTTGACGCCCTCCAGGCGTGCCTCATCGGCCAGCCGCTCTTGCTTCGCGGCTTCTGGCTCGACGACAGCCTCCACTTCGACAGCAACGGAAAACCTCTGGAGACCTATAAGACTGGCTCCTTCACCGAATCTGCCTTCGACGCCAAAACGCTGACGCTCAAAGACGACCGCCTCACCATCGATGGCCAACGTGTTGGCATCTTCTTCGACGAGCATGGCAACGCTGAACGGCTGCCCATGACCAAGCCCAAACTTTTTGGCCGCTCACCCGAGAAGGTGACTATCCAAATCGACGGCCAGGGCAATCCTGACTTTGGCAAGGAATTGGACGCCATCTTCGGATCTCACCTGTATGAGATTGCCGCTTCGCTTCCGGAGTTCTGGCAGCCTTTTGCGCACAAGCACTTCGTACCTCCTGACCAGCTCCCGAGCCCACCTGTCAATAAGGCGACATCTACAGTGATGAAAATCAGTGACCACGTAATGCGCCCCAAGGTTCTCTACCAGACGAGGCCAGTCTTTTCCGAGACTGCACGGCAGATGAGCTACTCGGGCAATGCAGTGATCTACCTTTGGGTCGGTACGGATGGGCTACCCAGCCACATCTCGATTTCCAAGCCGACCGGACTTGGACTCGACGAGAAGGCTGTCGCCGCGGTATCTAAGTACAGGTTTTCCCCTGCAACCCGTGATGGCAAACCGGTGACGGTCGATCTCTATGTCGACGTGAACTTCCAGATATTGTGAACCAGCGATCGTGAACGCCCTAAAAGCTGAAGAATGTGCGCAGCATGATGACCCGGTTCGCAGTGCTGGCTCCGCCGTAGGGGCTGTTCAGAGAGATAGAATGACCAAACTGTGGGGACGTGAGAATTCCTACCGGAGGCCCGGCGTTGACATCGTTGAAGACGTTCTGCGCATCCAGGCCAAACGTCAGGCTGTAGCGCGGATCCGGCTTGGGCAGCGGACCCTTCGGCTTGAGCGCGCCCGGCGGTGGTGCCGGCGCGGGATCCCTGGGGCCGAACTTGAAGCTCCTGCCCAGCCCAAAATCCAGCTCCGCAAACGCAGGCCCTGTGCCATAGTTGATCGGGATAATCTTCTCGCCCGGCTGAGGATTCGCGTCAAGGCTTCCATACCGCGTCTGGTAGAGGATGGAGCTGCTGGTGGGGTTGGTAGCAAACGCCGGGCGGTCGTTGTAGATGGCGTCCCCGTTAAGATCCGTACCCGTCGTAATGTTGTAGGGCGTGCCTGTGTTCGAGGACAAGAACGCGTTGAAGTTGATACCCCATTTCAGCTGTGCAAAGCCTCCCACATACAACCGCTGACTGGCGTTGGCGCTGCGTCCGTAATCCTTGTGTATGTCGTAGCTGTCAGACGGAAAACTCCCCGCCCCAGAGGTATCGTTGGCCTTCTGGCGGATCGTATAGTACGCGAATATAAACAGGTGTTTCGTCGGATTCACATTGGCCTGCACATAGAAGCGGTTCAACCGCTCCGTTCCGCCCGACTGATACTGATAGATCGGCTGTGAGGTACCATGCGGGTACGTCCCAGTCCCCGTCGCCGAGCTATAGGTCCCGGGTAACGGGGCGTTCACATTGATAGAGTTCCATAGGTGATCGTCCTCCCATGAGAGAAAGTTGAAGCTGATGCTTCCCTTCTTCCATAGGCTTCGGCTAGCACTCAGGCCTTCCACAAAGTCCTGCTCAGAGCGCAGGTGCGGGCTGATCTGATAGATCGTAGCGGGTGCCGCGCTCAGCGTGGCGACGGAGGGAATTGCCGGGTAAAAATCGGGATTCGTGACGTAATAAGACGACTGCGTAATGCCGTTCTGGCGAATCGCGGTGAGAATGTTTGACGACGAGAACCGGTTATAGAAAATGCCGCCGCCGCCACGCAGAACAAACAGTGCCGGCTTCTTTGCCCTCTGACCGATAGCCCATGCGAATCCAATCCGCGGAGCAGGGTCGAAGTGGTCAGGAATCGCCGACTGGGTCTCGATGCGGATGCCCATGTCGAGCGTGATGCTCTTGGTAAGCTTCCATTCGTCCTCCGCGAAGACGCCGAGATCGCCCGACAGCAGCTTGGCGCTTGGCTGCCCTGCTGTGATGCTGAACTGCGTTGCCCCTCCGCAGACGGGCCCCGTCGAGGTGGTCAGGCACGTGGCACGGATCTCGGCGTCGGTCTCATTGGCCGCAAGCCCCTGCTCCGTGATCTGATACGCGGTGAGCGAGGGAAAGATGAACTGGCCGTTATAGCCCCCGGTGGATGAGTTCGCGTCTCTCAGCAGCCGATAGCGCCCGCCGAAGCGCATGAAGTGCTTCGGACCGTGTTGCCACGTGAAGATCTCCTGAAACTCGTAGCGATCCTGGTTGTCGCTGCTCGCCTGGCCGCTACTCCCGCCTCCGCTGAAGGCGCCCTCCACGTTCAACGAGGGAGCACTGCTATCGGCCGACTGCTTCACCCGCGTCCTCTGATACTGAAAGTGCGCCTCAGACACCTTCGTTGTGCCGATTATCTGCGTGTCTTCGACCTGCAGCGTCTGGGCCGTCGTCGTGCTGTTTGCCCCCGCGGTGGGCAACACCAGCAGGCCCACCCCTGAGTTGGTCATCTGCGTCGTGGAATAGTCGTAACGGCTGACCAGCGTATTGTTCGGCGTAACCTGACGATCCAGCCGGCCAGAGTAATCGGCGTTCAAAGTAGGATTAGCAACGGCCTGCGAGAAGGCAGCGGGCTGCAGGTTCGCGTCAAGCGTCGTGGCATCGACGATCGCATTGCTCTGCTGATCGTTGTACTGAATATTCAGGAACAGCGATGTCTTCTTGCCGATGGGCCCGCTGGCATCTCCGAACACATTAAACGAGTGATAGGGCGGCTGCACGCTCACATACGGGTTGGACGTGTTGAAGGAGCTGTCATTCCCTTCCATGAAAAACTGTCCATGGATCTTGTCAGTGCCCGGTTTGGTAAAGATCTCGATGCGCCCGTAGCCTAACTCCGCATACTCAGCAGAGTAGGGATTCTGGTTGATGCGTATCTCGCGAATCGTATTCTTGGGCGGGAACTTTCCCCCGCTGAACCCATCGACGTAAATCGAAGGTGGATTCTCGCTATCGCCTGAGCCCGCCAGCGCCTCTATTTGCTTCTGAAAGGTGTCGTCATCGTCGGAGAACGTCTTGAGCTGATCGCTTTTGAAGATAAGCGCGCTCTTGTTATCGGCGGCGGCCGTGCTGGAAGTGTCCGAGGGTACGGTGATCTCTTCTGCCTGGGTTGCGATCACGAGCGTAGCTCGAATGCTTGCCGACGGGTTCTTCTCGGACAACGTTACGTTCGTGAGGTAGGGATCGAAGCCCGCGGAGACGATGGTCACTTCGTAACGTCCCGGAGCGAGCACCATGCTGAAATGGCCGGAGGAGTCAGTGGTCGTGTCCCGCTGCAGGGTCGAACTCTGCACATGCACCTGTGCCTTCGTCACTGCAGCGTCCGACGGATCAACCACGGTACCGCTCAGAATAGAATTCGTCGCGGCGGGCGTTGCGTCTTCTGCGGGTTGTGAGAGTACCGCGTCCGGAACAGCGGGGGCAGCTCTCATCTTGGAGTGGCCGGATAGGTTGGAGTGGCCGGATAGGGTGCTCTCCCCGGCAGCTGTTGACGCGCAAAAGGACGCTGCCAGGCAGCACAGCACAAGGACGCGATGGGGCCGCCGGAGGCTCAACATTCAAAAACACCCAGGGAGAAATCACGCGTACAGATACGTGTTCGAGATAGGACTGGAGCTACAAGGAAATGTCATCGCGCTACAAGCAAATTTTTCGTAAAAAACTAACCCGCATGCAGCAAGTTGCCCTTCCTTAGAAGCTGAACGCCGCACGCAGCATAATCGTGCGATTAGCCGCAGTATTGTTAGAGAACGTAGGATTAAGTGAGATTGATTGCCCAAACAAAGGTGAGCTGAGCACTCCTACAGGCTGCCCCTTGTTGACGTGGTTGAGGATATTATCGGCTTCGACCGAGAAGTTGAGCGTGTAAGGGGGATCGGGCCGTGCTTTAGCAGTTTTGGGATAACCAGCGCCAGCAGGAGAAGGTGGACGCGGGCCGAACTTGAAACTGCGGTCGAGACTCACCATCAAAAATGTCAAATTGGGCGAGTTCCCATAGTTGATCGGAATGATCTTCTCGCCGGGTTGAGGATTGGCGTCGAACGTGCCGAAGCGCGTTTTGTAAATGATGGAGTTTGCATTCGTATTGGTGGCAAAAGCCGGGCGGTCGTTATAGATCGTATCTCCATTGAGGTCCGTACCCGTCGTGATGTTGAACGGCGTTCCACCTTGTATGGATCCCCAGAGACTACCGCCGATGCCAAGGGGCAGATGGATCGTAGCCCCTGCGAAGAACTGCTGCGTGGGCTGCGCAAAGCGCCCATAGTCCTGCGCCAGATCGTAGGAGTTAGATGGAAAGGTGGCTGCATACGCGACGTCCGCGCGGGCATGCGAATAGGTGTACAAGGCAAACCCGCTGCCCCATTTGCCGAACCTCAGTTGGGGGTTGATCGCGACAGACTGGACTTTATCGATGCCGCCCGAGTCAAACTGATAGATGTTCTGTGTTCCTCCCAGCGGCCGAACGCCGCTCGATGGATCGGCGGGGTTGTACGTTCCTGGCAGCGGAGCGTTGATGTTGCGCGAGAGCCACTGATGGTCGCCGCGAATGAAGACGTACCTCGCCGACAGAGTGCCGATCTTGCCGAGCGCGCGTTCCACCGTCACACCCGCGGTGATGCCATACTCGTTCCGCAGGTGCGGATTGATGTTGTATAAGGTTGGCTGCGCCGATCCAAGCAACGAGACCGGCGGGGGCGCTGACAAGTACTGCTGGTAGAAGTTGGGATTCTCCACATAGTAGGAGGTCTGCAGCGTCCCGCTCTGCTGCCGGATGGCCGTAAGAATGTTGGCGGAATCGAAGCGATCATAAAAGATGCCGGCCCCGCTGCGCAGGATGAAGAACGCGCGCCGCTTTCTCGTTTGTCCCACCGCCCACGCAAGACCAAGCCGCGGTGCAGGATCGGCGTGGTCCGGTAACGCGGATTGACTCTCGAACCGAAACCCGTAGTCCAGCGTGAGGCCCCTCCTCACCTTCCACTCGTCCTCCACAAAGGCGCCAAGATCGCCGGTAATCAACGAAGCATTCGCGTCTCCTGTCGTGAGGTTGTACTGAATGGTCTCGCCAGTACTGGAGAAGATCTGCGCGGGGGTCTTCCCTTGCAATGCCAGCTCATAGCTGGCTAAGTCGGGAAACGTGAACTGGCCGTTGTAACCGGATCGGTTCTCGTTGGCGCGATGCTCCAGGCGATATCGCCCGCCTATGCGCAGATAGTGCTTCCCGTGCTGGATGGTGAGAAACTCCTGGAACTCGTAGTGGTCTTGAGTGTCGATCAATGTCTGCGCGGGAGCGCCGCCTGCGTTGAAGACCCCCTGCGCAACAATCGTTGCGTCCATACTTGCAGGCGTCTGCGTCACATGCGTGCGAGCATATTGAAAGTGCGCTTCCGAGATGATGGATGCGCCGATGATCTGCGTGTCGGTCAGCTGCACCGTGTTTGTGGTGGTGGTGGAGTTCAATCCTTCGGAGGGCAGCACCAGTAGCCCCACACCGCTATTGTTGATTGCAACCTGGTTGAACTCGTAACGTGCCATGAACGAGTTGTTTTTCGTCATTTGACGATCCATGCGCTCGCTGTAGGTCTGTGTGACCACCGGCGCCGGGACGGCTTCACTGAGAGGGGTCAAGAGCGTGGGATCCACCGCGTCGACGATCGCATTGTTCACCACATCGTTGTACAGCCCGCTGACAAAAAAGGAAGCCTTCTTGCTAAACGACCCGCTCAAATTCCCGCTCAGATTCACGTTATAGTACGGAGGCTCTACGGATGCGTATGGGTTCTGGGCGTTGAACGCATTATCCGTGCCGGAGCTGTCCAACTCCCCGTGCAGCTCAGCCGTTCCCGGCTTTGTGTAGATCTCCACCCGCCCATAACCCACGCTGTCTTACTCAGCCGAGTATGGATTCCGATTAATCCGTATCTCTCGAATGGTGCTCTTCGGCGGGAAACGACCATTCGAGAAGCCATTCACAAAGATCTCTGGCTGCCTCGAACCCGCTCCGCCGGCCATCGCGAGAATCTCCCGCTGAAAGGTGCTGTCATCATCGGAGAACTCCTTCAACTGGTCCCCTTTGAACACCAGTGCACTCTTGTTATCGCCAGCCGCTGTACTGCTGTTGTCCTCCGAAGGGACCGTGATCTCCTCCGGCTTGGTCGCAATCTTAAGCCTGACGCTGATGCTCGCCTGGGCTTCCCGTTCGGTGATGCGAATGTTGGTGCGATAGCTTCTGAAGCCTGGAGCCTCGATCGTCATCTGATAGGTACCGGATGGCAGCCGAAGGCTAAATCGACCGGCCCCGTCGGTGTGGAGCTCGCGCTGAAGATTCGAGCTTTCCACACGCACTGCGGCGTGCTCAATCCTGGCGCCGGAGGGGTCGGAGACCGTCCCGTTCAGTATCCCCAATACCGCAATGGTTTCCGTTCCAGCAGATCGCGAGAGCACTGCAGCCGAAGAATGTTCAGCCTTTGTCACTCCCGCAAAACTGCATGGGGGATTTGCCGCCCAGCATATTGCCAGAGCGCAACCCGCCCACCAGAGGTTCGACACCCGGAACCACCCGCGAAAAATCACGTTAACGACGACCCGTTCGAGAGATTACCTGGCAGTTCGAGGGACGCAACCTGATGATCCCTACCAACTGGAGATCTTCGGAAATAAGGGCCATTCCAGCTCTGATGGTTGGCTGGATGAGGCATGAGGCGGTTAAGGCCCACTGCAGACGATCGGATGTATCGCCTCGACGAAGAGCCACAGAAAGCCGGCGAAAGCGATCAACTCCATCGCAACAAATATGAACGCAGACCGTCGCCACGGCAGCAGGATGGACCGAAACGACGGGACCGGCTGATCGAATACCGTCGCACAAAAACTCTGTACTACCACTGCCATCATACTGAACAGAGCGAATGCCGCAAGGCGCAACTTTCGACGAGTACCTGCCGCCCCAAGCGGCCCCTGCGAAAACAGCATTAGTGCTGCAACTGATTGTCACTCGGCTGCTGCCCCATCTGGGTGAGTAGCGGCTTGGGAATGTGCCGCCGACGTCTATGCCTCGGTGCAGGCGGAGCCTGCGAGACTGGATCAAGCCGATAGAGAATCAGCAGGTTACGGGCGGGATCATCGTAGGCTGGGAACGCTGCGACTCGTTTCATCTGATACATCGGCGTCAGGGCGTCGGCCTTATCGTCCTCAACATCATTCCAGGACGCATACCATCCTGGACGATATTTCTCCACTCGAACATCGAGGTCGTCGGTGCCGAAGTCGTCGTCGATCGATGGTAGCCCTGTCATGAGCGTAAGGTCAGAACCCGATATCGACAGGATCAGGTGCGAATGTGTCTTGTCGGCCAGAACGATACGCTTGATGCCTTGCGCCGCCGCTTCAAATTGGTAGGTGGGGTGGCGCACGAAAGCAATCTGACGCAGCGCATCTGGAATCGCAATGGCAAGAACGACGGTGGCGCATATGATCGACGTCATCGCTCTTCCGGCCTTGCCGTCTACACGTCGAAAGCTATCGATACCCATCGCGACCACCACGGTGATGGGCACCGCAACCACCAGGTAGTACCGAGGCTGCAGGTTATTGTGATAAGCAAGGAAAGCGAAATAACCGCCGATCCACAGCAGAAGCGCTGGGAAGAGAGGATTCGACAGCAGCCGGGGCCGCCAGAAGAGCGCGAGCACGAGCACAGCAAAGAAGAGGATATACAGCAGCGTTCCCATCCATGCACCGTCGGTGATGGTATTGAGAATGACCTTCGCGATGGGTTCAAGATCGATGCCTGTATAAGCGTTCGCCGAGAAAAGATATTGATAATCCGCAAGATAATGGGGCCGGACGAAGAGAAAAAAGTAAGCGCACCATAATGCCGCACCTCCCAATGCCGGCGGAGCCGCCAGTCGCAGCGCGGGCTTCATCCGGTACCCCGCACGCGCCCACACCATGTAAAAAATCGCGGGAAGCAAGCAGATTCCCGTCGTCTTGGTGAGAATGATGCCGGGCACGATGAACGTGAGCAGCAACATCGCCCCCAAGCCCCGAAGGCCCCGCGCTCGCAAATGAATCGGACGCATGTGGGACGCCGCCAGCAATCCCAGCGCGGTGAGCGCGATCAGTAACGGCTCCAGTATGGCCATGCGCTCGAAAACAAAGAGAAACGGACTGGTGCAGAGAAGAAAAACAGCCACCGGCGCCGCAAGCGACTGCCCGGAGGCGCTGCTTCGGGGCCGCGTATGCCGTTGGATCAGCAGGTACAGGGCAACCAGCGTGCCTCCGAAGACGCACAGCGTGAGCGCGCGCGCTGCGGCAAGGGACACCCCGGTGAACTTGAATACCAGCAACTCAATCGCAGGCCATACCGGCAATGCAACCGCGGGGTTGAAGTCGCCCTTCCAATACCAGTGCCCGGTGAGGTAGTGGCGAATGGCAGCATCTCCATACCAACCCTCGTCGGTGTACTTGGACCAATCCATCCACGGCGAGTGGTTCGGGAAATCCGCAGTCAGATGGAGGAAATGCAGTGCGAAAAAAACGGCCGACACCCCGAGCAACAGCAAGGAGACCGCTCGAGAGAGCGTGACCTGCTCGCGGATCCACGCGGATCCCTTCGCGGGCTTCAGCGTCGTCACTGCGGCTGTAGGCGAATTGGAGATGTCAGGCATCGTAGGCAGATCGAGTTCAGCATGTGGAGTAATTACGAGGCATGTAACCGATTGAAATGCAGGGAGCCATTATGACGAAGACTAGCTTCACAGACCCCTGAAATACCGCATCGTTTGAATCTGCATTATAGAAAGCCGAAGACCACGGTTCCTAATCGAGTGACCACCGGACCTACGCCGATGCCATCCGAACACTATCGCGAGCCCTCATCCAGCAAGAAAGCCAGTGGTTGCGGTGTATTTCCGGCGGCCGAGCAAACCTCCCTAGTCGCGGCCGGCGAGGCGATCAGATAATGCAGGTCAGAAGACCGCAGGTTTGCGAAGTTGTACACGGAGCACACCGACCAACCCTTCAGATCCATCGCGTTCTTCAGCTCTGCAAGACTGAAGCCGCTCACAAACGCATACTTCGGATGTTCCGCGGCGCAGTCTCGCACGCGCTGCTCGAACGGAAGAGCCGCGCGAGCTCTTCCATTCACCAGACCGGCCATGTCGCAGACCGGGGACTCGGTGAAGTAGCCGATGTACCCCACATCGAAGGCGACCAGCGTCAAGGAATGCAAACGCTCCAGGTGCTGTGCTCGGAGCTCCGTCAGGCTCCGCTCGCGTGCGTGGAACTCTTTGTAGAGCAACACCGATTCAAGCGGCATCGAGATCAACAGAAGGCTCACCATGCCGTAAGTCGCAACAGTCAGCCTGCGCAGTGTCGTGGGCGAGGGCACTGCAGCAATCCAGCGCAATTCAAGGATGTTCCAAAGGATTGGGAACAACAGCGTCCAAAGGAAGTAGCGCACGCCCTGAATCTGCTGTCCTCGCAGTCCCGCAAGCACCCACACCACCGGAAACAAGCTGTTCGCCGCAAGGATTGCGAGAGAGATGCGACGTCGATACACGATCACGGTAGCGGCAGTCAGCAGCCAGAACAAGAGAAGACCGATCCCAATAGAAGCGGAGCTGACAAACACAGAGGCGGTAGCCTGCAACGTAGGCTGCCACGGAGCGCCTCCGCTCGCCTTTGCAACGGCCGTGTCCGGCACCAACGCATGCATGGTCCGGAAGATCAGGCCAGCGGCGAGCAGGCTACCCAGCAGCGGCGCTGTACAAGCGGCGGCCAAACGAAGCCGGGTCCCCATGCCTTTCTGTGATGTTTGGTCATCCCGCAGGGAACTCCGCGCAAGGAATAACGTCAGGCTTGCAACTCCCATGAGCAAAAGGTACTCGACGCGCGTAAGGGTCGCCACAAATCCAAGCAGACCGAGCCACCATGCTGAACGTGCCCTGATTGCATCGCTCTGGCCGAGTCGCGAGACCGCGAAGGCAAGCAGCGAAACCAGGCAAAGCGTCAGCGAGGTCTCCATGCCATCGTCCAGCCAGCGTACCGCCATCGGTGTTACGAGTATGCCTAGGAGCACCAACGCGAACGTCCAGGCCAGTCGCGGCGCCCTGCGCAGCGCCCGGGGAAACTCCCACGCGAGACCTGCGAAAAGCAGGAAATGGAATATAGAGGACACTGCGCGCGGCAGTAGAGGCGACTTGCAGAAAGCGCGACAACAGGCGAGCAGCCAAACATACAGCAGGCTGGAGGTTCCGTAGTCCGGATGCACCCCGTCGTAGGAGATCATGTGATGCTGCAACAGATTGACTGCGTATCGAAGGTGGATGAAGGCATCATCCTGAACGGCCGGCCACGATACCCACAACCACGCCAACAGCCAGAGGGCAAACACGATCGTAAGGTATCGATAGAGTTTTGACATCCCGCTCCGTCTTACACAACAGATCACAGCGTTACGACTCACTGATGCTAAACAACACTATGCAGAAGCATCGTGTTTAAGACTTCGCGTCGCAACACCTCGAATTTCTGGCAGGCGTGAGAGACTTTGGCGAACACCTTCGCCGCATCGACACGGCGAAGAGATCTGCATCGATCGCACTACACACTATTCGTACGACAACGCATCAATCGGATCCTTACGTGCCGCCTTCAATGCAGGATACAGTGCTCCCAACAAGGCACCTACCAGCGCGATGGCAATCGCGTTCAGAACCCAAACGACAGTCAGCTGGAAGCTGAACGTCGGGAAGCGCGCGCGTAAAACATCCTTCAACAAGTAGGTCGCGATCACGCCCAGGGTCGTCCCCACGATCGCCAGCAGCATCGTCTCGCGCAGCACTACCGAGACGATGACGAGACGCCCTGCACCCATGGACTTCAGAATCCCGATCTCTCGCGTCCGCTCCAGAACTGCGGTATACATCGATTGGAAGATCACAAGAAATCCTATGATCGTCGCGATACTGATCACCACATTCAACGCGATGTTGAAGCCCGGCAGATGCTCCGGTGTCAGGATCGAGAGAAATTCCTCAATCGTCTGCACGCTCCAGTCCTGGAGCCCATCTGTAGCAAGAATTTCTTTCCGCACGTCATCTTGATACTTCGGCGGATCCTCCGTCTTAAGATAGAACATGGACGCCTTGCCGGGATTGTTATCGAGTGCATCCATTGTCGTCAGCGAAATGTACTTCCGCGCCCCCTTGCCGTGCTCGACGATGCCACAGACGGTAAACTGATGATTCAACACCTTGACCGTGTCCCCCACCTTCAGCCCTTTGCCCTTCTGCGCCTGCAGGTCGTCCACAATCAGGTCGTACGGACTCTTGAAAGGACCGCCGCTTAGAAACACAAAGGGTCGCAAAGCGTTGTAGCTCTGAAAATCTATTCCATAGATATTTTCGATGGAGCTTCCAGCGGTGAATTTCACGTTGACCGGCGCCACCATCTGCACGTGAGGCAGTCCGCCAAGCACTTTCGCGATGCGCACGTCAGCAGAGGCGGAACTGGTCATCATCAGGGCGCTCGCAGCGCCTGGATGCACGATCATATCCATACCGATACCCGTCGTCTGCTGACGGCTGCCATTGAGGATTCCGTAGAAAATGGCGACAACCGAGAGGATCATGATGACTTCGATCGCAACGGCGAAGGCGCTGATGACGGAGCGCAGAGGGCGGTGCACGAGATTGCCGAGAATCAATTTATTCATGGATAAGTTTGGACGTTTCCCTGTGAGTGGCAACTTTCATAGTAGCGCACCGGCTTTGAGCAGAGCATGGTTTCGACCCGGCGAGCAGGACGAACCCATCAGCTCCGCGCCTGAGCAAGAGCAGGGCCCACTCGGTTCAATGTGCGGCGCGCTGGAGGCGAAGCCGTCTTTCCGATGAAGAGAGCTCCAAGAATCGGGGCGATGCGTGTCACCACGACAATTGCGAAGAACATGCCGAAGTTACCATACCCAAGAAAATAGATCATTCCTCCAACAAGCTGCTCAGGCGCCAAGTGCGCGAACCAGACGACGACCATCAGACCCCACGGATACTTCGACATGTCGCCAACCACGAAGTCGGCGCTGGTGAACAGCATGATCCAGATCACAGGCAGCAGCCAGAAGATCCCTCCCCAGCCTTCGCAATGGTAGGCCTCTGCCACGGGGCTGAACGAAATACCTGTCGAGTAGTCGTTAACCCCCACGCCATAGCCCATCTCGTGAGCGTAATAGTTGCCTGAGAAGCTGATGTATTTATGGGGGTTGATGAAATGCGGCGCAAGATTGCCAAAATACTGATAAATGGGCGCCATGCCCTCATAGTGGCCCTCCGAGCTGTAATCCAAGAGCTCATCATCGGGGGGAATCATACTGAGCCGTTCAATCAATGAACCCTGGGGCTTGTCGTACCATTCGCCTACGCCGGTGGATTCCTGGTTCACATCCAATTGTGCTACGTGTTCGCGGAGAACTTTAGGATTGAATAGCAGGAACCACTCCAGTTGCAGGTGCTGTACATTGTCTAGCCCTTCAAAAAGATCGCGCGAAGCCGATAAAGGCGAGATGAAACCAAAGCTCACTGCCGCCATACAGATCACAGCCACGATGTGAACGAAGCGGACCTGGAGTCGCGCATAAACTACTCCCACGACCCAGCAGACCATGGGTGTGATTGCCGCTTGCTTCGACACGGATATCAGGCTGAGATACCCAAAGTAACTAAACGCGACGATGCTGATTGTATTGGTAGAACGCCGGCCGCCGCT
Source organism: Acidobacteriaceae bacterium (assembly GCA_049587035.1). Lineage (GTDB taxonomy): Bacteria > Acidobacteriota > Terriglobia > Terriglobales > Acidobacteriaceae > Granulicella. Next base: position 2,844 of record JBAVDD010000021.1, on the reverse strand, counting down.
GTCTTTCATCGCTCCAATCGTCGCTAGAATGAGGCCCAGTTGGCCAAAAACGTTCACCTGTACCAGCGCACTGACGAGTGAACCTGGAGCTTGTCCAAAGATCTCGTCTGCATAGATGATCCCAAACCACATAATCAGGCAACCCAAGCCGGCGCCGGTATAGTTCAGTTCTGCGCTACTAAAGCCACCACCGACTCCTATGGAGCGAAAGTCCATCTTCCTATTCAGTAGCGTCACGAGCAGCAGCATCAACATACTTGCCACGTAAAGCGACATATCAAGGAGCGGACTGAATAGATGCGAGTCGGCTGGTTCGCCAACCATAGCCTTCCAGGTAACGCCGACAATAACGATCAGCGTGGAGTACCAGAAGATGTAGGCTCCTGTTAATCGCGAAAAGCCTTCAGCCAGGTTGAAAGCGACTACGCTCAGAACGACAAAGGCGAAGTAAAGCAGGCTGAAAAAAAGATTGGTGTGCTCGAACCTTTGAACACAGAAAAACACCGAAAGAAAGATAAAAGTCTTCGGCAGCGAGATTCGCGTTGGGAGCTCTAGGCGCACAAGAATGAATTTAGTTTACAAGACGCTCGTCACACAGATACCAGGCGGCATCTGTGACGATTGAAGACTGCTTGCTCCGTCGGCATCAAAATCGCGACCACGGTCAGGAAGGTTGGACGCACCCCACCATTCCTATCAGGAAACCTCGTTCTCGCAGCGCGGCTCCGATCAGATTTCGTGCCATCTCATACGTCGTAGACAGACATCGCGCAGGCGCAGCGCGGGACGCTCGATGCAATAGTACGAGAACGAAGCGGCGGCCAGGATACAAAGCCAACTTGTTGGAAATGTGTCCCACCAACCGTTATGTCCGAAGACCTCTACATCGAGGTGATGGGTGAAGAAAGTTTGCCAGAGGTAAAGCGAATAGGATAGCCGTCCGACCCAGGCAATCGCTGGCTGGTTCAAAATGCGCCCCGTGAAGCTGACCGGATTACGCACCAGCCACAGCATCCACATCAGGATCAGGAATCCATTGATCGTAATCCCTGCGGGAAGGTCCCAATAGTTTCCAAACCTGACGGTTAATGCACCCAGCCCGATGAAGATAACGACGGGAAGGAGCCAGGGCCAGCGAGTCACTCGTTCATAGATGCGTTCAAAGCGCTCATGGCCCTGCTGTAGGGCGCCGAGTGCGCCGTACATCAGCCCGTCCGCCTGCATGTGAAACATGCCGGTATTGTGTAACGAGGGCAGGTAGCGAAAGGAAAAAACGCGAATGAAAGGCTCCGCGATGAGAATGCCGACAGCGACGCGCGTGGCGTTCCGTCGACCTTCTGAACCTTTGCGGTGCAGCGTGCAAAACACTAGAACCGTTGGCCAGAGCAGATAGAACTGCTCCTCGATGCAGAGCGACCAGAGGTGCTCCATCGCCCACAGGCCGACGTGGTGACTATAGTTGCGAGTTAAAGTCAGGGCAGTAAAGAGTTCGCGACGATTCATGCCCGGCAGATGGCCTGTCACACCCAGCACCGCTAGAAACAGGACGTACAGGTAAAGCGGAGGAAGGATGCGAAAGGCGCGGCGAACATAAAAACTCTTGAGACGGATGGTGCTGGTCTTTTCGCGCTCGCGAAGCAGTAGCGTGGTGATGAGGTAGCCCGAGATGATAAAGAAGATGAAGACGCCGAGCGATCCGTTCCCCACCAGGCGGTAAGCAAATGGGATGTCTTTGTAAAGGGAGTTGCGAAGCATCGTATGCAGCACGATGACTAGCAGCACAGAAAGTGCGCGCAGGCCATCGAGGCTGGGGATGTGGCGCGGCCGCTGGATCGGAGCACCTGGAACAATTGCCATGAAAAGTCTACCGATTGCCGAGTCAGTGAGTTCTTCTCGTATTGTAAGATGAGCCGCACCATACCAACGTTCAGCGCAGATTCTGCTCTGAACACTTTCTTAAGGACCCTGTTTTGATGGGCACTGTTCAGATCATTTGCTGCACATCAGGCTCACCCGTCTAAGCGAAATTCGTCTCTCGGATCCGACCGAATCAACACTCGCAACTGCTACGACTGCCCTGGGGCTCATCGATGACGCCAATCTCGCTGGTTCACTTTCTAGAAGCTCTATGCTGGGCCACTCTAATCTTTCTTGCCGTTGCCGGATACGGCGCCATCGGATTAAGGGTTTGGCACCTGCGCAGGGTCTCGATCCCGATGGCTGCGGTCGCGGGTCTCGGCATGGTCGTTTTCCTGGGCGGGTGTCTGAATTTGTTGCACGCGATCAGTCAACCGGTGCTGCTCACCCTTCTTGCCCTTGGGGTGCTCGGGTTTCTTGTGATGCGTCCTGCACTTGTAACACCTTCAGCCGAAGAGATCCCTTCCATTGAGTCCCGTACTAAGTCGTCCTGGACGCGCCCGGTTTTATTTCTAGCTGCACTCGTCTTCGTCATCCGCTTCGGAGCGAGCGTCCACACGCAGTACTATCAGCACGACGACGACTATAACTTCTATCTTGCCGCTCCGGTCAAGATGAGCGAGCTGCATCAATACGCTCCGGACCCCTTCAGCGAGCGACGCATCATGTCATCGCTGGGCGGCAACTATTTCCTGCAATCACTACTCCTTGTCGAACTGCCCGTCGAGGATATCCAGATGGCTGACCGAGCGCTTGGCCTGCTCCTTCTAGTATTCGTTGCCGCCGGTCTTGGATCCGTCTTTCGACTCACGCCCTTGCAGCGCGCTCTGCTTGTCCTCTTCCTTCTCATCACCCCGCAGCTCCAGTTCAATCTGACGTTCGTAGTGCTCCCCTATGCTTTGTTTTGCGGGTTAGTCTACCTGGCTG
>JBAVDD010000020.1:0-13565 GCA_049587035.1 Acidobacteriaceae bacterium | reverse complement strand
GCGCAGCGTCCAGCAGCTTGGTCTCGGCCTCCGTGCAATTTCCCTTCGTCTTCTCTTCCAGGACTCCCAGCATATCGATTGTCTGCCGTGCCCCGAGAATATCCACCTGTGGCTGCTGACCCGGCGCTGCTGCGCCTCCCAGTTGCATCAGGGTCTGCATATACAGCGACTGGATGACCCGCTCAAACGTAATCTCCGGCGCGTGCTCCATGCCCGGGTTTGTGGCGCGAATAGCCGTGTCCAAACGGTCGACGGTGGCGTCAAACGCGCGTTTCGCCTGTTCACCCTGCTCGGCAGTCGGCACGGGTGGAAGCAACTCCTCCTCGCCCGCTGCCTCCTCATGCGTAGTCGGTGATGGAACCGCCTGCGGTCCCTTATGCTCCACCACTTTGGCGGAATCATTCTCCTCAGCCGGCTTCAGAGTCTCTGGCCGTGGCGGCTTTGGCTCCGAGGGAGGCGCATCCGGGCGCACATCTCCCTCCGCGGTGAACTTGCGACGATCATTGACGACGAACTCTTTAATATCTGCCATAGACTTTCCAGCTCTCTATCTTTCCGCTCCTGTATCTGTTTCTTTGATGCTAACGCGCCGGCGAAGGATCACGTCCCGGAACAGCCACACCGCCCGCATAGGTCAACTCCTGCCCGGCATCCAGCGCCTCCTGCCGCGCGTAGCCCAGCGCAATCAGCGCCGAGCCTCCAGCCAGGGGAACCATCCCCGCACTCGTAAGCTCGCCAGCGGCCTTTCCGCCAGCCTCCAGTGGCGTTGGGAACGACGTCGGCAGCTCGCCTGTCAGCCGAAACGCCATAAATCGCCTGTGCACCTGCCCGCGTGACCGTATCCGTTCCACAATCTCCTGGCCCAGGTAGCAACCCTTTGCAAAGTGCAGCGCGTGGGTCTGCGCGGTCTCCTGCGGCAGGTCCCGGTCGCGAATATCGACGCCATACCTCGGCCGGCCTTCAAGGAGGCGAAGCCATTCAAGTTCAGTCGCCGAGACCGGGCGTGCACCACTTCCTGCGAGCTCCTCCAGAATGCTGTCGATGGTGGTGGAGTCGGACCAGATCTCGAACCGCGGAATGAGCGGACCCGGCACGCGAATCAGCCAAACCGTCGCACCGGCGTAAGCTGTCTTTTTCAAGTTGGGGCTAAACGAAGCGGGTGCTGGCGCGGGTACGGGAGAGGAGCACGGTGTAGACCGTTGATTCGCAGTCCCCAGTGCCATCACCACGGAGAGTGCCTGCGGGCCCGCGACAAGAATTCCCTTTAGTCCCTCGACCAGCGCGAGTTCCACGTCATCCATAATGATGAACCGGTCCAGATGCTGCTGGATTCCATCCATCTGCGTCTTATCCGACTCGACCAGGAACACCGGTTCGTCGACCTCCGTCTCGCGATACACCATCGCATCGCCCTGGATGCGTCCCTGCGCATTCAGCAGAAAGTTATAGTTCCCCTCGCCCGGCTGTAATGCCTGGATGGAGTTGCTCACCATGCCATTCAGCCACCGCGTGGCATCCGGGCCGGTAATGCGCAAAAATCCACGGTCAGCAATGGCCGCATATCCCGCGCTCTCCAACAGCATCTCAAATTCGCTCTGTTTCTGGGTTTCCATCAAATGCTTCCGAAAGCTCCGTTCTACCCATTCAAGGATATCCCGCCTGGCACCTCAGCGCTCCTCGCTCAGGGGCGATACGTTGGATGCTGGCACTCATGCTGGGATGCATCGCAGGCCGATTCGCGATTCGGTTGTTTCCCACCAGCCATCCTCTGCGTACACTAGGTCGTACAGTGATTGCTTGTCTGGAGGCGGTTTGACCTGGCAAAGAGCGGTGGCAGCATGTGTTCTGGTAGTTTTCAGTGCGAGTATCGCGTCAGCGCAGGCGAACACAGACGCCGGCAGGGAAGCATCTCCTGCAGTCTCAGACGGCAGCTCGGGCATCAGTTCGGCAGGCGGCGCGACGGTCACCGCTGACACCGTCCTCACCCCCCTGCAGGAGAAGGCTCTGCTCGACGCGGAAGACCATATCCTGCACTTCGTCAGCAAGGACACGCAGTTGCCGATTAAGTCCGCCGTCAAGTGCCGGTTCATCTCGCGCGCCGCCGTCAACTCCGAGCTGCGCAAGAAGTTTGATCAGGACAAGGGTGCTAAGCGCATGGAGCGCAGCGAGCTCGTGCTTAAGAAGTTCGGTTTGCTGGACGAGTCCTTCCAGATGCGCCCCTTCCTTCTCAGCCTGCTCACCGAGCAGATCGCCGGCTTCTACGACGACAAGACCAAGCAGATGAATCTGCTCGACTGGGTACCCATCGCCGAGCAGAAGCCCGTCATGGCCCACGAGCTCACCCACGCCCTCCAGGACCAGAAAGTCGGCCTCGATAAATGGGGAAGCCAGGAGATCGAAGGCGTCGCTAAAAACGTCAAGCAGGACAACCGCCACATCGCCAACGACGATACCGACACCGCTCGCGAGGCCGTGCTCGAAGGCCAGGCCATGGTCAGCTTCGCCGACTACATGCTCGCCCAGGCCGGCCATCCCGACAAGACCCTCCGCGACGCTCCGCAGCTAGCCCAGGAGCTGGAGGCCAACGCCGGCGACATGTCCGACTCGCCTGTCCTCGCGCGCGCTCCACTCGTCCTCCAGCAGTCGCTTCTGTTTCCGTACACTTCAGGCCTCGCCTTTGAGCAGGCCATCCTGATGAAGTCCGGCACCGATCGCGCCTTCACCGGCGTCCTCGACGCACCTCCCAGCGCCAGCTTCCAGATCATGACGCCCGAGGCCTACCTGCGCGACCAGCCAGTTCCCCTCATGAAGCTACCCGACCTCCACCCCCTGCTCAAGCGTGCCGGATACGTGCCCTACGACGTCGGCGTGATGGGCGAGCTGGATGTCCGCATGACCACAGAACTCTTCGGCGGCGAGCCGCTGGCCAAGGCCCTCACCTCAGAGTGGGACGGCGGTGTCTACTACGCAGCGCAGCGCAAAGACGCCACGGCCGCCGAGAAGGAGACCACAGCCTCACTCGCTTTGCTCTATAGCTCCGAGTGGAAGAACAAGGACTCCGCCCGCAGCTTCTTTGAGGTCTTCGAGCAGGAACTCCCCCGCCAGTACGATGGCCTTGCGCGCCGCCAGTCCGACGAAAAAGATGACGACGAACGCGTCTACTCTACCAAGGAAGGCGACGTGCTTCTGGCTCTCAAGGACAACACCGTCTGGGTCAGCGAAGGTTTCGATCTACAGCTCGCGCGCAAGCTTCGCGAATCCGTCGACGAAGCTAACGCCCCCATCGGCAGCGGCCCCGTTATGCAGGCCCGCGTTGTCTCTTCGAATCATGACCTCGTCGGCGGCCTTGTCGATACCCTCAGCCAGTTCGGCATTATGAAGACGGCGCTGCGGTAGGGAACCGAAGCCTCCCGCCGCTACTTCTGCGCCGCCAGCGACATCACCGAGATCCCCATCAACCCATGCACCCACCGCGCGGGCTTAGCGCCGTCGGTATTGATCAACTCAATATTGGCGCCCTCGGTATTGGGCAGCCCATTCTTCATCACGGCTACAATCACCTTGCTGTTCGAAAACGTTGGCTCCACTTCGGCAGCCGAATACAGCACATAGTAGTGGTCCATCCCCGTAGCAATAATCACGCTATGCAGAATCAGCGCCTGCGTTGCGCGCGTAGCCTTCAGGCCAATCTTCTCCAGCACATCCGAGAGCAGCGGCCCGCTATAAGTCTCCGGGATCCCGCCCCGGTGCGCATTGTGCACCTGCACCGTCACCTGCGGCATATTCAGTAACTCTGTCACTGACACGCTGATGTTCTTACCCTGAAACGCCAGGCTCACCGCCCGCGAAGGCGGAACAGGAGCCTTCATCGGCTCGGCCTTCGGAGCCGCTGTCTCCGGTGGCATGGCGTCGCTCTGCGCGCGTACAGCAAGCGGCGAAACAGAGAGCAATACAGCAACAACCATAATGAGTTTCGGGCGGAACGTAAGCATCGTCATGCTCAAAAGGGTAACTCCCGATACAGGGGACGTATATAGCTTTTTGAAACCGACGTATACTAGAGCCATGTCGATTGTTCGCAATGTCGCCGCCATCGCCAAAGGAATGAGCATCACGCTGCGGGAAGGTTTCCAGCCCACACAGGTTGAAAACTACCCCGACGGCAAAGGACCACTGCGCGGCGCAGTGCTGCAGGAGCGCTTTCGTGGCAAGCATCAGTTGCAGCGCGATGAAAACGGCCTGGAGAAGTGCGTAGCCTGCTTCCTCTGCGCCGCCGCCTGCCCCGCCAACTGCATCTACATTGAAGCCGCCGACAACACCACCGAGACCCGCATCTCCTCCGCCGACCGCTACGCCAAGGTCTACAACATCGACTACAACCGCTGCATCTTCTGTGGTTACTGCGTAGAAGCCTGTCCCACCGACGCCATCACCCACGGCCACGGCTTCGAACTGGCCAGCCTCAACGCCACCACCATGGTCATGCGAAAGGAAGATCTGCTGGTCTCAGTGCCAACCGGTCTTCCGAACTCAGCTAAAGAAGAACTTGAAGTACTCGCGTAGAACTTAAAGCTTTAGATTCAACATGCGCGGCGAGCCATAATGGCTCGCCGTCTTGCGATCAGCGCTGACTCCCCGCGCGATGAACGGAGAACGACATGAATAGGCGCAGCCCACACCCCCTCGAAGCCATCCTGGAAGACCGTATTGCCATCATCGATGGCGCCATGGGCACCACCATCCGCACCTACGGCATGACCGAAGCCGACATCCGCGGTGACCGCTTCAAGAACGCCACCAAGGACCTGCTCAACAACGGCGACCTCTTCTCACTCACGCAGCCGAAGATGATCGGCGACATTCACCGCCGCTTCCTCGAAGCCGGCGCCGACATCCTCGAAACCAACACCTTCGGTGCCACCAGCATCACCCAGAGCGAGTTCTTCGTCGACGACCCCCGCGAGCACGGCGGCCGCAAGGACCCCGAGTTCTACCAGAAGATCCTCGAAGACAAATCCCTCAACGACCTCGCCTGGGACATCAACTACACCTCCTCGCAACAATGCCGCGAGTGGGGCGACCGCATCGCCAACGCCACCGGCCGTCAGCGCTTCGTAGCCGGCGCCATCGGTCCGCTCACCGTCTCGCTCTCCAACTCACCAGACGCCGATGACGCAGGCTTTCGCGTCGTCACCTTCGATCAGGTGAAGGTAGCCTACAAGCATCAAGTCCGCGCGCTAATAGCCGGCGGCTCAGATCTGCTGCTAGTCGAAACCATCTTCGATTCCCTAAACGCGAAGGCCGCACTCGTAGCCATCCGCGAGGTCTTCGACGAAGACGGCCTGGCCACCTCAGGCAAAGAACTACCCGTAATGATCTCCGCAGCCGTAGGCCGTGGCGGCGAAACCCTCATCTCCGCGCAAACCACCGAAGCCTTCTGGAACGCGGTGAAGCACGTCAACCCCCTCTCCGTCGGCCTCAACTGCTCGCTCGGCCCAGACCTTATGTACCCCTTCCTCAGCGAGCTCTCCGAGAAAGCCGGCGTCGCCATCTCCTGCTACCCCAACGCCGGTCTGCCCAACCCGCTCTCCGCAACCGGCTTCGATCTAGGCCCCGACGACATGGCGCGCCACCTCAGCAACTTCGCACGCGGCGGCCTCATCAACATCGCCGGCGGCTGCTGCGGCAACACGCCCGAGCACATCGCGGCAATAGCCAGAGCCCTCGACGGAATGCACCCCCGCGAACTAGCCGCACGTAAGCAAGCACAACGTGAGGTGGCCGCTTGAGCACCAGCACCGAAATCAAGCCGCTGCGCCTCTCCGGCAGCCAGCCCTTCACCCAGCAGATCGGCGTCTACATCATGATCGGCGAACGCACCAACGTCGCCGGCTCGCCGAAGTTCGCGCGCCTGGTCAAGGCAGGCAAGTTCGAAGAAGCCGTCAACATCGCGCACCAGCAGGTAGAAAACGGTGCCAACGTCATCGACATCTGCATGGACGAAGGCATGATCGACGGCGTCGCCGCCATGAGCCGCTTCCTTCAACTCCTCGCCAGCGAACCCGACGTCGCCAAAGTCCCCTTCATGGTCGACTCTTCCAAGTGGGAGGTCATCGAGGCCGGCCTCAAGTGCCTGCAGGGCAAGGGCATCGTCAACTCCATCTCCCTCAAGGAAGGCGAAGAGGTCTTCCGCCAGCGCGCCGCCACCATCCGCAAGTACGGCGCCGCGGCCGTCGTCATGGCCTTCGACGAGCAGGGTCAGGCCGCCACCTACGAAGAAAAAATCCGCATCTGTGAACGCGCGTACAGGATCCTCGTAGATGAAATCGGCTTCCCACCTGAAGACATCATCTTCGATCCCAACATTCTCACCGTAGCCACCGGCATGGAGGAGCACAACAACTACGCGGTCGACTTCATCAACGCCACGCGCTGGATCAAGGCCAACCTTCCGCACGCAAAAGTCAGTGGTGGCGTCTCCAACATCTCCTTCAGCTTTCGCGGCAACAACAAGGTCCGCGAGGCCATGCACTCCGCGTTCCTCTACCACGCCATCGCAGCCGGCATGGACATGGGCATCGTCAACGCCGGCATGCTAGAAGTCTACGAAGAGATCGAGCCTGATCTCAAAGAGATGGTCGAAGACGTCCTCCTCAATCGCCGCCCCGACGCCACCGAGCGCCTCGTCGACTACGGCGAAACCCTCAAAGGCGCAGACACCGCCGTAAGCGAAAAGAAAGCCGAAGAGTGGCGCAACGGCACCGTCGAAGAGCGTCTCACCCACGCGCTGGTGAAGGGAATCGACGCCTACATCGAGCTAGACGCCGAAGAGGCCCGCGTAAAACTAGGCCGCCCTCTACTGGTCATCGAAGGCCCGCTGATGGACGGCATGAGCGTAGTCGGTGACCTCTTCGGCGCCGGCAAGATGTTCCTCCCGCAAGTCGTAAAATCCGCGCGCGTGATGAAGAAAGCCGTAGCCCACCTCACGCCCTTCATGGAAGCCGAAAAGGCCGCCCTCGAAGCCTCTGGCCACGTAGTCAAGGCGCAAGGCAAGATCGTCCTCGCCACCGTCAAGGGCGACGTCCACGACATCGGCAAGAACATCGTCGGCGTAGTCCTCGCATGCAACAACTACGAAGTCATCGACATGGGCGTGATGGTCGCCTGCGAAAAAATCCTCGACCGCGCTCGCGAAGTAAACGCAGACATCATCGGCCTAAGCGGACTCATCACCCCGTCGCTCGACGAGATGGTGCATGTCGCCAAAGAGATGGAGCGCCAGGGCTTCAAGCTGCCGCTGCTCATCGGCGGCGCCACCACCAGCCGCGCCCACACCGCCGTAAAAATCGCGCCCCACTACAGCCAGCCGGTCGTGCATGTGCTCGACGCCAGCCGCGCCGTTCCCGTCACCACCAGCCTCCTCTCGGTAGACGGCAAAGAAGAGTTCGTCACCAAACACCGCGCCGAGTACGAAGCTCTCCGCAAATCCCACGCCGCGCCCCGCCAGCCCGTCGTCTCCATCAACGTCGCACGTGAGCGCCGCACCCCCATCACCTGGCGCGCCGAAGACATTCCCACCCCCGCCACCCTCGGCATCCATGTCCTCGACAACTTCCCGCTCGCCACCCTGCGCGAGTACATCGACTGGTCGCCCTTCTTCCACACATGGGGCATGAAGGGCATCTACCCACGCATCTTGAATCCCGAAGGCGCGGACCACGAAGCCCAGGGCGCAGAAGCCCGCAAGCTCTTCCACGAAGGCAACCTTCTCCTCGACCGCATCGTCGCAGAAAATCTCATCACCGCGCGCGGAGTCTACGGCTTCTTCCCAGCCGCCGCCGATGGAGACGATGTCGAGCTCTACACCGACGAGTCCCGCAGCTACATCCGCGAGCGCTTCCACTTCCTGCGTCAGCAAGCCAACCGCGAAGGCAGCGAACCCTGCCGCTCGCTAGTAGACTTCATCGCCCCCAAATCCACCGGACTCGCCGACCACATCGGAGCCTTCGCCGTCACTACCGGCATCGGCCTCAGGGAACTCTGCGACAGCTTCCGCGCCGCTAACGACGACTACAACGCCATCATGGCCGAAGCCCTCGCCGACCGTCTCGCCGAAGCCTTCGCCGAGTGCCTGCACAAACGCGTCCGCGACGAGTGGGGCTACGGCCTCGCCGAAACCTTCACCCCCGAAGAACTCATCCAGGAAAAATATCGCGGCATCCGACCCGCCCCCGGCTATCCCGCCTGTCCCGATCACACCGAGAAGGGAACCATCTGGCGTCTCCTCAACGTAGAACCCAACACCGGCATCATGATCACCGAATCCTTCGCCATGTGGCCCGGCTCCAGCGTCAGCGGCCTCTACTTCGCACACCCCGACTCCCGCTACTTCTCGCTCGGCAAGATCGATCGCGACCAGGTCACCGACTACGCCTCCCGCAAGGAGATGAGCGTAGCCGAGGTCGAACGCTGGCTCAGCCCAAACCTCAACTACGATCCTGCGGTATAACTATTTCCTCGGGAGGCCCCATGGAAACGACTCCGCTCGAACGCAACAACTGGCCCGAACTAGACTGGCAAGCCTGGTCCGCCACCGCCGACACGCTGCACATGTGGACGCAGATCGTTGGCAAGACACGCCTCGCCCTTAGCCCGCTGCAGGCGCACTGGTGGAACGTCCCACTCTACGTAACCGCGCGCGGCCTCAGCACCTCCGCCATGCCCTGCGGCTCCGAGTTCCTGGAGATCGAGTTCGACTTCGTTCGTCACCAACTCCTCTTCCGCACCAGCACCGGCGCACACGCCTCCACGCCGCTGCGCGCTCAGTCAGTAGCCAGCTTCTACGCCGAGTACCAGAAGACCCTAACCAACCTGGGCATCCACATCTCGCTTTACGCCACGCCCGTAGAACTAGCTCACCCCATCCCCTTCGCCGAAGACACCACGCACGCCTCCTACGACGCCAACGCCGCGCACCGCTTCTGGCGCGTCCTCATCCAAGCCGACAAAATCTTCCAGCAATTCTCCTCACACTTCACCGGCAAGGTCAGCCCCGTACATTTCTTCTGGGGCAGCTTCGATCTCGCCGTCACGCGCTTCTCCGGCCGTCCCGCTCCGCCGCGCGAAGGCGCCGATCCCATCACGCGCGAGGCCTACTCGCACGAGGTCATCAGCGCCGGCTTCTGGCCCGGCAACGGAGGCTACGGCAAGGCAGCCTTCTACTGCTACGCCGCGCCCTCACCCGACGGCCTCGAAGCCGCATCCATCCAACCCCCACAAGCCTTCTGGGACACCACCCTCAGCGAGTTCATCCTGCCCTACGACGACCTCCGCAACTCCGCCTTACCCGACGACACCCTGCTAGCCTTCCTCGAAAGCACCTACGACGCCGCTGCCAACCTCGCCCACTGGGATCGCAAGGCACTCGAGCGCCCGAAGGTTTAGCATGGAGAATCATCAACCTTTGGTTCCTGGAGCACGCATGAAAGTTTGTGGAGTCATCGTCCTTGCCGCAGCAGTGTGCGGTACAGCCGTAGCGCAGGGTCCGCAGCTACCCCAACAGGATCGCGTCCTCGCGCGGCAGATCTACAAAGAGTTCATCGAGACCAACTCGCAGGACTCTAACGGCAGCGTAACCGCTGTCTCCGTTGACGCGCGCAACCAGTTGCTCAAGGCCGGCTTCGCTCCTGACGACCTCATTCTCGCCGGCCCCAACGACCGCAAGCAGAACCTCGTCGTCCGCTATCACGGCACGCCCAACTCCAAACTCAAGCCGATCCTCATTATCTGTCATGAGGACGTAGTAGAAGCCCGCCGCGCCGACTGGACCACCGACCCCTACACCCTCGTCGAGAAGGACGGCTACTTCTACGGCCGCGGCACCCAGGACATGAAGGACGCCGACGCCGACGTAGTTGAAAGCTTCATCCGCCTCAAGCGCGAAGGCTACGTTCCCGACCGCGACATCACCCTCGCCCTCACCGCCGACGAAGAAGGAGGCAAATCCAACGGCGTAAGCTGGCTCCTCAAAAACCGTCCCGAGCTCATGCGCGCCGCCTTCGTCATCAACCCCGACGGTGAAGGCCCCACCCTCCACAACGGCAAAGCCACCGAGCTTGACGTCGAGGCCACGCAGAAGACCTACGCCGACTATCGCCTCACCGCCACCAACCGCGGCGGCCACAGCTCCGAGCCCCGTCCCGACAACGCCATCTACGAGCTAATGCACGCGCTCCTCAAGCTCGAAGCCAGCCCCTTTCCCGTCGAGCTCAACAACGTAACCCGCGCCGAGCTTGAGGAAAGCGCCAAGGTCAGCACGCCCCAGCGCGCCGCCGACATCCGCGGCATCCTCAAGACCCCACCCGATCCCGCCGCCATCGCCGACTTCTCCAAGGATCCCGAAGACAGCGCAACCCTGCGCACCACCTGCGTCGCCACCATGCTGCAAGGCGGCCGCGCACCCAACGCGCTCCCCGCCGAAGCCACCGCCAACGTCAACTGCCGCATCCTCCCCGGCCACTCGCAGGAAGAGACCCGCAAAACCCTCATCGGTATCTTTAGCGATCCCATGCTCACAGTCGAGTACAGGGCCGACGACGGCACCATCACTCCCACTGCTCCCAACCGCGAGAGCCAGCCCCCACCGCCCCTGCGCGCCGATGTCTTCGGTCCGCTCCACCAGGTCGACGCCGAGCTCTGGCCCGGCATGGCCATCATCCCCAGCATGTCCATTGGCGCCAGCGACTCCATCTACACCATGCAGGCCGGCCTGCCCAGCTACGGCATCGGCGGCGCAGGCATCGAGTTCAACGACAACCGCATGCACGGCCGCGACGAACGCCTCGGCGTAGAGTCCTACTACAAAAGTGTGGAGTTCTTCTACCTCTACCTGAAGGCGCTCACCAAGTAGAGCGCCTCAGCATTCCTGCAACCAGCTAAGCCTTGGGAACCAGCGCAGCCACATCTCCAGTGGGCGCTGCTCCCGCCTTGGCCGGCGCATACTTGCTGGCGCACTTGGCCTGCAGCTGCGTAGCATGGAACGTCCCATCCCGACCAAAGGTGCCGACGGCCAGCGTCTGCGCATCATCTTTGAACTCATCTGGCGGAGGCTCCGCGCCCTCGTACTCCACGCGCAGCGTTTTCTTTTGCTCCACCAGCGTGAACTTCGCATTCGGCCCAAAGCGCGTAATGCTGCCCGGCTCCACATTGCCTGCAACCCGCAGGTTCACCCTGTAGGCCTTATTACCCATCGCCTGCAGTTCACCGATGGTGACGTAATAGCTCTTTGCGTTTCCAGCGGCGGAGATCGAGAGCCACGCAATCGTTCCCACAACAATGACGCCCGCGATGACGAACTTCAGGATCGAATTGGATTTCTGCTTTGCCATACCTCGTATAGTTTACGCCGCGAACTCCACCGGCAGCGTGCGATTCTCGTCACTCGACTGCAACGCCAGCTCGAGAATGCGAATCGACCGGTACCCATCCTCCGCCGAAACAATCAGTTTCGCCTCACCGCGAATCGCATCCCGAACATTCGCATAGAATCTGCGATAGTCGCCCACCTCAGTCGGCAGCTTGCTCCGCTCCAGCTTGATCGGCTCCGTAGCCTGCATTGCCAGCGTCAACGTACCCCACGCCGGCTCAGCCTCCGGCAGCCAAGCCTGCGCGGAACCCATCTCCTCGGGCCGCGCGCCGCCCAGCAACGCAGCCTCCTGCGGATCCAGCCCAAACTTCACGTAGCTCCCCAGCGTCCCATGCACTCGAAACCGCGGAGCAGCCTCCGCCGCAATCATCGACGCATGGCACTCGTAACGAAGCCCGCGGCCTGCGCCACCATCGAACTCCACCACAATATCGAACGCATCCTCAATCGCAGTCACATCGCGCTCCCGGCGGATGCTCGCCGTGATCAACCGTGGCGTACCAAACAACGCCAGCGCCTGGTCCAGCAGATGCGGCCCCAAATCAAACAGCAACCCATTCGCCGGCCCACCCGCTTCCTTCCACGTATTCGCCCGCTGATAAGGCCGGAAGCGATCGAAGTGCGAATCCACCAGAGTAATCCGCCCCAGTCTGCCCTCATCCAGCAGCTTCTTAACCGTCAGAAAATCCCCATCGAACCGCCGATTATGGAACGGCGCCAGCACCTTCCCCTGCTTCGCCGCCAGCGCAATCAACGAGCGCACCTCCGCCGAGCTGCCCGCAATTGGCTTATCAACCACCACATGCTTACCCGCCTCCAGTGCCCGCCGCGCCATCTCCACATGCGCGTCATTCGGCGTAGCCACTACAATCAAATCGATCGCCGCATCCCCAAACACCTCATCCACCGACCGCAACACCTTCGTCCCCGGATAATCAACGGCAGCCGTGTCACCATGCCGCTGCACAATGGCTGTAAGCTCTAGCCCTGGCACCGTATCCACAAAGGGCGAGTGAAAAATCCGGCCAGCAAACCCATATCCCAGAACAGCAGTGCGAATCGGCGTCGACATGGGTCTATCTTAACCCCTCGACCCACTGCGATACCTCACCCCTGCAACCTACGGCTGACCCACACTACGGAACGGAACCTCCGAAGGCTTCACCCGCTCATCCCCCATCAGCCTCGCCACTGCCGGCTCAATCGCCGACGCCATCAGCCGCTGCCCATAGTTATTCGGATGCGTCGCCGGTAGCGGCGGCGTCAACGTCGGATCATAAAACAAGCTCGTATCCAGCTCACCGTGCGTATAAAACACCACACTAATGTCGATATACGAAACCATCGGATCCTCCCCCCCCGCATAGTGGCTGCCAAGGTAGGCGTTCACATCGAAGTTCGCGTCCTTCGACCGCATCCTGGTCGGCAGCAACCCCATCAGCAGGATCTTTGTCTCTGGCAGCCGATGCTCAACGTCCTTCACCACCGCATCGATACCTTCCTCCGTCTCCTCCGCGCTCTGTCCAAAAGCCGTATTGTTAGTCCCGATCAGCACCACCGCCAGCTTGGGATGCAGCCCCGCCACCTCGCCATGGTCCAGCCGCCAAAGCACGTTCGCCGTCGTGTCGCCGCTGAATCCCAGGTTCAACGCCTTGCGCGGCGCATAGTACTGCTCCCAGATCGGATGCAGGTCCTGGTTCGCCGGCGCAGTCTTCTCGTAGTTGTTCGTGATCGAGTCGCCGATCATCAAAAGCTGCGTGTCCGGTTGGCTCGCCACCTCGGTCAGCACTTGCTTGTGCCGCGCAGCCCACCAACCCACTGACATCCTGCTCGCCGGCACGATCGCCGGATCCTGCACCACCGCCGTGTCCGCCCCCGCAGCCTTGGCCGTCTGCGCGCGCGCGGTCGCCATCAGGGGCAGGGAACACAGCATGGCAGCCGGCAGAGCAATCAGGGCGGCAACAGTGAGGGCAGGGGTATGGCGTCGCTTTAGCAGGTTCCTCATGGCTTATATCGTACGACGCCTGCGCACGCTCTTTGTTAGCCTACTCAATCGCCTTCAGTGCTGGGTACATCCTTCGATAATGCGCATAAGCATGCGCCATCGCCTCCGCATACCGCGGCCGAATCACCTCCGCCG
>JBAVDD010000019.1:0-5427 GCA_049587035.1 Acidobacteriaceae bacterium | reverse complement strand
GGGTTGGTGCGCGGCAGCGGTGGATTCGCGGACCATTAGTTCGGGTTCGAAGAGGATGACTTCGGGGTAGGCTTCATTGGGGGATTCGATGCGCTTGAGGAGGGTTTGGACGGCCATCTCGCCCATGCGGCGGAGAGGCTGGCGGACTGTGGTTAAGCGCGGGGTCTGGTAGGCGGCGCTGGAGATGTCGTCGAAGCCGATGACGGAGATGTCGTCGGGGCAACGGAGGCCGGCGTCGGTGATGGCGCGGATGGCGCCGATGGCGGCGATGTCGTTGAAGCAGAAGACGGCGGTGAAATCGCGGGTGCGGGCGAGGAGGTCGCGGATGATGGGGTAGCCGAGCTCGGGGGACCAGGAGTTGGCTTCGAGGTAGACGCAGAGCTCGGGATAGATGGTGAGGCCTACCTGTTTGGCCATGGCGAGGATGCCTTGCCAGCGGAAGTCGGAGTCGGAGACCTGGGGCTGGCCTTTCATGAAGGCGATGCGGCGATGGCCGAGGTCGTAGAGATGCTTGAGCGCGAGCAGGGCGGCGCGGTCGTGGTCCAGCATGATGTTGGTGTTGCCCTTGAGCTTCTTGTGGCCGGAGATGGAGATGACGGGAGCGCGTACTTCCTCGTTGAGGGAGGTGTTGACGAGGAGAAAGCCGTCGACGGAACGGTTGGTGAGCAGGCGCGGGTACTCGTCGATGAGGTCGGGCTTGCCCTGGTGGGAGACGACGAAGTGGAGGTAGCCGGATTGAAGTAGGTGCTCTTCGATGCCGTTCATGAGCATGGTGAAGTAGCCTTCACTGAACTCGGGAACGATGACGCCGACGGTGAAGGTCTGGCGGGTGCGGAGAGAGCGGGCGATGGGATTGGGGCGGTAGTCGAGGCGCTTGGCGGCTTCGAGGACGCGCTTGCGCGTGGCGGTGGAGATGGCCGAGGCACCGGGTGCGTTGTTCATTACCAGCGAGACGGTGGCGGGGGAGAGGCTTAGATACTCGGCGAGGATCTTGAGATTGACGGGCTTGGCGCCCTCGGACTTGGGTTTGCGCGGCGACATCTGTTCCCAACGTTGTATCACCGGTTGGTCGGGTTTGGTTTGGGAGGGCTCGTCATCGAGGACCGGAGGCTGCATAAACGGGAGACCTGAGTGCTGCAAGTGATGCGTTGGAGCGGGTTATGTGCGGGGCGCGAGATGCTCGCGCCCCGCTGTGGAGTTAGTGGATGGGACGCTTGAGGACGACTACGTCGAAGGGCTTCAGGGTTACGGCGTGGTCGGTTCCGCCGGCCAGGATGTTGTCGAAGGCGGAGGGGAGGGTGACCGTCTCTGGGTGTTCTCCGAAGTTGATGAGGATCCAGACCTCGTGGTTGGCGTTGGAGCGGATGTAGAGGTCGACGCCTGGAGGTAGCGCGCCGAACTCGGGGTGGATGTTGGCGTCGGTCATCATCCACCTGGCGGCGTTGGCCAGGGTTTGGCCTTCGAGGTCCGCGCCGATGTAGGTGATGCTGCCTTTGCCTACCTTGCGGGTGATGGCGGCGGGTTGGTCGTCGAGCCAGCCGAGGGGAGTCTTGCCGTAGCGCATGAGGACTTTGGTTTCGGGGCTGGAGGTGGAGAGAAGTTCAGCCCAGACTTTGGTGGGACCGGAGCCCCACGCGCCGCTGATGGGGATGGTGGTGTCGAGCGCGTAGAACTGTTCGACGCGGCCGCCGAGGAGAGGAACCAGCGGGCCGGGTTGGCGCTCGGTGTGGAGGCCGTTGTCGATGTTCTTCATGCCGGAGCGCTGGGTTAGGACCAGGTGGCCGCCGTTTTGGACGTAGTCGATGAGGGTTTGCGCTTGCTCTTTTGTGATGACGTTGAGGGCGGGCGCGATGAGGAGTTTGTATTGCGAGAGGTCGGCTAAGGGGAGGGATGGGTTGACGATGTCGACGGAGTGGGCGAGGGCGCGGATGGCTCCGTAGTAGGCGACCATGTTCTGGATGGGGTCGAAGGCTTTGTTGTGACGCTGCCAGTTGATGGACCAGAAGCTGTCATAGGAGTGGAGGATGGCGATCTGGGAGTGGACGGTGGTTCCGGCCAGGGCAGGCCCGGCCTTGGCGAAGTCTTTGCCGAGTTGCGCGACCTCAGAGTAGAGAGGGACGGGTGTGCCGTCGGGGCCTACGAGGACGCCGTGGTACTCCTCCTGGCCGTTGAGGTCGGAGCGCCACTGCCAGTATTCGACGGCGTCGGCGCCGTGGCCGACGTCGTGCCAGGCCATGGCGCGGACGGCGCCTTTGTCGAGAGAGTTGTTGTCGGAGGACCAGTTGACGAAGCCGGGCTGGGTCTCCATGACCCAGAAGTTCTTGCGGAGGAAGCCGCGGGTGAGGTCGTGCTCGGCGCCGTTGTAGACGGGGTTGAGCTGGCCGGTACCTACGTAGTCGTCCCATGATGCGAGGTCGAGATCCTGGGAGACGGTGTAGTGATCGTAGCCGTCGAAGAAGCCCATCATGTTGGTGGTGATGAACTGGCTGGGCTCGATGTTGGGGCGGAGGGCGTTGATCTGGTTCTTCTGGTAACTGCGCCAGGTGTCGGAGACGAAGCGCTTCCAGCTTAAGAGGAGGCCGGGGTTTCCGTAGGCGGTTTCGATGGGGACCTGCAACCAGGCGGTGTAGGTCTGGCTCCAGTAGGCGGTGGTCCAGCGGGCGTTGAGGTTGTCGAGTGTGCCGTAGCGGGCTTTCAGCCAGTCCTGGAATTGGGCCTGGGCGATGGGGCCGTAGGATTCGTTGGCGTACTCGTTGCCGATCTGCCAGCCGATGACGTTGGGATCGTGGCCGAAGCGCTTGGCCTCCTGGAGGTCGATGGCGTAGACGAGCTCGCGGTACTTGGGATCAGCCCAGTTGAACTGCTGGCGGTTGCCGTGCTGGTCGCGGCGGCCGTCTTCCATGATGCGGAGGGTTTCGGGGTATTTCGTTGTGAGCCATGCGGGCGGCGCGGCGCTGGGCGTGCCGATGACGACGGCGATGTGATGGCGTTCGGCGGCGCGGATGGCGCGGTCGAGCCAGTCGAGGTCGTAGTGGCCTTCGGTGGGCTCGAGGTTGGACCAGGCGAACTCGCCGACGCGGACGAAGCGGATGTGGGCGGCTTCCATGAGGTTGAGGTCGGCGTCCCAACGGGATTCGGGCCATTGCTCGGGATACCATGCGGCGCCGAGGTAGAGGGCTGGGGGTGTGTTGAGGGTGGCGGCGGACGGAGAGCTCGCGGGAGCGGGCTGGGCGCAAAGTGCTGGAGCGCAGAGGGGCGGGCCGAGCAGAACGGCGGCGGCGAGGGCTGGGATGATCGACCTGAGTGCGATGTTCATGGGATTGATCCTACGACTGGAGCGGGAATTGCTCTAGACAAACGTTATACTCGGCGGGGATATGGACTGGGCAACTGCGCCCTCCGCCTGCTATGCTTCGAGGCCATACAGTTTCGCAGCAAAGCTAAACCGTTTTAATAAGCATTTGCAAGAGAGAAGTGCGGCGGTATAGAAGATAGTTTTGGTCAGAGACGAATGTTTGACGATCGGAGCACAGCGTGAACAAGGGGAGAAATATGAGGATGAAGACGGTTGTTGGGACGGGCTGCGTGCGGATGAGCTGTGTATTGATGGGCTGTGTATTGATGAGCATAGGCTGGGCGCGGGTGGGAGTGGCACAGGAGAGTGCGAAGGCGACGGCCGACATGCCTTGGATGAATCGGTCGCTGGATGCGGATACGCGCGCGGACATGATGGTGAAACAGATGACGCTGGATGAGAAGATCCAGCTGGTGCATGGGATTGGGTGGGGTCCGCTGCGGGCGGGAGCGTATGTGCCGGCGGCGGACAATGGTGGCGCGGGATTTGTGCCGGGGATTCCGCGGTTGGGGTTGCCGGATATTAATCTGGCGGATTCGGCGGTAGGGATTCGGATGGCGGCGAAGGATAGCCGCTACGCTACGCTACTGCCGAGCGTGATTGGGATGGCTTCTAGCTGGGATCCGAAGATGGGATTTTTGTACGGGGATGTGATTGGGCGCGAGCTGCGCGACCAGGGATACAACATGTCGATTGGCGGCGGTGTGGATTTAATTCGCGAGCCGCGCAATGGGCGGAACTTTGAGTATGCGAGCGAAGATCCGGTGCTGGCGGGAACGATGGTGGGCGAGCTGGCGATGGGTGTGCAATCCAATGATGTGATGGGTGACATTAAGCACTATGTGCTGAATGACCAGGAGACGGGACGGAACACGCTGAATGCGGTGCTGAACAAACGCGCGATGCAGGAGACCGATCTGCTGGGCTTCCAGATTGCAATTGGCATGGCCAGGCCGGCGGGCGTGATGTGCAGCTACAACCATGTGAATGGCGACTATGCGTGCGAGAACCACTACACGCTGACGGATGTGCTGAAGAAGGAGTGGGGGTTCAAGGGGTTTGTGCTATCGGACTGGGAGGGCACGCACAGTACGGTGAAAGCCGCGCTGGCGGGGTTGGATATGGAGCAGCCGGGCGATACGTATTTTGGCGCTCCGTTGAAGGCTGCGGTGCAGGCTGGGAAGGTGCCGGAGGCTCGGCTGGATGACATGGTGCACCGGATTGTGCGCAGCATGATTGCGGCTGGAGTGGTGGATCATCCGCCGGTGCGGCGCGTGGTGGATCCGTTCAAGGGACGCGATGACGCGAAGAGGATCGAGGAAGAGAGCATTGTGTTGCTGAAGAATGACGGCGCGGTTTTACCGCTGGCGGCGGGTGCGGGCAGGACGATTGCCGTGATCGGCGGGCATGCGGATGAGGGTGTGCTCTCGGGCGGCGGGTCGGCGCAGGTGGATGCGCCGGGTGGACGGCCGGGTGGGTCGGAGTGGGGGAAGGCGGTTTATTTTCCTTCGTCGCCGATGAAGTATTTGAAGGAGCTGGCGGGGAGCGATGCGCAGGTGAGCTTCGATGCGGGCACGGATGTGGCTGAGGCGGCGAAGGCTGCTGCTAAGGCGCAGGTGGCGATTGTGTTTGTGACGCAGTGGATGAGCGAGGGGATGGATCGGCCGACGTTGAGTTTGCCTGATGATCAGGATGCGCTGGTGGAGGCGGTGGCGAAGGCGAATCCGAATACGGTGGTGGTGCTGGAGACGGGCGGGCCGGTGAGCATGCCGTGGCATGCGCAGGTGAAGGGGATTGTGGAGGCGTGGTATCCGGGGATTGGCGGCGGACAGGCGATTGCGAATGTGCTCTATGGGCGCGTGAATGCTTCGGGCAAATTGCCGGTTACGTTTGCGATGGACGATGCGCAACTGCCGCATCCGCATGTGACGGGCTTGACTCCGACGACGGGCAACAACGGTATGAATGGCGGTGGTTTCCATGGGATGGAGTCCAGGGATTTTCCGGTGGACTACAACGTGGAAGGCATGAAGGTTGGGTACAAGTGGTTTGAGGCGACGGATGAGACGCCG
>JBAVDD010000018.1:0-17304 GCA_049587035.1 Acidobacteriaceae bacterium | reverse complement strand
GTGGAGGAGTTCCCGCTGTCGTCGGTGATAGTGAGGATTCCAGCCGAAAGCGGGGTAGAGGAGTTCGTTAGCGCCGTCGACGCATAGGACGCCGTGCTGGCAAGGCTGTTCACGACGACGTTGTTATTCCCGGTAGAACTTCCAGAAGCAGCCGTCGCGGTAATAACGCTTGAATCCGACGATGTCACGGTCGAAGCCGAGAGCGGGCCAGTCAGACTGTTGAGCGACTGAACGTCATTGTCCAAATTCGAAGTGTCGGTTTGAATCTGCTTGAGAACCGTAGTCTGGCTCTGAAGCAAAGTAATCTGCGCCCCCCAGGAACTCTCGGGCGCCTCCGCGGCGGTGACGGCCGAGCTCACTGCGGCGGTTACGTCTATGCCGGCACTGGAAGCCCCAGTTGCTGCCTCTAGAATATCGCTGAGATTGACGGAGGTGGATGAATTTGCGGACGAGAGTAACGAACTGAGGAGCGAGGATGTACTCATAGGATTGCCCGGGTTTCTTTCTGTTCCTTTGCGCGATGCGCTGTGCGGAAACAATTGGGACTGTAATTACCTATCGGCATAGCGGGTGCAGATATTCAGATGGAAAAGCAGAAGGGGTGACGTCCGATGGACGCCACCCCTGCTGGAAAGATGGAGCCAATTACTGGAGCAGTTTCAGCACGCTCTGCTGAGCGGAGTTCGCTTGGGAAAGCGCTGCCATGCCGGTCTGTTCCAGCACGTTGTACTGGGTCATGTGCGAAACCGTGGTTCCAATATCCGCGTTCTGGACATTGTTCTGAGCGCTGGTCAGGTTCTGGACTTCGGTGTTCTGCACGCCTTCGTCCGCCGAGAGCTGGTTCACCGAGGCGCCAATGGTGCCTCGTGTCTGGGCCACCGTGCTGACCGCTGCGGTTAGGGCCGTCAGCGCCGTCTGTGCATCCGTGGTTGAATTGAGGTCAAGGCTCGTCCCCGTACCGGCGGTGAACGCTACAGCCGTGCCCGATGTGGCAGCGCCAAGCAACGTGTCGCCCGTGGATGCGACGTTGCCGGTGGCGAGGCCCGAGATGGCGAGCTGGCCGTTGGAGTTTAACGCCGCCGTTCCTACCCCGGATGCATTGATCGCGCTGATCAGATCCCCGACCGTGCTTGTGCCGGTAGCCGCGTAACTGAACAACGTCGTGCCGCCTGCATTGGCGATGCTCGTGGTGTCGCCAGAGGTGAGCAGTGTGCTGCTAGCCACAGGGGTGGAGGCGGTATTGGTGGAGGTGTCGAGATTTCCACCACCCAGGTTCAGTGTCGCGGCCGAAAGCGCGCCGGTTGTGGTCGAGGTTGACGTGCTGCCCGAGGCGGTGCCATCGCTGGTATAGACGGTCTGGGCCGTGGCACTGAAGACGGCCTCTCCATTGAAGTTGGTGGTCGACCCAATTTGGGAGATCTCATTGAGAATCGACGTAAACTCCGTGTTGGCCGCCGTGCTCTGAGCGCTCGTCAGGCCACCATTTGCCGCTTCAGTAGCGATCGAGACAGCCTGGTTGAGCAGCGAAGTCACCTGCGAGAGTGCGCCGTCTGCGGTCTGCAGAAGGCCGACGCCGTTGGAGGCGTTCTGGCTGGATTGCGTGAGTGCTGAGATGTTAGCTCCCAAACCATTAGCAATCGAGAGGCCGGCCGGATCGTCCGATCCGGAGTTGATCCGCAACCCGGTGGAGAGCTGCTGGAGCGTGTCCTGGAGGTGGGTCTGCGTGGAGGACAGGGCGTTTGCTGCGACGAGCGAGGATACGCTATTGAGGACACTAATCATTGGAATGTTGCTCCTTATATCGAATTCCGCCTGCACCGAACCTATTTCGTTTCCGTAAAGGTTCAGAATCGTTACTTGGAGCAGGTGGTCATTTGTTACGTGGAGTGTATCGGCACTTGGTTTTTGGGATTCTAGCGGGCCACCCGATCTTTTTCTTCACGCTTCAATGCAATGTAAGAGAGAAAGCAACGCTCCCCGAGCGCACTTACGCTTTTAGTAGGCGTGATGCACGTTGCGAGCCGGGTCAGCCGCGAGGGAACGCCGTCGACAACTCCCGTTCCACCCGCTCAACCACCGGCGTC
The DNA here is from genome assembly GCA_049587035.1 of Acidobacteriaceae bacterium. Classification (GTDB taxonomy): domain Bacteria; phylum Acidobacteriota; class Terriglobia; order Terriglobales; family Acidobacteriaceae; genus Granulicella. The sequence continues at coordinate 15,220 of JBAVDD010000018.1, read as the reverse complement.
CAGGTCCCGGGTTCGAGCACCCGGAAGAGGCGCGTCGTTGGGTACCAAGGACTATCGTCCCGATCAAGTAACCACCGCCAATCAGGCGCGTGCGGCAGTAATACCCAGGTGGGAACACCGAGCGCCGCAGACAAATGAGCAGTGGAGTTGTCGATCGTCACCACCAGATCCATCGCCGCAACCTGGGCTGCAAAGCGATCCAGATCCTGCAGCTGCTCTACGTCGTCGTCAAAATAGATTGGAGCAGTGGACGCTCCAACCTCCGAATGGAGAGCCTCTTGATCCCCCGGGACTGCAGAACGTTTCCAAGATTTGCGTGGTAGGTCGCCGCCGAAGGATGGAGTGCGATCGCTCTGCGAATGAGTTCAGCGGCTTGTTCAGGACGTCCCCTCTGGAAGGCAGTTATTCCCAGCAGGTGCAGGCAGTCCGTGTGATTCGGTTCGGTAGCCAGCACTTGGCGGTAGATATGTTCTGCCTCAGGCAACCGCCCGGCCCGATGATGACAGAGAGCCTCACGCAGAAGTTCGTGGTCAGTCATGGACGGGAGCCTGGAGCATCAAGTAGGCCTTTCATTCTGTTCCGTGCCACGCGTGCGGATACGTTAGAGCAATCGATTTGCCAATGGGACTCAATAGGCTCGCTACACCAGTTTGCAGCGGCGATTGAATGTCTGCGGCGCATATCGCCTGCTGAAGCATTGAGCGCACTTGCACGCGCATCTCCCACGAACCGCCAGCGGAGAATGTTCCTCATCGAAGTCTCATCTGGCTCTTCCTGGTTCGACCGTCGTGCCCCCACCACAAGGGAAAGAGTGCCTCAATCAGAGGCAGCGCTCATGAATGGAATGCTTAGTGAGTGGCTGAGAGTGGGTCGAGTGCCCTGATTAAACTCACTTGCCGATTCGTTTCCAAAATGGCGTTGATAAGTCGGATTGCGGGGGTATGATCAACCAATCTCGAAGCACGGAGAAGAGGGCCTATGCATCGATTCCACTATCGCTACCCACGTTTTTCGGCTGACTTTCCTGCACAGTTTGCTATGTCGGGCGAGACCATCCGATGTCGCTGCACTGAGATCAGCGTTACAGGGATGAAAGTCGAGTTTACGATCCCACTCGCGCCGGGCTCATGCGGCCAGCTTTCCTTCCACCACCAGAGTTATGCAATCGGGCTGAACGCCCGCGTAGCCCATGCCACATCCAGCCAGAGTGGCCTGGAGTTTCTCGACGATCAGCATCCGGCACATGGAGCGATCGTTGACCTGGTTGATTCCTTGCCGCTGATGCGTGAGCATCGATTGATTCTGCTGACGCCGCGACCACGCGTCCTGCATGGCCATGCCCTGGGCTAGTTCGGAGACTTGACGGTGTTCGACAGAGACAACCCGTTGGGAAGCGGCACCTGCGCATCGGCCGCCACCAGATACTGGACGATCAACGAGATCCTGCGATTGGATGGATCATCCGGCTTGCTCGGTAGGCGCAACCGCTGATCCGCGAAGCCCCGCACTTGCGAGACCTGGTGTGAGCCCAAACCTTCTTCCTGCATCATTCGCCGTGCAGCGTTGGCGCGATCGCAGGACAGGTCCCAGTTGTCGTACGCTCTGATTCCGACATACGGTTTTGCATCCGTATGCCCTTCGATCGATATCTTGTTGGGCAACTTGCCCAGCTCCGGCGACAAGACCTGCAATATCTCTTTGAGGGCCGGCGTAGGAGCAGCACTGCCGAGCTCGAAGAAGGTTCCCTTGGCGGACTCCATCAACTCAATGCGCAAACCTTCCGGCGTAATCGTGATCTCGATCTGGTTCTTCAGCTTGTTCAGCGGGTCGATGCGCTGAATCGACTTCAAGATCTGCTCCTTGAGCTTCTTCATGTCCTGCGTGATCACAGGAGTTGCCAGGGAAGTGGGCCCCTTGCCGACCCCGGTCATCTTGGTTGTTCCGTGAGGGTCCTTGAAGTATCCGCCCACTGCTGTCTGGATTGGCCTGCTGGCATTCATAAGCCACAAGACGATGAACAGGGCCATCATCCCGGTTACAAAGTCAGCATAGGCCACCTTCCAGGCACCCCCGTGATGCTTCCCGTGTGCGGGCTTCTTGTTGATAATGATGATCTCTGGTGTCTCTGCCACAATCTCGCCTCTTCCTCAATGCGGTTAGGCGGCGGCGGCCACAACGGTCGGTTCATCCTTGCGCCGGCATGCCTTCTCCACCTCCTGAAAACTGGGACGAACGTGCTCCGGAATTGCTCGCCTGGCCATCTCAATGGCCAGGATGGGAGACATGCCCTTGATGAAGGACAGCATTACGACCCGCAGAACGTGGTAATACGCATTCTCATCATCCACCAGCTTCGACATGCTGGCAGCAATCGGGCCCACGACCCCATAGCACATCAGGATTCCAAGGAAGGTACCCACCAGCGCCGCGGCAACTTTTTTGCCGATCTCTTCAGGAGGTCCGCCCAGTGCGCTCATAGCGATGACAATTCCAAGAACAGCGGCCACGATTCCTATGCCTGGCAGGGCATCGGCCACGGTGGACAATGCTGCCGACGGATCGGTAGCTCCAGCATGATGGACCTCCAGGTCCAGTTCCATCATCCGGTCGAGGTCAAACGGTGTTGCACCGCCCGTGACCGCCATACGCATGGTGTCGCACACAAAACACTGGGCATGATGATCCTTGAGAAAGACCGGATACTTCGAGAAGAGCGGGCTCTTGTCCGGCTCTTCGATGTCGTTCTCGATGCCGACCATGCCCTCCTTGCGCGCCTTATTAAAGAGATGGAACATCATCCTCAGCGAATCCAGGTAGCGTTGCTTCGAGAACTTTGATCCGCCGATTACCTGTACCATGCTTGACAGGATCTTCTTCAGAACATGCATCTGGTTCGCCGCAATCAACGTGCCGAGCGCGGCTCCGCCAATAATGATGAACTCCGATGGTTGCAGCAGGACAGCTAGGGGTCCCTTTTCCATCAGGAAGCCAGCTAAGATTGCGCCTAGGACGACAGCAATTCCGATAATCGAGAACATATGCGCCAAGCCCCTGACGGTCTTCGCTCGATGAAGACACTACTCTGCAGACAATCCGCAACCAGGTTGATTCCTGTGCAGGGTTTCTATCGGCACTCGTAGGCGTGACTTCTAGGGCGACCGCGGAGGAGGACTTTGTCGCCTGCTGTGTGGCTGGTCGAGGGGAACGACCGCTGTCGGTGCAGTCATTGTAGAGGGCACGGTTGCTCGGCGGAAGATAACGACCAAGTCGACACGTCGATTGAGCCGGCGGCCCTCAGGTGTGGCGTTGCTGGCCACGGGCCGATACGGGCCATACCCTGCGAGGGAGAGCTTGCTCGGGTCCAGCCGTGACTCATTCACCAGCAGCATCAGAACGGTCATGGCTCGCGCGGTCGAGAGCTGCCAGTTGGACCGGAATTGGCCATTGTGAATGGGCTGATCGTCAGAGTGTCCTTCAATGCGCAGAAAAAAGCCGTGTTGCGCCAGGACGTTCGCGATGCGTTCAATCGTTGCCCCGGCGCCCGGGCGCAGGTTGGCTTCTCCAGACTGGAAGAAGCCCGCCTCCTTCAGACTGATGACAAAGCCCTCGGGCGTCGTTTGCAGCGTGACCTCGCCATCTCGCAGATCTCCGCCGATGGCTATCTCTAACTCGCGGCGTAACTCTTCGATATCCACCGCGGAAGCATCCGGTCTCGGCGCTTGCGCACTCAAATTATCTTCAAGTCCGAGTTGACCCGGCGCGCCGTTGGACCCGGCAGTAAGGTGCAGGGATTGTGGATCATCACCGCCGGCAGGAAACGGCTGAAGGTTGACGAAGCCAGCGTGGATGGATTGCGAAAGCTTTTCAATCGAACGCCCATCCTGAGTCAACGAGGCGAACAGCACAATAAAGAACGCGAACAGAACCGTAATGAAGTCCGCGTACGAGACCATCCAGCGATCACGGCCAGCTGGCTCTTCGGTATCTCGTCTCCTTCTCATCGAGCGGCCACCTTCTCAATACGCGGCGCTGCAGGCACGCCTCCGATGTGATTCAGGCGCGACTCCAGCGCACGTGGGTTGACCCCCTCGACAATCGCAAGAACCGCTTCAAGCATCATCTCCTCAAGCACCTGTCGTTCTCGGAGACGTATCCGCAGCTTGCCGGCCCAGGGCAGAAAGAACAGATTCGCTGAACCGACCCCATAGATCGTTGCGACAAACGCCACGGCGATTCCTTTCCCCACATCGTGGATGCTCTGCAGGTGCTGCATGACCTGAATGAGTCCAAGGACTGCACCAAGGATGCCAAACGTAGGGGCGTAGCCGCCGGCGGCGTCGAAGACCTTTGGAATACGTTCGTCTTTTTCTCCCTGGTACTCCAGTTGCAACTCCATCATCTTGCGCAGATCGGACGCGTTCACACCGTCGATGGCCAGCATCAGGCTCTGCCTGAGAAAGGGATCGTCTACTTTCATAAGCTCCGCATCAAGCGAGAGAAGGCCCTCCCTTCGGGCTTTGTACGCATAACGCAGAAGATGCCGCACCAGCAGGTCAGGTTGCGGTTCGCGGCTAAGGAAGACGTCCTTCAATTCGGTGAATGCACGTAGCACGATGCCGAAAGGGAACTGGACCATGACCGCGCCCAAGGTGCCACCCAATACGATGAGCGCGGCGGTGGGCTGCAGCAGCTGGGTCAGCCGCCCTCCCTCGAGCACAGATCCCGCACTCAGTCCAATGATCGCGAAGACCACGCCGAGGAACGTGCTCGTGTCGATGCCAGCGTTACGCTTTCCTCTCATCGAGCCCCTTCCGAATATCTCCTGGAACCTGGCATAGGGTCCGTTCTACGACAAGCTGTCCGTTCCTTGTTGCGGATGGAGAGCCGCAATAGGTCTGAACCGGAGAGCTCGCTCCCAGTCTCCGCGAGACGCTGAGGGTACTATCGGCATTCTGCGCAATTTCTTCTAGTCACAGCGCATGGTCTCTATGGCCCTGGCAGCCTGTGAGGTTAGCCCCGATGCCGGCTGAACAAACCTGCACGAGCGGCCGATATATCCCTCATAGCAGTTCATCGGGGTTTTGGATCTGCTGTGTATTTCTGCAATGAGAAGGGAAACATTGGAATGGATCTGCTCCTGGTTGATGACAGCAAAACCATGCGGCTGCTCGTGCATCGCGCGATCCGGCAGGCCGGTTACAGGAATCTCACCGTCTGTGAAGCAGGAAATGGGGCGGAGGGTCTAGAGAAGGTGAAATCCGAGAAGCCGAAGCTGATCCTTTCGGATTGGAATATGCCGGAGATGTCGGGAATCGAATTTCTCAGAAAGCTGAGGGACACACAGGACCAGACCCCGTTTGGCTTCGTCACCTCGGAAGCATCGAAGAAACTCAAGGACATGGCGATGAGTAGCGGTGCGAGTTTCATCATCGTCAAACCCTTCAGTGCAGATGATGTTCAGGCAGCACTTGACCCGATCCTGGGAGGTAATTGAGATCATGGCAGAACCATCAGCCAGTGTAATGGCAAGACTTTTCACAGATCTTGTCGGTCGTCACGTAAGCTTCTCAGAGCGTATGTCTGCAACGACTAGTACCGAGAAGCAGATATATTGCGTCTATATGGTGAAGCCAATGGACAGCATTCGTGTCATCCAGGCGGATGAACTGCTCCTGGCAACTTTTGGAGGAGCGCTGATCGGTCTCTCCTCGGAGGCGATCAAGGAGCGCATGGCGGACTCATCCGCCGATGAGGCGCTGAACGATGCTCTGCGAGAGGTGATGAACATCGCCTCCAGGGTGGTGTCCCTTGAGCATCGCGCTATTTTCAAAAGTCTTCATTCGAGTGCTGGCGCCCTTTCGGCCGACGCCCGCAGCACACTCCGTGATCCCTGCTACAGCAGTCACTTCGACGTGACGGTCGAGGGCTACTCTGGCGGAGCGTTGTCCCTATTGGCTCCGGTGTAGTCCTCAGCATTCGACCTTGATTCGACACCGCAATCGGAGACGATTGCGGTGTCGAATCCGTGCATTGTTTCTTGCTTGATGAAGATGTCGAATGGAACTTACAGCTTCTTGTAAATCGTTGCACTATGATCAGAGATACGCTCCCATGCACTGTGGGGTCGCGGAATTGACTCTGCGCTGCCGAGTAAGAGGAACCCTCCTGGCTCGAGCGCATTCCATAGTTCCTCGAGAATCTTTTGCTTGGTATCGGAATCGAAGTAGATGAGCACATTGCGACAGAGGATGATGTGAAACTTCCCCAGAGAAGCTGCTGACTGACGCAGGTCGAACTGCTTAAAACGTACAGCACTGCGAATCTCAGGGTTCAAGCGCCAGTCCAGCTCCTCTCTCTTGAAATACTTCACAAGGTAGATCGCAGGCAAGCCACGGTTCACCTCGAACTGCAAATACTTTGCCTCCTTCGCGTAAACGAGCACCTGTTCCGAGATATCGGTCCCAAGAATCTCAGCGCAACGTTCCTGGAGGTTTAGTTCGCGAAACATCATCGCCATGCTGTAGGCTTCCTGTCCTGACGATGCCGCCGCCGACCACACACGAAGCTTCTGGTGCGGCGATAGACTTTCCACAATCTCGGGAAGGATGCAGGCGCGCATCGCCTCGAAGGGAGCCATATCCCGAAAGAAAAAGGTCTCGTTGGTGGTCAGCGCCTCCAATACCTGCTGCGTAAGATCTGGATCGCGTCGAGATCGCAGCTGTTCGCACAGCTGATCGAGTGTTTCGAGGTTGGCACGCCGGAGTACCGGCGTCAGTCGCGACTCGAAGAGGTAGTGTTTATCTTCACCGAGCACGATGCCCGAACCCCGCCGAATCTCTTCCTGTAGAAATCTGTAGTTGTCAGGCCGCAGCGCCACGCTCTTATTGGTTACGTGCAAGTCGGATCGAGCTGCCGCCAACGTATCAGTCAATCGTGATGGAGTCGTCGTTGCATTGGATGGCATCATCGGATGGCAACCCTCTCCAGAATGGCGGGCCCGACACCTTCCAGTGCAACGACGTGGTCGGCGAAGCCAGCATTCACCACCGCTCCTGGCATCCCCCACACCACGCTGGATTCACGATCCTGCGCGATGATGTGGGCTCCCCGCTGCTTCAGGCGCTCGACACCCCGTAGGCCATCCTGCCCCATGCCTGTAAGGATGACGCCAATCACGTGGCCTCCATAGACCTCTGCCACGGAATGAAAGAGCACATCCACGGAGGGGCGGCACGAGTTCTCCCGCTCTCCCTGATCCAATCTTGTCGTCACAACATCCCCTGTTTTACTGAGACGCATATGCAGATCTCCCGGCGCGAGCAGTACGCGGCCCGGCTGAAGCTGCATCCCTTCGCAGCCCTCCAGCACCTCAATCTGACTTACTTCATTCAGCCGTTCCGCCAGCTGCCGTGTAAAAACGGGTGGCATGTGCTGCACAATGACGATCGGTAAACGAAACTCTCGCGGAAACCTGGGGAGCAGATCGAGCAACGCCGCCGGCCCTCCAGTGGAGATACCGATCGCCACAACACTCGGCGTCACGATGCCCGGCGTCTTGATCATCGGGGACGCGATTCTGGGAGGGACAAACGCAGTCGAAGACGCGGAAGATGCCGCCTGGAGTGGCTTCCGTAGTTTGCGATGAGTTCCGAATTGCTTAATCTTCGGGAGTAGTTCTCTGCGCAGTGCCTCGACAGGGTCGCCCATGGTAGAGATATTGGACGTCTTGGTGACGTAATCGTCGGCTCCGTACATGAGAGCGTCGATCGTCGCTCGGGCCCCACGGCTGGTCAGGGTGCTGCACATGATGATAGCGGCAGCGCAACCCTGTGCGCGCAACGCGCGCACAGCGGCGAGACCATCCATCTCCGGCATCTCCACGTCCATCGTGATGACATCCGGCTGCAAGCGCGCGGCCTGACCTAATGCGCCAGAACCATTTGCTGCGAATCCAATGACCTCCAAGGCGGGATCGTCCGAGATGAGTCGCGACAGAATCCTGCGGATGACTACCGAATCATCCACTACTAACACGCGAACAGGCGTGGCGATGGCAGCTTGCGGAGGCGCCTCATTGGCCAGCGGAGCATGGATGGTATGCATCTTATCCCCTGCCCAGATTGAGAAGCTGCAGCTTCTCATCCACGATGTCGGCCGTAAAGGGCTTCATGATGTACTCATTTGCTCCGGCCATAAGCGCCTCACCCACCAGTTCGATGTCGGTCTCACTGGTCACCATCATCACAGGAACATGCGCAAATCTTGCCTGCGTGCGAAGTTCCTTGACGAACTCAAGACCATTCATCACCGGCATGTTCCAATCCGCCATCACCAGCGAGATGGCTGAACCATCGCGCTCCATGACTTCAAGCGCTTCGAGTCCGTTGCTCGCCTGCACCGTTTGAAAGCCACGGGCGATTAGAATCTTGCTAAGAATTCCTCGCATCACCCGGGAATCGTCCAGAACAAGTGCCTTCGGTGTCATTGCCAACCAACTCCTCGTATTCAAATCTGTACCTTGTACTTTTTATCCTCCACCGCCGACCTCTAACCTCTGCTTGCGCTGGCCATACGGCTGAGGTGTGCCGCCATCTCGCTCAGGGCCTTCGCCGCGCTCTGCGCCTGCGATGAGCCAGCCATGGTAAGCTCCGCGGAGTGCGCCACCTCCGTGATGCTCGCCGAGATCTCGCTCGAACCCATCGCGGCTTCCATCACATTCCGGCTGATCTCGGCCGTCGTCGCAGTCTGTTCCTCCACCGCGGAAGCAATCACGTTCGAGATGTCATTGACCTGCGTAATGATCCTCGTAACCTCTCCAATCGCCCTCACGGCCGCGGCAGTGTCCGATTGGATCGCCTCAATCTTCTGACCAATCTCTTCGGTGGCGCGCGCGGTCTCCTTAGCCAACTCCTTCACCTCATTGGCAACCACAGCGAATCCCTTGCCAGCCTCGCCAGCTCGCGCAGCTTCAATGGTCGCATTCAATGCCAGCAGGTTGGTCTGCTGTGCGATCGACGTGATGACTTTGATAACTTTCCCAATCTCGGAGCTGGAAGCGCCCAGCTGCTGAATGGTGTGATTGGTGTTCTCCGCAATACTGACTGCGCCCCTGGCGACGTGAGCGGCCTCGGTAGCGCTCTTGGATATCTCCCGAATGGAGACCATCATCTCCTCTGAACTTGAAGCAACTACGTTCACATTCGCCGATACCCGCATACTGCTGTCGGATACAGTGTTGGTTCGCTGGAGTGTCTCTGCTGCATGCACAGAGAGTTCCTGGCTTACAGCCATCATTTCTTCCGCGGAGTTGGCGATCGTAACCACCATGTCGCTGATCGAGGTAACTACCTTGAAAAGATCTTCGCGAATCTTTGTTTGTGCTGTCACGTCCGTTGCAAATTCAAGAACCTTGAGGAGATTGCCATCTGGATCCAGGAAAGGATTGTACTCAGCGTGGATCATAATTTCTTTGCCGCTTCTATCGATGATGCGCATCGAACGTACGGTCTGATGTTCGCCCCGGCGCAAACCGTTCCACAAGATGGAGAACTCCGCGGAGTGCTGAAACTCATCACTCGCGAAGATGCTGAGCGGCTGTCCCTTAATTTCATCAAGGGTGTATCCCACCATGTCAAGGAAGTTCTCGTTGGCCGTCAGAACCGTGGCGTCCACATCAAACTCAAGCAACGCGAGGGAAGCATCCATAGCCGCTAGCTGCTCCGATGCTCCAGCGGCGACTCGCATCTGCCCGGTAACGTCGGAGCAAAACTCTAGGACCTTTTCAGGCTGGCCATTCGGCCCTGGGATAGGGTGATAGTCAGCGTGGATCCAAAGCTCCTTGCCACTTTTACCAATAATTTTCTTCGACTTGCACGATCGGAACTTACCAGAATCCAATGCCGCATAGAACTCCGCACTTTCAGCGGAATGCTGATGGGTGGGGTCCGCGAACATGTTGTGATGTCGCCCCTTGATCTCGTTCAGGGAGTAACCTACCAACTCAAGAAAGTTCTTGTTCGCTGTCAGGATCCTTCCATCGGTATGGAACTCGATGATGGCGATCGATCGATTGATGGCTGCATCTCGTGCCAGGAGCGCGGCGACATCCTCATGATTGAGGGGCTGGTGATCTGCCGCGGGCTGGATCTTATCGCCCGAGTTGGCGGGAGCCAGCTTCGCCGCTCGTGTTCCTTGGCGCGCCTTGAGGCCACTAGGCCTCAAACTCTGCAGCGACTTCGCCCGTGCTCTATCTGCCGTAATTTCCATTGAGTGTACCTTCCTCATGACCTTCCATCTGTAAGATCAAACCCTTCGCCAAGAACTAATCACCCGTGAGAGGAGCGACGTTAGTCTGCTCCCATGGAAACAACTCGTTCGGTATCGACGACCATCAGCAGCCTGGATTCAAGCTGGTAGACGCCTTGGAGGAACGTTCGTTGGACGGCGGGAAAATTCGCCGGTAGCTGTGTCCACGTGTCCTGCCGGACATCGAGCACGTCACAGATCTCATCGACCAGGAAGCTCACCGCGCCGCCTTCAGTACGAATTACGATATTCATCGGCTTCCGATCTGTGGCGTTCATCGGGGGCAGCGAGAAGATTCGGCGCATGTTCAGTGCGGTGACGATCTGTCCGCGAAGATTGATCAGCCCCTCCACAGTAGCTGGAGCTAGTGGAACCGGCGCCATCTCCTGGTAGCGCATCAGCTCCTGCACTCGTGACAGCTCAATGCCCATAAACATGTCCGCAACATGAAAGGTTGCGAATTGCCTGATATTGGCATGCCTCGTAATGGCCCTCTCGGGAACGTCCGCTCCTGTCATTTGCTCCTTCTTTTCGGCTAACGCGCCTGGCCATCGGGGTAGTTCTGTCTACTTGCAAGTTGCTGCATGGACAACTTCAGTGAATCGGAGTGCTGAGTAAGATCATCGGCAGCCTTCTGCAGTTCGTCTATAGCGATACTGGTGTTCTGCGCAGCCTCGTTAACACCCACGATGCTTTTGGTGACGTCCGTCGTTGCAGCTGCCGCCTGCTGGATGCTACGGCTGATCTCGCGCGTGGCGGACCTCTGTTCGTCGACCGAGATCATCACCGTCTTTGAGACATCATCCAGGCTTCGAATCGTCTTGCTGATCTCACCGATGGCGCTAGCCGACGCAGAGGCAGCCTTGTGGATCGACTCGGTCTCTCTCTCAATGCTCTCGGTCGCCACAGCTGTCTGGCGCGAAAGGGATTTGACCTCGGAAGCAACCACTGCGAATCCTTTACCAGCTTCTCCTGCTCTAGCTGATTCGATCGTCGCGTTCAGCGCCAGTAGGTTGGTCTGTGAGGCGACCTCGGAGATTGTCTTGACCACCATGCCGATTTTGTTCTGAGCGGCTGCGAGCCCCTGAACCGTGAGCGTTGTCTTGTTGGCCTCGTCCACTGCGTCGTTGGAGATGCGCGCGACCTCCCGCATATGGCGTTCGATCTCTACCGCTGTCACCGACAACTCCTCGGTCGCGGCCGCGACCGTGTGCACAATTGCGGAGGTCTCCTCGACGGCAGCGGCCACCGTCGCCGCCTGTGCAGCCGTACTGTCGGCGGTCTGCTTCAGTCCGCGTGCCGTCAATTGAACACTCTTAGCCGCATCATTCACCGCGGTAGCGACCTCGCCAATACTCTCGGCCAGCGCCGTGCGTCCCGACTCACTCGCCGCCAGCGCGATCGTCTGCTCCTCCATCCTCTCGGCGGCTTCGTTGACAGTCTCCGCCGCGAACCGGAATGACCCGGGCAACCCTTGCAGCATGATCTTGCGATGAAACTTGCGATCGGTGGCCGCGGTAAGCGTCGCTCCAGACTCACGCACAAAGGCATCGGTAACATCCAGCAGATAGTTAATCGAGCGCACCAACCGTTCGATGGCGTCGCCTGTCTCGCAACGTGAAAGGCGTACATCGAGGTGGCCTTGGGCCGCAGCGTCGCATACCCCCGTCGCGCGTTCGATCCAGTCCATGTAATCGCCACGATCGTCCGTAACAGAAAGGGAATGTGCTGGGTCCAAAGTGGAAGAGCTTTCAATAATCGTTGGAGTCGAGGTGCTCACAACCACTCCTTCAGTGGGTTGAATCCTGTTTGCGCTATGAATTTGTGACGGGCGTCGATGCAGCGGAATGCCGGAGATATAGCTTCTAGGAGGAAACCAACGTCATCGGTTCCGGGACTCCCTCGATGAGGGAGCGCACGTCGATCATCTCCAGATAACGAAGAATGCTGCGTCGATCATCGCGTTGTAGAACCTCATCGAAGTGCCGACCCTCCGGCGAGGCCCCCCTTCCTGACTGCTCGCCCTCGTGGAGCGCCGCTACCGTGACAGCATCCAGCTCGCGGCGACCACGAATCGCATCCAGCAGCTCGCAACCCAGGGACTGGCCAAGTTCCAACGCCGTCAATACCACCTCGCTCCGCTCCGCAAGTGCCTTCTGCAAAGCGTCCGCTAGTCCGGAAGCCTCGGAGACGTGATGACCGCGAATCTCGAGGTAACTTCGCATGGCGCCCCGTGCAATCCTCGCGGGATCAACCAGCAAGATCCGGAGCGTTCGACAGTGGCCGGTGTCTTCGGATCCGGCCACAGCTCCGAGTGCCTTCTTCAGCAGGACTTCCAGGTCAACGAAGTCTGTCACCTTGCCTCCGACGACACCAGACCCCAGTAGACCGAAGGTGGTTCCCGGGCTCTTGATCGTGATGGTCTCCCGGACGATGTCGAGAATCTCATCCACCACAATCCCTACATACCGCCCGTGTTCCTGGAACACGATCACCTGCAGCATTTGGTTGTCTGAGAATCCATCGTCCACGGCAGCGTCCATCAATTTGCTCAAAGACACCAGCGGCATAATGCTGTCGCGATAGTGCATCGCGCGTCTGCCGCCTGCTATCTCGGTACGCGAGATCGGAATCTCCTCTAGCCGCGCGACCAGCGAAAGGGGAAGTACCAGGCGCTTGAACACCCCGGAGCGAAACAGAAGCAGCGTCTGGCTTCCGTCGCGCTTGCCATCCGTCAGCCGACTGTCGCCGAGGACACTCTGCTGCTTGTGCGCCAGCACCTTCGCCAGGTTGGCCAGCCCTGTCACGTCCAGAATGAGCGCAATCTTTCCATCTCCCATGATGGTGGCTCCCAGATAGCTGCTGACTGACTTCAGCTGCTTACCCAGCGCCTTCACGACAATCTCCTGCGTATCATTCACCTCGTCGACGACTAAACCAAAGGCCGTCTCCTCTGCCTGGACCACCACGATATTCGTGACCTGGTCCTGATCTGTGTCGCGATGGCGAGGGCTTGTATCGTCGCTTGGCACGAGCCCCAGAATCTCGCTGAGATACACCAGTGGAAGAAGTTTGCCTCTGCGGCGATAGACCTCGGCGCCGTGAATGTGTTCGATTTGCTTCCGCGCCTTCTCTCCTTCCAGCCGTACCAGCTCCACAAGATTTGCCTGGGGAATCACGAAGCGGTGAACATAGGTAGCGCCGGTTCTGTTCGAACCATCGCTGCGCACCGTCACAATCAGGCCGGGGATGATCGCGAGGGTCAGAGGAATCTTGATCTTCAGTGTCGTTCCCATGCCGCTGCGGTTGGCAACGTCGACCGTCCCACTGATCTTTTCGATGTTGGTCTTCACCACATCCATTCCTACGCCCCGGCCGGAGATGCTGGTGATCTTCTCCGTCGTGGAAAATCCGGGAAGAAAGATCAAGCGCAACGCATCCCACTCATGCATCGCAGCTGCCTCTTCAGGCCGTATCAAACCCTTCTGGACTGCCTTGCTCTTAACCCTCTCCGGATCGATCCCCGCGCCGTCGTCGGACATCTCGATGTTGACGTGACCCCCCTCGTGAAACGCCCGCAGCCAAATGGTTCCGTGGGCACTCTTTCCTTTGGCTAAACGGATCTCCGGCGTTTCGACCCCGTGGTCGCAAGCGTTGCGGACGATATGGGTCAGGGGGTCCTTGATCGCCTCGATGATGGTCTTGTCGAGCTCCGTGGAGGCTCCCTCCATCTGGATCTCGATCTTCTTTCCCATCTCAACGGAGAGGTCTCGCACCACTCGCGGTAGCTTATTCCACACCACGCCAATCGGCTGCATGCGGGTAAGCATTACGCTTTCCTGTAGTTCGCTGGTGATTAGATTGAGCCTCTGCGCGGTCGCGTTCGAGGCACTCGATTGCTGTGCGCCCTGCAAGATCTGGTTGCGGGCCAGCACCAGCTCCCCAACGAGATTCATCAGCTTATCCAGAAGCGTGACATCGACGCGAATCGTAGAGCCGGCTGTGCTCTCCTCCGGTCGCGCTCCTGCAACCTTTTCGCCGCCCTGTTCGGCCGCGATCTGCGTACGCGCAAAAACCACCTCATGCGCAACGCTCCCTTCGGACGATTTCCCGGACGCCCACAGTCTCCCATCCAAACCAACGGGCGACCTCCGATCCGTTACATCCCGTATTTCCTCCACCGCACTCGGGGAAGACTGGGCCGCAGGCATCTTCCGGAACGAATTATCGGTCGACTCCTCCTGCACATTCAGCGAATCTCGACAGGAGTTCGGATCGACCATGCCATCACCGGAGAGTTGTATCTCAGCATCTCCACATGACTGGAAGGCCTCATTCAAACGCTCCCGCAGCGATTGATAGCAGTCTTCCCCCTCTTCATTATTCGCTTCAATGGTGAGGAGAATCTGTTTGACTGCGTCGACCGTCTCCAGGATCAGGGACACGAGCGCTGGAGTCAGGAGTCGGTCTTTCTCCCGTACCTGCCCGAGAATGCTCTCCGCGATGTGTGTCACCGAGCCCAGGATATTGAAACCAAAGAAGCCCGATGTCCCTTTGATCGTGTGGATCGTCCGGAACACCCCGGCGATGAGCTCTTCATCTGTCGGGCTCTTTTCGAGTTCAACAATCTGCTGGTCGAGGGCGTTGAGATTCTCATTGCTCTCAATCAGAAACTCCCGTATCTCTTCATCAAACTCCATTGATTTCTGAACCCCGTATGGCGTGACTTTGGTGTTATCGGCATCTGCTAAGGATTCTTGAATCAGCGGGAACTGAGAGGTTGCGCCGCTCGCACCGCCGTTTCCAGCTCCCCCGGAAAGCCCACCGTCGACGGATTGATTCAAGCTCGTTGGAATCTCCTTACCAGATGCCGATGACAGCTCTGCCTTGAGTTTTCTCCAAGACCCAAAACGGA
>JBAVDD010000017.1:0-5770 GCA_049587035.1 Acidobacteriaceae bacterium | reverse complement strand
CGCCGGTGAGCGCGGGGAGGCAGATGAGGAGCTCGGCGGTGGAGTTGGGTCGGGGCGCGGGCGAGAGAGACGCGTCCGAGAGGTTGGCGGGATGCGAGGCTTCGGCAGTGAGAGGCGTGGAGGACATGGAGGATCGACCCGAGTGTTGCAAGACTATGCGCCGTTACGGGCGATGGCAAGTATGCCGCTGAGAGGTATGACGAGCCAGGCGGGACGGTTGTTTAGCTCGTAGAGAAGTTCGTAGGAGGCCTTTTCGAGGAGGAGGGCGTCCAAGGTGGATTGGTGCTCGAGGTCGGGCGTCCTGCGAACCCGCGTCCGAGAATCCGGGCTTGGGGTAACCGGAGTTTGCGCTGGTAAGAGCGTGGGGTTGGCGGCGATGACGGAGTCGTAGCCGTGGAGAAAGGCGGTGGTGGTGGTGGACTCCCATGCGGCGGCCCAGGCGGAGAGGTTGGCGGCCTGGGAGGGGTTGCGTTCCGTGGCCGATTGCAGCGCCGTGAAGGCGGCGTAGCTGAAGCTGCGGAGCATGCCGGCTATGTCGCGGAGGGGGGATTGCTTGCGGCGGCGCTCGGCGAGGGGGCGGGCGGGTTCGCCTTCGAAGTCGATGATGAGGAAGTCGGGGTGGGCCTTGGTTTGGATGGTGAGGAGCTGGCCGAGGTGGTAATCGCCGTGAATGCGGATGCGCTGGCCGAAGCGAGAGGCATCGCCATTGAGGGAGGCGACGCGGGCGAGGAGGTTGTCGCGGTGGGAGAGGACTTCGGTGGCGAGGGCGGTGGCCTGGGAGGTAAAACCGGAGTTGGATTTGAGGGCGGAGTGGAGGGCGTCGAGCGCGGTGGTGACCTGGAGGTGGATGCGCTGGCGGTCGTTGGCCAGGTCTTCGGGGGTAGTGAGCTCGGCGGCGAAGGCGTGGTCGTCGGTGGGAGTGGCGAGTGCCAGATGGAGTTCAGCGGTGCGCTGGCCAAGGAGTTCGGCGGCGGCGAGGTAGGGGATCGCCTCGGGGGTTAAAGTTGCCCATCCCTCTTCCGGGCTATGAGTCCCAAAACTGAAATCCTGGGGTACCTGAGTTCCGGCGGGCGGGGGAGTGTTGACGACGGAGACGAAGAATCGATCGAGCTCGTTGAGTGTCCAGACCCAGCCGTCGCCGAGGTTGGGTGAGAAGGTTTGGAGGAAGGCTAGGGTGGTGTCGTCGGCAGTGAGATGAAGGTCGCCGAGGTAGGAAGGGATGTGGGGGAAGTGCGCGACATCGGTGAGGAAGCGTGCGATTTCTACGTCGGGATTTTCGCCGGTGCGGAGGTGACGGAAGAGCTTGAGGATAGCGAGTTCGTCGTAGAGGATGCTGGTGTTGGATTGCTCGGCGGAGGCGAGGCGGGAGGGGACGTCGGTGAGACGGGTGGGATCGAGCGCGGAGGATCGGGTGGAGGCGAGATCGGGTGTGGTGGCGCTAGGGGTGAGGATGCTGTGCAGGAGAGCGGCCCGGAAGGTGGGGCTGGCGGTGGCGTCGACAAGTGTGGAGTTGTTGAAGGTCGTGATGATGGAGTTGGGTGAGGAGATGTGTGGGGCTTCGGCTTCGGCGTCGGAGGCGATGGTGAGCGGGAGTTGGTAGAGGTCGGTGGTGGTGTCGGTGTAGGTGACTTCGATGAGTGCGATGAGGTTGATGAGGGAGGTGGGGTCGATGGGAAGCGTGGAGACGATGCGCGTGGAGCGGATGGTGCGAGACTTGCCTCCGAACCAGCGCTGGCGCGCGATGTAGGCGGGGAGGATGGTGTTGAGGATGTCGGTGCCGGACTCGTTGAGGAGAGAGATGAGGGTGGGCGTGGTGGAGGGGGTGTAGTGGATGAGATCGGCGGGCGGGGTGGAGGGACGAGCAGGGCCGGGTTGAAGCTCTAGCCAGAAGAAGCTGTAAGGGGCGAGGGTGATGGCGTAGGGTGTGTCGTCGATGAGGGGGAAGGGGACGTAGCCTAGCATTTCGACGGGCTGGCGGCCGGCGAACTTGGTGAGGTCTAGCTGCACGGGCTGCGCGAAGCGCGAGAGGTTGGCTACGCAGAGGACGGTTTCGGAGTGGGGTGTGTTGCTGTCGGCGGAGGGGATGACGGGGTCGGTGTAGTCGCGGATGTAAGCGAGGACTTTGCGATTTTCGGGGTGCAGGAATTCAAGCGTGCCGCGGCCGAAGACCTGGAAGATTTTGCGCAGCGCGATCATGTTGCGCGTCCAGTGGAGGAGCGAAGAGGCGTCAGTCTGTTGCGCTTCGACGTTGATGGCCTGGTAGCCCCAGATGGGGTCCATGATGACGGGGAAGTAGAGCTTGGCGGGGACGGCTTTGCTGAAGCCGGCGTTGCGGTCGGAGTTCCACTGCATGGGCGTGCGGACGCCGTTGCGGTCGCCGAGGTAGATGTTGTCGCCCATGCCGATCTCGTCGCCGTAGTACATGATGGGCGTGCCGGGGAAGCTGAGGAGAAGTGAGTTTAAGAGCTCTATGCGGCGGCGGTTGTTGTCCATCAATGGAGCGAGGCGGCGACGGATGCCTACGTTGATGCGCATGCGGGTGTCGGCGGCGTAGGCGAGGTTCATGTAGTCGCGCTCGTCGTCGGTGACCATTTCGAGGGTGAGCTCGTCGTGGTTGCGGAGGAAGAGGCCCCACTGGCAGTTGTCGGGGATGGCGGGGGTTTGCGCCATGATGTCGGTGATGGGGAGACGGTCTTCCTGGCGGAGCGCCATGTAGATGCGCGGCATCAGCGGGAAGTGGAAGGCCATGTTGCACTCGTCGCCGTCGCCGAAGTAGGGGCGGACGTCGGCGGGCCACATGTTGGCTTCGGCGAGGACGAGACGGTTTTCGTACTCGGCGTCGATGGCGGCGCGGATTTGTTTGATCGCGTGATGGGTTTCGGGGAGGTTCTCGCAGGAGGTTCCGTCGCGCTCGATGATGTAGGGGATGGCGTCGAGACGGAGGCCGTCTACGCCCATGTCTAGCCAGAAGCGCATGGCTTTGAGGACTTCGTCCATGACGCGGGGGTTGTCGAAGTTGAGGTCGGGCTGGTGGGAGAAGAAGCGGTGCCAGTAGTACTGGTGCGCGACTTCGTCCCAGGTCCAGTTGGACTTTTCGGTGTCGGTGAAGATGATGCGGACGCCGTCGTAGAGCTTGTCGGTGTCGGACCAGACGTACATGTTGCGTTCGGGGGAATCTTTGGGCGCGTGGCGGGCGCGCTGGAACCAGGGGTGCTGATCGGAGGTGTGGTTGATGACGAGCTCGATCATGACCTGGAGGTTGCGGGCGTGGGCTTCGGCTAAAAACTGCCTGAAATCTTCCAGTGATCCGTAAGCTGGGTTGACGCTGGTGTAGTCGGCGATGTCGTAGCCGTCGTCGCGCAGGGGCGAGGGGAAGAACGGGAGGAGCCAGAGGCAGGTGACGCCGAGTTCCTGGAGGTAGTCGAGCTTGGAGATGAGGCCCTGGAAGTCGCCGATACCGTCGGCGTTGGAGTCGGCGAAGGCGCGGACGTGGAGCTCGTAGATGATCGCGTCTTTGTACCAGAGCGGGTCGGTGGCGCTGCAGGGCTTCTTCACGTGCGGTTTGCCTCGGTGGTGGGCGCTGTCATCTGCTGGGTTGGATGCGGGTTGTGGGGTGTTGGTGGCTGATGGATTGCGTTAGGTTCGGAGGATGCGGAAGATGTGGGCCGTGGCTGTGGGAGTTAGGGAGACGTAGTTGGTGGGGCCGTGCCAGGTGTAGTGGTTGCCGGTGAGTTGGTCTTCTACGTTGTAGGTCGCGTCCCAGGGGAGGTTTAGTTTGTCGAGGGCTAGGTCTACTGTGGTGGATTGCGTGTTGAGGGGGTCCAGGTTTACGGCTACTAGGATGGTGTTGGTGTGGTCGGTGGTGGACTTGGAGTAGATGAGGATGTTGTCGTTGGGGTTGGGGTGGAAGTGGAGGTTTTCGTTGCGCTGGAGCGCGGGGTTGTTGCGGCGGATTTGGTTTAGCTGCTGGATGAGCGGGGCGATGGAGTTGGGGTCGCTGCGATTCCAGGTGCGGAGTTGATATTTTTCGCTGTCGAGGTACTCTTCGCTGCTTGTTTTACCAGGGGATGGTTTGGCTGGGCGGCCTTCTAGTAGTTCGTAGGCGGGGCCGTAGATTCCGTAGTTGGCGCTGAGGGTCGTTGCAAGGATGATGCGCTGGCGGAAGATGGCCTGGCGGTGTGCGAGGTCTTCGACTTGGAATTGGGCGTGGAGGATGTCGGGGGTGTTGGGCCAGACGTTGGGGCGGAAGAAATCCGCAACCGGGGGGTTGCAGATTTCGGTGAAGTACTCGGTAAGGTCGGCTTTGGTGTTGCGCCAGGTGAAGTAGGTGTAGGACTGCGTGAAGCCGGCTTTGGCCAGCGAGTACATGACGTGGGGGCGGGTGAAGGCTTCGGCTAAGAAGATTGTGTCGGGCGCGGACTTGTGGATCTCGGCGATGCACCACTCCCAGAAGGGGAGGGCCTTGGTGTGGGGGTTGTCGACGCGGAAGACGCGGACGCCGCGGTCCACCCAGAAGCTGAATACGTTGTGGAGAGCGTCCCAGAGACCGCGCCAGTCGGCGGATTCGAAGTTGAGCGGGTAGATGTCCTGATATTTTTTGGGGGGATTTTCGGCGTACTGGATGGTACCGTCGGGACGGTGCGAGAACCAGGTGGGATGCTCGGTGACCCAAGGGTGGTCGGGGCTGCATTGGAAGGCGATGTCGAGGGCCAGGTCGATGTTGTGGGTGCGTGTGGTTTCGATAAGGTGGTCGAAGTCGGCGAAGGTACCCAGGGCGGGAAGGATTGCGGTGTGGCCACCTTCGGAGGAGCCTATTGCCCAGGGGCTGCCGACGTCGTCGGGCTTGGCGGTGACGGAGTTGTTTTTGCCTTTGCGGAAGGCGTTGCCGATGGGGTGGATGGGTGGCATGTAGAGAACGTCGAAGCCCATGGCGGCAATCTCAGGGACGCGCGCGGCTACGTCGCGGAGGGTGCCGTGTTGGTTGGGTGTGGGTGCGGCGGAGCGGGGGAAGAGTTCATACCAGGAGGAGAAACGGGCACGCTCGCGATCGATCCAGATGGGAAACTCGGTGGGGTGTTTTGTGGAGAAGGCGAAGTCAGGATACTTGGCGACGAGGGCGATTAGCTCGGGTGTAATGGGGTTGTCGTAGATGGGGAGATTCTGCTCGGCGAGTGTGCGGAGGTTGGTGGCGGCGGCGGCGAGTTTTTTTGCGTCGGAGCCTTTGGCGCGCGTGGC
Organism: Acidobacteriaceae bacterium; assembly: GCA_049587035.1. GTDB lineage: Bacteria > Acidobacteriota > Terriglobia > Terriglobales > Acidobacteriaceae > Granulicella. The sequence continues at coordinate 535 of JBAVDD010000017.1, read as the reverse complement.
TGCGGCGTCGAGATGGTTGGCTCCGATACGGAGAGCCAGGGGAATATCCTGCGCGGAGTCTTGCTGGGCGGCCAGGCGCTTGGCGAGGTCGTGGATCCAGGTGTCGAAGTGATCGATCCAGGCTTCGATGGTGAAATTCCAGAGGCCTAACTTGGTAGTGTCGTCGAGTGAGGCGGCGGTGAAGGTGGCTGACCAGAGGTCGTTGGTGAGTTCAATGAAGGGGACGGAGCTCCACTTGCGCTGCGCGTGATGGCGATAGAGAAGGCGCGCGGCTACGTGATCGTGGCCGTCGCCGAAGATGGCGGCGGTAATGGTGATGGTGTCGCCGAGGATGCGCTTGGCGGGATGGCGGCCGTTGTCAACGGTGGGCTGGACCTCTTCGATGACGATTCTCTTGCGGCCTTCATTGGGCTTCATGCGCGGGGCAACTCCTTTGCGATCTATAGAGATGGTAGTCGATATACATTGCAGCGAGGCGACACGCTGGAAGAGTCGTGCATCCAACCAAATGGAGCCACAAAGCATCCATATCATG
>JBAVDD010000016.1:0-12971 GCA_049587035.1 Acidobacteriaceae bacterium | reverse complement strand
GTCCAAGAACCTCCCCGGCCGCCGCCACCGTTTCGTCATCACCTCGGGCGGCGGTCCCGGCATCATGGAAGCGGCAAATCGCGGAGCCTGGGAGGCTGGTGGCAAGACAATAGGCCTCAACATCATGCTCCCCTTCGAGCAGCTCCCCAATCCCTACATCACCCCCGCGCTCAACCTGAACTTCCACTACTTCTTCATGCGCAAGTACTGGTTCGCCTACCTCGCCAAAGCCCTGGTCGTCTTCCCCGGCGGCTTCGGCACGCTGGACGAAATGTTCGAGCTCCTGACCCTCGACCAGACCCACAAGCTCTCGAAGCCGATCACCATCGTCATCTACGGGTCGTCGTACTGGAAGAACGTAATCGACCTCCAGTTGCTAGCCGACAAAGGCGCGATCGCCCCCAAGGACCTCGACCTCTTCCAGTTCGCCGACACCCCCGAGCAAGCCTTCGCGATCCTGAAAGAAGGCCTAACCCGCAACCATCTCGACATCGAAGCCACCCGCACCGAAGCCCCCATCCCCGAGGAGCCCGAAGCCAGCGCCCAGGAACTACTGGGCCCCGATATAGCCCAAACCAGAAGCAAGTGAAGTTGTAGAAGTTCTAAGTTGCAGGGGCGTAAGTTCTAAGTTGCTTGTGCCATCGCCATCGCCATCGCACTTGCACTCCCTTTGTTTGTCATCCCGCAGGGATCTGCAGTTGCGGTTGCAGTTGCAGTTGCAGTTGCTTTTGCTTTTGCTTTTGCAGTTGCAGTTGCAGTTGCAGTTGCAGTTGCAGTTGCTTTTGCCTTTGCCTTTGCAGTTGTTCTTGTTGTTGTCCTTGCCTTTCTGGCTGTCATTCCGAGCGCAGCGAGGAACCCGCTTCTCGCTCGCGAAGCGAGCGCCCGTTCTTGCCTTTGCTAGAAGCTAGAAGCTAGAAGCTAGAAGCCCAAAACCCCTCGCCGTCCGCGCAGGACCTACCGCGTCTCCCCCACCATCACATCCCCCGCGCCCACCTTCAACAAATCCCCCGGTGCAGGCACCAGCAACGACCGCATAACCTTCACCGTAACCGTCCCCAAATCACTCAACACCACCGGCCGATCCGACAAGTTACAAGCCGCCACCACCGTAGTAGAGATCCGCGAACTAGCCGGCGCACGCCGCACCCAAACCAGCGCATCCACGTCATCGTGGTTCAGCACCTCCATCACCCCACTCCGCACCGTCATATTGTCGTGGTGCAGCACAATCAACTGCTTGTAAAGATTCAGCAGCGACCCATCCTCATACGTCTCGGAAGCCACATTCGCCCTCACTCTATTGGAAGCCTCCATCGCGGCGTCCACATCGCCCGTTGTAAATCCGGGCAGCAGCGCAGGGTCGACTGGCACCGGCTTATCGCTCTCTTCGACAACCGGCATCACCGGTGGCGGAAAGTAGTTCCGCGGCAGCGGCTTCACCCACGGAAGAAACCCCTTGTACTGCGAGACCGGCGGCGGCGAGGGTTTCTCCACCACCGTCGGAGGCTTGCGCGTAAGGTTCGTAGGCGTCCACTGCATCAGCGCCGCCCGCCCGCCCGCCATCTCAAGCCCCAGCTCCTGCCCATACTCCAGCAGCACTGCGGACTTTGAAGCCAACGTCATCACGGCAAGCGTCCGCTCCAGCGCCAGCCTCTGCGCCGGGTCCTTCATCGCCGGCACACGCGCCGCCACCAACAGCGGATTAGCCACACCCTGCGCCGTGCTGTGCGGCTTCGACCACGACCGCACCGTCTCCGTCACCACATGCTTCCGGCCATGACGTACAACCACACGCTTCACCGTCTTTGTTACAACCGTGCTCACAGCCTGCGTGCTCGCAGGGGCTTCGCCCAGCTCTGCCATCCACGCCGCACGCAGCTCAGCCGCTGTAGGCATCGCCCCGCCTTTGCCCAGCTCTCCCAACGGTGCGCTGGCTGTCAGCTGCGTGTACTTCGCCAGCGCATCCTGCAGCACAAAGTCCTGTTCCCCCGGAGCATCGGCCAGCAACACCCGCTCCCCCGGAAACCCATCCGTCAGCGCGCGCAGCTCCTGCAGCAGCAGCGCAATGTGCTCGGCGCCATCCACCTGCTCCAGCGCCCGCGTCGGAACATAGATCCCCGCAGCCCCCTGGTTCAGCCACGCCCGCGCCGCCGCCAGATACTGCGCATCCCCCTGCTGCGAAGCCGGAGCACCCAACTCCACCAGCACCCGCAAGTGCCGCCCAATCGCATCTCGCACCAGCGTGTCGAACGCCTCACCCACCTCCGCCGTCGGCATCATTCCAACTGCCTTCGCTTGCGCTGGTGTTACCTCAGCTCCCGCTGCCTCCGGAGTAGTCTCAAGAATCACCGCATCCACACCCAGCGACTGCAGGTAATCAAGGCGTTGATCGATCCCCATCAGGTCCCCGCGCCCATCCCCGCGCCTGTCGGGAGCAGCGTCCTGAAATTTGCTCGGATCGATCCTGTAAAACACCCCACGCTGCCACCACACCTGCACCGTCACACCCGACCCGGCCCAGTTTTTCTGCGCCAGCACCTGCGCCCGCGCAGGCCGCACGCCTCCCGCGCAAAGCATGAAGCCCAAGCAGAACAGAACCAGCCTAGAGATGTGTCGGATTGGAGGGAGGCAGCAGGTCCGCATAGATAAAACTGTCACGCTCCACAACCTCGCCACGCGACACTTCAATGCTACGCGAGAACATCGGTCCAGCGCTCACATAGGTGTGGAACTCCCCCCGCTCCCCGCAAGGGTCCACCGACTCCGGCAACTCTCGCAGCAACTGCTCATCGAACACCCGCCCCGCAAACCCCCGATCCATCTTGCGCGGATCCACGCACACAATATGTGCCCGCACCCCGGCCGCAATCATCGAGTGCGCCAGCTCATCGGTAGGCAGCAGCCAGCAGGGAAAGACCGGCTCCAGCCCCGTCCCGGCCATCTTCTCCACGCGGTAAGCGCGAATGTCGTGCAGAAACAAATCACCGTAGGCGACCCCATATAGTCCCTCGGCCACGGCCCGCTGGCTCACCTCCGCCATCAGCCGCTCGTACACCGTGTTCGAGCAGGGCCAAGGCAACGGAACCTTCCACAGCGGCAACCCGGCCGCCTCCCCCTGCAGGTCCAGCAACTCCTCCCGGAACCCATGCATCGCCACCCGATGGAAATGCTCGTTGACGGTAGTCAGCAACCCCACCACCTCGAACTCCGGATCCTGGCGCAGCAGATGCAGCGCCCAGGCGCTGTCCTTACCGCCCGACCAGCTCAACAGAATTTGCTTTTTTCGCACGCCCCATCCTACCCGCATCGCATGTGCAGAAAAAACAGCTCAAAGGGCCATCGCGCATCACCAAACCGGGTTCAAAGCGCACTCAAACTCACACGTCTTCGAAGAAAAAAGCCCTACCGACCCAGGTAAGCCCGATACCGGCTCTCGACCACACCCGTATTTTCAGCCAACTGCAGCTTCGCTACGTTGTACTGATATAAGGAGTTAACCAGCTGAGCCTGCGCGCTGGCCACGGTCGCCTCCGCATCTACAACGGGCAAATTATCATCCACCCCCGCCGCAAACCGCTCCCGCTCATCCGACAACTCCTCCTGAGCCAGCTCCACATTGCTCTGCGCAACCTTCACTAACTCGTTTGTTGCGTTCACATCCAGCATCGACGTGCGAATCTGAGCGTCGATCGTAACCCGCGAATCCGCCAATTCCTGTCTTAGCGCTGTCAACTGCGAGCCGACAACATCCTGCTCTCCACGCTGCGCCGCCTCGCGGAAGATCGGCACACGGAGCGAGCCCTCTGCGGTGAAATCTCCATGATAGGACCCAGTCGTGAGGCCGATGACTCCATAGTCGCCGTTGAATGCAAGTGTAGGCAAACGCTGATACTTAACGGCCTTCACCTCGCGCTGGGCGAGGGCAATCTGCTCCAGCAGGCTGAGATAATCCTTGCGGTGTCGGTAGGCAGTGATCTTGGCCGCGTCCAAGCCCATCTCTGCTAACTGGGCAAACGGCGCCGAATCTGTAAGTTCCAGCTGTTGTCTGGCAGGCAGTCCGAGGATGCGGGTCAACTGAATCTTCTCTTTTTCCAGCAAGGCCCGAGCTGCCACCACATCCTGCTGGCGCTGTTGATACTCCACCTGGCCGCGCAATGCATCGAGATCCGTCCCTACCCCTGCTTTGTGCTTCTGCGTGGCCTGGTCAAAGAGCGTCTTCGCGGACTGTTCCTGGGCCTGCGCGTTAGTCAGATTGGACTGATCGGCTAGCACCTGGAGATAGGTTGTGCCAACCGCGAGGACGAGATCGCCCTCGTCAGTAAGCCTTGTAAGATCAACGACTCGCGCCTCATTGGTCGTACCACGATATAGCTCATAATCGGGCATGTTGAACAATACCTGGCTAGCGTTCAATGACGCCTGGGTGGTGTCCACCTTGACGATCTCGGAGAAGGCATAGCCGGGAGGCAGTAGGCCTGAACTGGCGAACTCTGAGAGAGTGGATGCCTTAAACCCCATGGCTGCAAGGTTTAGCTCTTGTGCACTGCTCTGGGCATTGAGGGTCAGGTTGGGAATGAGAGCATTCAGAACGCCCAACGTGTCGCCCTTGACCGCGCGCAGATTCGCACGATCGTACTTCAGGCGCACATTGCGGGCCATGCCGATGGAGATGGCGTCATCGAGCGTGAGTGGTAAGGCCGCATCGCTCGCGCGGTCGATATTAAATCCACCAGGGCCGGGATAGCTGCCGGGAGTGGTGAAGACAAAGCCCGAGCCGGCGGGCTTTGTAAGTGCTTCATTTTGAGCGGCAATCAGGGCGCTCGGCGCGGAGGGGAGCGTATTCGGGGTCTGCGCAGAGGAAGAGAGTGCAGACAACAAACCGGCTGCTGCGAGAAGCACTACTCGCGGGGCACGCCGGAATGGCGTCAACTTGGGCAAGAATGTATTCACTCCACTCTTAGATTGCCACGCCGGGTGCGGAGATGCGAAATCTACGCGCGACTATTGCTCTGTGTCCAGCGTATGGGCGGCTTCTTCCAGGGTGTCGTCGGTGGAGGGCTTCCAGTCCGTCTTTACCTCGTCTTCCTGCTGGCCGATGGTCTTGAAGAGGAGGGCATAGCCTCCTATGTGAACATGGGTTTGGGTGATCTGCCAGCGCCCATCTCCGACCTTGCGGCGTTCAACGTCGAAGGTACCCCCGGCATAGAGCTTGGCCAGGAGGCCGAACCCAATGAGAATGTTGCGCGTAAGACGGCCGCGTAGGGTGCGGATACGATTGCCATCCTTCGCGATCACCATCTCTCCGGCCATTGCGCCCATGACGCGCGCCTGCATATTGGGAGGGTCGAAGTCAGGATTGGGCCGGAAATCGAGGGTGATGGTTTCGGGGGTTTGATCCGCGATTGTCCAGAGGAAAGCATCGGGAAGCATCTTGAGCAGCTCCGCAGCTTGAGCACCGTCATGGGCGCTGTTTTTCCTTGCTTTTGCCTGGGCGCTTGAATCATGCACATAGTTGTCGATCCGAGCAGTCTCGGCCTGGACCTGGCTGGGAGAGAGTGGTTGCCCATTGAGTTCAATCAGGCGGCGGAGCGTGCCTTGATGGGTCTCGATGGTGAGGTAGGTTGCGTTGTGTCCGGGCGTATTGTCCTGGTCCCGGTAGGTCCAGATGCTTTGGTCTGTATGGCTGGCTTGCATCTCCGCTGCCACGGCGGCGCGCAATGCCTGCAGTGCATCAGGCTGGGAGGTTTGCGCTGCGAGCGGAAGAGCACCTGGGAGTAGGAGCAATGTTGCGAAGACAACAACAATATGTCGTGAAGCATTACACATAAAGTCCTTGGATGCAGCGAAGTGCGAGAGGTTTGCGTTACGGGAGCCCGGCGCAGAGGATCAATGGCTATTCGGGGATGATCTTCACGAAGACGCCGTCGGGAAGGACCGCGCCGCCGAGTAGATGAATGGCCCCGGCGCGAGTGAATCCGCGCAGCATGGACGGGGGAGGGTTGGCCGTGGGAGCGCTTGAAGAGAGCGCCCGACCAGAAGACACAGTTGTGTTGGTCGGTTTCGAAACGGTTTTGACTGGCTGCGCAGGTTCACTGGTAACGCGCGAGCGCCCGGTGCCGCGATCCATCGCGTCATTCGCCAGCTGGTCGGCGGCTTTGTTCTTGTGGCGGAGCGCATGGCTAATCTCAAAACGCTCCAGCTTTGCGATGCGCCTTTGAGCTTCTTGCCAGAGGGGGCGGAGGTCGGGAGAGTTGACCTTGTACTTGCCCTGAATCTGCTTGACCATAAGCTCTGAGTCGGAGACGACGCGCAGGCGGGACCGCTTATGATCGAGTACCCATTGCAGACAACCGAGCAGCCCGGAGTATTCGGCGAAGTTGTTGGTTCGGTTGCCGAGGAACTCGGAGAGCTCTGCAAGCACGGTTCCGGATTCGTCCTGCAGAATGGCGCCATAGCCTGCGGGGCCAGGGTTGCCGCGGGCACCGCCGTCGCAGTGAGCAAGGACCCATCCGTCTTGAGGCTGGGTGAGGGATTCGTCAGGGAAGAGGCTCGCGGAAGAACGGGGCATCGGGAACCAGTGTACTGCCACCCGTTAAAGTTTCCAGTTGGGGTGCTTACGTTTGTCAACGGAGGAGCGTCTATCCGAATGTAATTAGCCTGACTCCGGAGTCAGAAACAGTATGAGCAGCAGTGATGCGATTGTTCTCGCCGGCGAAAGCCGCCGGCGTCCCAGCCCATTCAGCCTCGGTTTCCGTGAGGAATCAGGCGTCGGCGCGGTAAAATCGACGGTAATGATGCCGAATGCCGCCGCCCAACCTGGAATCCGTAGCAAGCTCACTGCCGAGCAGATGGACGCACGGCAGCAACAGCGGGCGGAGGACGATGAGTTAATCCGAGCGGCCCAGAAGGGCGAGCGCCAGGCCTTCGACGCCCTGGTCCGGAGATACGACCGAAGCGTCCTGCGGCTCGCGTTGCACATGCTGGGCAACGAACAGGATGCGCAGGATGTGCATCAGGAGGCGTTTCTCAAGGCGTATCGGCACCTATCGAACTTCCGCTTCGAATGCTCGTTCTACACCTGGCTGTACCGGATTGTTACGAATCTATGCCTGGACCAGTTGCGTCGTCGGAAGAGTAGGCGGGAAGATCCATCGACCGCTTTGGACGGAGGCGGAGAAGAGATCGATCTGCTGGCGAACTTGACGGACGGGCGTGCCAGCGCAAATCCGGCCCGTGAACTGGAGCGCAAGACGATGAACACGGCGATCCAGGAAGCATTGAATGAGCTGACTCCACGGGAGCGAACGGTTTTTGAGCTCAAGCACTACCAAGGGCTGAAGTTGAGAACGATTGGCGAGATGCTTTCGACGACCGAAGAGACCGCCAAGAACACGCTGTTTCGCGCGACACGGAAGCTGCGGGCGAGGCTCGCAAATGCAAGGTAGCAGCACAAGTGATGGTCGGGCCGTTAGTGGGCAAGTAAGGCTGTGAGGCTATAGACCCGCATAAGGCAAGATACAAGCCGTAGAACTTTTAGAGGCCGTAGAGGTACGCAATATGAAGTGTGAAAACGCACAACAGAATATCATCCTCGCGCAGTACGGTGAACTGCCCGATGAGTTGCAGTTTCCACTGGAACAGCATCTTGGTATTTGCGAAGACTGCCGTAGAGAGTGGAATGCGTTGCTGGCGCTGAATGAGGAACTGGCGCTGGTTCCGATGGTTGAACCTTCGCCGAACCTACTAGCGGCATCCCGTATGCAGCTCGATGAAGCGCTGGACAACCTTCCACCACGCTCGATGTCGCAACGGTTCTTTGGGAATGCGTTTCGCTGGCTGGGATTTTTGCAGGGCGCGCCAGCATTGGCGACGTTGCTTTTGGGTATGGGCTTCCTTGGTGGGAACTTTATTGCGCGGTACGAAGCAGCGCATGCCCCCCAGTTGCCACGTCCGGTCATCCTCTCTGATACAGCGGATGGAGCAATTGCGAGTGTTTCGGGTATCGTGCAAACACCGAACTCCGAATTGGTGCAGGTGAAGTACAACCGGTTGGTGCCGGAAACGGTGCAGGGTTCACTGGACGATCCGCAGATTCGGCAGCTGTTGTTATTGGGCACGAAGTTGGCGACCAACAATGATGTTCACGTAGATTCGGTAGCGTTGCTGGCGAACGAATGCCGGTCGAGCCATGACTGTGACGGCAGCGATGATGGCACCAATGAAATTCGTGCGACGCTTGTTTCTTCGCTGCGGGATGACAAAAGCGCAGCGGTTCGACTGAAGGCGCTGGATGGCCTGCAGCCCTATATTGCGAAGGATCAACATGTTCGGGATGCAGTGCTGGATGCGCTGTTGTATGACAAGAGCGCGGACGTTCGGACGCAGGCGATCTCCATGCTGACGCCTGTGGAGGGCGACTCCAGTGTGCGTCAGGTGCTGCGTACGGTGTCCTCGCAGGATGCGAACCCGGCGATCCGGAACGCGTCGTTCCAGGTACTTCAGGGATCGGCTGATATCCAGTAGATGCGCATACTGCGAGTGGCCATGAGGCATGCGATCGAATCCGGTGGGACTGTAGCGGCGCGGGTGGTAAGCGCGACGCGTCCGGTGCGGCTTGCCTCCGGCCTGTCTCTGGCCTTTATGCTGGTTGTTTGCGTTCAAGTGGCTCATTCCGAGAGCTTTGCCTGGAAGCCAGTGAGTCAGAGCGGAACGATTTCCGGCGTAGGGTCGCATGGCGCTGAGTCGCGAGGCATTCCGCCCCACGCCCCTGGGTATCTTGGGATCCTCTTCCAAAACCTTACAGATGAACAAGTTGCATCACTTCATCTGAAGACCCCGCATGGCGTCGAGGTAGTGATGGTGGATCACGATGGGCCAGCGGGGAAGGCTGGATTGCAGCCCCACGATGTGATTATTAGCTTAAATGGGCAGATGGTTAGTAATAAAGACGTGTTGCAGCGGATGATTCATGATGCCGGGGTGGGTGCGGCGATCTCCATGTTGGTACTTCGGGGTGGGCGGCAAATTACTCTAAATGCACAACTTGCGTACCGCGGCGAAGTAGAGCGAGAGGCTGTGGCGCGGATGGTGGCTACCGATCCTCCTACGGGGGAGGATGCTCCGGTTGCGGATGGGGCTGATGATCCTGATCCGGTGGCTCCGGATATAGGTTCGCGAAGCCATGGGTTTCTGCTGCAAATGCTTCATAGTACGCCGTTTACGGGGTTGATGTTGGAGGCGATGGAGCCTCAGCTGGCGGGTTTTTTCGGGGCGCCGGTGGGGGTGGGGTTGCTGGTGGAGACGGTTCGGCCGGATAGTCCGGCGGCGGCGGCGGGTTTGCGGGCTGGGGATGTGATCTTAAAAGCTGATTCTATTGAGGTTAAGTCTACCGGAGCATGGGTGCGGCTGCTTCATGAGAGACGGGGTCGGGGGATTGCGCTGGTGGTGCTTCGGGAGAAGCAGGAGCAGACTATCATGTTGATTCCAGAGCTTAAAAAGCACTCGAAGGTGGAGTGGCCGGGGATGTTTGGGGTGCGGCCACGGGTGGCGTAGGTTGTGTGAGTTTGGTGCTGCTTTGAGCTGGATTTTAGGTGCACGGGCTGCGTTTGAGCCTTGTTTTGGGAGTGGCGGATCGGGTCATCTAACCTATCTGCTAGATAGGTTAGGGAGGATCCAAACCCATTGGGTTGCCGAGGGTCCCAGGGGCTAAAGCCCAGGTTGGGGGTCTGCCTTAATGTCCGGGCTAAAGCCCGGACCTATCTTAGAGGCGAAGGCAGGAGATTTATCTCAGAGGTAAATGCAGCGAGAGCTATCTAGAGGCAGCTATTTTTTTACGGTGGCGGGTTTGCCTTCCTGGACGTAGTTCTTGTTCCAGGCTGGGATCTCGGCGAGGTAGGTTCCGGGTTTTTCGATGACGCACTGGCAGCCGAGGCGGGAGTTGAGCTGGATGCCTGGGGCCTGTTCGAGGCGGTCTAGTTCGAGGTCTTCGGCTTCGGAGACTCCCTGGGCTCCTTGCTTGAGGAAGATGTGGCAGGTGGTGCAGGCGGCTACGCCGCCGCAGGCGTGATCGAGGAAGATGCCGTAGTTTTCGGCGACGTCGAGGAAGCTCATGGGCAGGCCGTGGCCGTCGTAGGGCAGGGTGTCGAAGGGAAATTCCACGGTCTTGTCTTCGGGCTGGAAGGTTACGCGGACGATGTTCTCGGCGGGGGGCTTGGAGAGGTCGATTTCGGGAAGCGGGTTTGTTTCGTGATCGGACATGACTTCTATAGTTTAGTGCGTGCGGGTGGGTTGTGCAGGGGTGGCGCGGAGAATCGGGGTGGTGGCGCGGAGGAGGGAGGCCCGTTCAATGAGTGCGTTGGCCTGAAATCATCAATCGAGAAACCGGAGTTCTTGGATTCCTGAACGCTCGCCGACTCAAGGGGATTGATCTTCACGGTCTGAACGGAAGCCATCAGTTTGATGGGTTGGATTGAGCGGTAAATAAAGCGAGCTGCTCTGTAAGGCGACCATACCTTGCTACCGAATCAGCCCGCATCAGAAAAGTCAGCTATCGGTCTCAGTCGCAACGATCCCATCTCATCCGGCATTGAGGGCCAGCTTTATGAGAAGCGCATGAAATTGCGGATGGTCGCGCAAGCTATCGAACATGGGCATCGTCAGTTCGGTAAGCCGCATCACGCGCCCCTGTACGGCTGTGTTGAGGCACTCGAATGCCGCGTCCATCTCGCCCATGGCCGCGGAGACGATCGCGATATCCAATGGCGAAACGTAGTGTTCCAATGATCTGCATTGCAAGCGAGCAAGGATCTCCGAAGCTCGCACCCTATCTCCAGAGGTGGCATAGAGGTAACCCAGAGCGGACAGATACATAGACGCGGCATGGGACTCTTCGACTGCCTTGGAGAAGGCTATCTCAGCCTCTGGAAAACGCTTAAGAGTTGTCAGCACCTGACCCAGGAACCAGTTCGCGATAGGAGAATTCGGTTCAAGGGTGAGTGCACTTTCCGATTCCCGGAGAGCTTCCTGATATCTTCGTGCTCGAAAGTAAGTGAATCCCACAAATCCAGTGGCTCCCACTGAGAGCGGATCAAGAGTTCGCGCCTCACTGGCGTGTTGAATTGCTTCATTGTGACGTCCAACAATAGAAAGCAAATTGGCATACCACTGATGCGCAATCCCGCACTTGGGATCGATCTTCAGGGCGCGTTGATAATAAGACTCCGCGCCCTCCCAATCCCAGTCATATCCCTTAATCACATCGGCCATGGCAGCATAAGCCTCCGCCAGTTGGCTATCGAGTTCAAGCGCTTTGGAAGCGGCGGCTCTGGCACGTGGGTACACGTCGGCCGATGGTTGAAGTCCGTGAATGCCAAATAAGATCCAGGTCTTCGCAAGCCCGAGATATGGCATGGCGTATTCCGGATCGCTATCGATCGACTCCTGGAAGAACTGGATAGCTTGTAGGTAGGAATCCGGAGTTTTCCTGTTCCAAAAATGCAAGCCCTTCGCATAGAGAGCCTTCGCGTTATCGGCAGCTCCCTGCCGCGTACCGATTGCGATGAACCGGTAGCCTTTGCCTGGGATCGTATCGATCATGATCGGGTGCGTCGGGTTATCCCCCAATGCGCGCCGAACCTTGCGAATGGCGGTATTGATAGCGCTGTCGGTCTCGAGAAAGCGGCCTTTTCCCCAAATAGTCTCAACGACTTCCGTGCGCTGAACAAGCCTGCCCTCGTTTCGCGCGAGCAAGATAAGCAAATCCATCGGAATACGTTCCAGTTTTATCCGCGTCGGACCGCGGCGTAGCTCGAAGTTCGTGGCATCAAGCTCGAAATCTCCGAAGAGGATCCGCTCCGGCGTCATAGCCGCCAGTGTAGGCGCTTGCGCCCGGTTCTACATAATTTCTTCAGATGCTCTCTATGGTGTGGGTGCCCCACAGCTCTTAGCCTGAGCACGAGAGTTAACTCTCACCTGGAGACGATATGAAATTGACAACCTTGAAATGGATGGTGCTGGCTTCCGTTTTACTGCCTAGCCTTAGCTACGCGAACGCGGCGTGTTCGAACGGGACGTTGCATGGAAGATATGCTTTCACCTTGACGGGTCAGATCCTTGCTCCGGCTCCTTCGGTAGGTGCCGTCTCCGGCGTCGCGCTCACGACGTTCTACGGCGACGGCAGTCTGAGCCAAGTCGATCATGTCGTTCACAACGGCGTCTTGCCAGTGGAAGAGTGGCGTCCCGCGGTCGGTTCGTACAGCATCAACTCTGATTGCACGGGATGGATGACGATCGAACCTCGTCCTACGGAAGCAAGCGACGGCAGTCCGGAGCTGAAGCTCTACATCGTCGTCTCTGAGGACGGTCGCGAGATCCGTACCGTCGTCTCGGGATCGCCGAACGCACCTCCGTTCGCCGCCGTCATTACAAGCATTGGAACACGGCTGGAGGAAAGTGTACGAGGCAACTGGTAGGGAGCGCGGAGATGGGGTAATGCGGCGGCATTACGGCCGCCGCAACCCGGGGTATGCATCGAGCGAACAGGTTTGGTGTTGAGAAACGCGCCGCAGTCCAGCCACCGATTCTGGGCTCGTGGCGGATCTCGGTGAGCGCGTCATCGCCGATGCGCTTGTCGGGAGTTGATCTCGTCTGGGCTTGGGTGGATGGTGTGGCGCTTGAGAGCTTAGATTCTCGCTGTTCGGGTTTGAATGCGCGCGATCAGTGGCCGGGTTGCGGTGGCGGGGTTGGTTGTTGGCTTCTCGCTTTTGGCGAGGGTGAGAACGGGCGCTCGCTTCGCGAGCGAGAAGCAGGTTCCTCCCCTTCGGCTGCGCTCAGGGTCGGAATGACAGCTAGAAATGCAAATGCAACTGCAAATGCAACGGCAAGAACAACAGCAACTACAGGGGTCCTTCGCTCAGGATGACGGCGTAAAACAGGGAACTGAAAAACAACGGCCGCGCTCTAGCGTGATGCCC
>JBAVDD010000015.1:0-2487 GCA_049587035.1 Acidobacteriaceae bacterium | reverse complement strand
GGGATTGCATATACCCCAAGTGTTCGAGATCAAGTCGCTGACCAGAGTGCTTGACGAACGGTTGCCCGAACCCTGAGCAGATAGCAGGCAAACGGGAGGCAGATTTCCCCGATAAAGAGGGAAGTCCCCCCAACGGGCAAGGTTCTACGGGAGCTTCGGCACCGGGTGAGCCATTCTGGAGGCCAGTGACTGGCTGTTAGGGGCTAAGGGCCATCTTCCGGGGAGGGGAGATGGCCCAACGGCTTTCTCAAGGGGTTAACGATAGAGAAGCCTGCTTGGATGAGGTTAACTGTTGCACTTCTCCTCCGGCGGGCGTAAGATCGTGATGTTCCGCAGGCTTAGGGGTCTCTGCCGCGCCGTGAATATTCCGGTAGGTAATCTGCCCGGTGAGCTTCCAGAACAAAAGCGTGGGTTCCCGCAAATACCCGAGTTGCAAGGTGAGGCATAAGGGTTGCGAGGATCGTGGCCGGTGGTTTCAGGATCAGCCGATAGCGTGCTACGGAGATCTGGACCAAGATGAGGTTCAATCAAATTTAGCGAACACGAGAGTTGCTTCAGGTATGCAGTAGGTCCAGAGAGGCAGTAGGTCCGGAATTCAGTAGGTCCGGAATTCAGTAGAAGAAGCTGAGCCGAGTTTGAACCACGAGAGCTGAGCTGATTCATGTCGGAAGCTCAAAGCGAGAGTTTTGATTCCCAGCAGCGAATGTTGGAATGCATGATTACTTCAAGAGCAGCAAGCCGTTTCCACCCCAACGGGCAAAAGACGCCCGCCGGGGACCCCGGTTTACCGGGTGCGGCAGCGGGCCGGGAATGGTCCATGGGCGTGAGCGTCTGGACGGTTAGTGGTTACCGGCAACGTAAGACAAATCATCTTCGAGTCAACGCTTGAGAGAGACTTCGATTGAACCGTTTCGGAGACAGACCCGGTCGAGTCCCATGTGGACCGAAGGACCAGGACAGGGACCCGTCCGAGATATCTCAAGCACCCAATTGCAAGGGGAAACCACAGCACCATGTCAGAGCAGAATGTAGTAGATACTTCGTCGTATGAATCGGCGGAGGAGTATGGCGGCGACTACGGCAATGCGGACTTCGAATCGTCGGAGTCTGGAGAAGCTAACGACGGTGGCCAGCCCGGCCCAGGGATGGGACAGAGCAAGAGCAGCCGACGCCGACGCCGCAAGCGGAAGAACAAAGTGGCCGGGGAGGGTCAGGCAGTCGGCGGCGGGGAGAGCGATATGAGCTCACCGGCGACGCCGATGGTGATGGAGGGCGAGAGCCTGGCGCTGGCTGCTTCGGCTGCGCCGAAGCAGGCGCGGAGGCCGCAACCAGGCGGCCAGCAGGCCAATGGCCAGCCACAGGGTAGCCAGCAGCAGGGCCAGGGCGGCAAGCGCTGGAAGAAGAAGTTTCGGGACCGTGATCGGCGGAGCGGCGGCGGTGGGAGTGGCCGGAGTGAGAATCCGGGCAATGACTTCCGTGCGGAGGCTGGCTCGTCCAACGGGGGTGGGTACGGCGGTGGAAATGGCTATCGGCCAGACAACTTCGGTAACCAGGCAGGTGGGTTCAAGCGGAAGGGCAAGGGTGGCGGACAGCCGCGGGAGCGCGGGTTTGTGGGTCCGATGGACCACAGTTACCGTGCGGGTGGCGAGTTTGGCGATGCGCCGCCGTCGACGATCCAACTGCCGGGACAAGGGCGAAGGAGCGGGCATCGGCATACGGGTGACTCGCAGCCGATCGACCGATCGATGCCGCGGCCGATTCCGATTCCGGAGGGCGCGCAGACTCACATCTACTTCTTCATCGAGGAGCTGTTCTTCCAGGCGAAGATTCAGGAGACGGCCAAGAAGCTGGGTGTGAAGGTGTCGTTCGTCAAGAACGATAAAGAGGCTTTGGCGGTGATGATGGATGGCGAGGAGAACAAGCCGGCGCTGATCGTGTTTGACCTGAATAACGCGAATGCGAAGCCGCTGACGCTGATTCCGAAGCTGAAGACCAAGCTGAAGCGGTCGGCTTCGATCGTTGGATTCCTCTCGCACCTGCAGGGCGACCTGAAGGCCAAGGCCGTGGAAGCTGGCTGCGATGTGGTGATGCCGCGCGCGGCGTTCAGCCAGAATCTGCCGAACCTGCTGCGGCGCTATGGCGTCGAAGAGGAAGAGGAGATCAACTTCAACTGCTAGGTCGGGCTTAGAGTTTGGGTTCACGGATTGGGAAGCGCCTGGTTTGCCGGTGGATGTCTGCCGGGGATTGGGCGCTTTTTCTTGCCCGGGCGCTGGCTGAGGGGTGTGCTCTAGAGCATTTTCCCTGTTGATGGGTACCCCAAAATAGGCGTTCCGCGGCGTTTTCATTGGAGAAAACGCCCATTGAAGTTGCGTCCCTGTGTTACACCTACAGGGAAAATGCTCTAGCGGGCTCGAACCATCGCCAGCGCAGTCATATCTTCCGTTACCTTCTTGCGCCAAAACGTAAGCCACTTCCAACGTCCCTGCT
>JBAVDD010000014.1:0-3939 GCA_049587035.1 Acidobacteriaceae bacterium | reverse complement strand
GATTGGTACCGTTCCATTGAGCCACGGTGTTATCGGTAAATCCGGTCCCGGTGATTTGGATGGACGTCGTGCTGGAACCGGCAACGATGCTGGTGGGCGTCACCGCGGTAATGACCGGTGTTGCCGGCGGGGTCGTGATGCCGAGATAGACGACTGGGGATGTTCCTCCGCCCGGCGCTGGATTGGTTACAGTGATGGGGAGATTCGCGATCGTGGTCTGGTCGGCCACCGTCGCTAAGAAGGTCAGCGTGGTCGCGTTGACGTAGGTGGTGGCTCGGGCCGTGCCTGCCATGGTTACGACGGACGCGGAAACAAATCCAAAACCGCTGACCGTGATGGTTGCTGCGGTGGTTGAGCCCACGTTAAGAGCCGACGGAGAGATCGTGATCGGTCCGACTGGCGGGTTGCTGATGGAAAGAGTAGCCGCCGCCGAAGTACCGCCGCCGGGAGCCGGGTTGACCGCCGTGATGGACAGATTGCCCGCGGCGGCAAGGTCGGAGGAGGGAAGCGCGACACTGACCTGGGTGGAGTTGATGTAGGTTGTCGTGCGCGCGGAGCCGTTCACGTTGATAACTGTCGAGGGCACGAAACCTGTGCCGGTGAAGGTGATGACAGCGGACGCCGTGCCCGCCAGGGCCGTGGTCATGGACATCGAACCAATGACCGGGGCAGGATTGTTGACTTCGAGACTGACAGGCGTTGCGCCGCTGGTGGTGGCGCCGTTCGATACAACAACGACGAGTTCAGCACCATTGGCAAGTTGCCCAGCGGGGACGGTGGCGGTGAGTTCCGTTGCGCTCACGTAGGTGGTGGATTCGAGTGTTCCGTTGACATCAACAGCGCTTGTGCTGATAAAGCCAGAGCCCGTGACGGTCAGCGTCAATGCCGCCGATCCTGCTGTCACCTGGGTAGGGCTGATGGAGCTGACGGCGGGAGTTGGAGTCGTCGTGCCTCCGGTGCCTCCGCCTCCGCCTGAGCTACCTCCGGAGCAGCCAGCGAGTGAACCCAGAAGGCTCAGCAGGAGAAAGCTCAGGAGCAAAGGGGCAGCGGAAAAACGAGCTGACACGACGGACGAATAGCGCGACAAGGAACGACCCACTGAGGCCCAACTCTCGATTTTAGAGTGATAGATTTCTTAGCAATCAAAATTACACCAGAGAGACGCACTTGGCTAGAAGCGAGGAATGAATATGGGTGGTCTACCAGCATGATCCCTTTTTTGCGGACCAGGTGCAGCGTTGGGAGTCGTACACTCGCCTGCTCTCTCTGAGGTCGAACCAGCGGGCGGCCATCAGGAGGATCTTCTAGAGCTTTATTGTTTCGGTAGTATCGAACTGCGGTTACGGGGATGCGCGAGGTCAGGTATGAGCGATTCAGAAAAGGACGACGGAACGATTGTGAGCATTCTCAAGGACATCCATTTCCTCGTTCCATTTCTTGTGCTGGTGCTTGGAATTGTGTTGCTTTGCATTCTTCGATAACCCAGCGAGAGAGCCATGGCCACCGCCGTACAACGAACTGGAACGCGTCGCCTGTCACTGCATATGCTGGGGGTGATTTGCGGGCTTACGGCTGGAGTGTGGCTGGGCGCCGCCGAGGCTCCGACGAAGCTGGTCACCGTTGGCTTCTCGCCGTTTGCGATCTCCCTCTGTATGGTTACGGGGGTTTTTACTGCTCGGTGGACGTTTCCGACGCTGCTGAAGGGTACGGGGTATGTCTTCAGCGATCTTGCAGAGAGAAAGCACCTGATGGTGTGGGCGCTGCTGGCGGGTGCTCTGTGGGCGGTTGCGAACACGCTGACGGTTTTTGCGATTCGGGATGTGGGCCTCTCGGTTGCTTTTCCTCTTTGGAACGCCAACGCGCTGATTGGGCTGTTCTGGGGGCGGGTGCTGTTTGGCGAGCTGAAGGGGGCGAGCCGCGGCAGCATCGGCAAAGTTGTCGCGGGCGCTACGGCGATCATCATCGCGGCCGTGATGCTTGGGTTTAGCACGATCCACGGCGGCGCGATGGGGCAGCATGCGGTGCGTGGCATCGTTGCTGCGCTGGGAGCGAGCCTGATGTGGGGGACGATGTATGTTCCGTATCGCAAAGCGTATCTGAGCGGCATGAATCCGCTCTCGTTCGTGACGGTATTTACAGTGGGCGAATTGGGTACAGTGCTTGCGCTGACACTTGCTCTCGATGGAGGTCTGCACTCTACGGCGTTTCAGCTGTTCCGCGAGCCTGGGATCTTGTTCTGGCTTTTTCTGGGCGGGTTTGTCTGGGTGATCGGCGATTTGTTTCAGCAGTTCGCGACGAAGTATATCGGTATCGGGCGCGGTATCCCGCTTTCGAATACGAACCAGTTGTGGGGGCTGGCGTGGGGCGCGTTGGCGTTCGGTGAGCTGGCGAATGCAGACCGCCAGCATCTGCTGCTGGTGATTGGGGGTTCGGTGATTATGATCCTTGGTGCGCTGGGCATTGGGACTGCCGTCGCCTCAGCGAAGGAGCAGAACTCAACGGAGAATGCGATTTTGCGGGAGTGCAGGCGCTATGGATTGGATTATGAGCGCACGCTGCTGGCGATGTCGGGAGATGAGTTTGCGAGCCGCAGCGAGGGACGGCGCTGGTGGGACTACGCCATCCTCCTGGCCGCGACCGGCGTGTTTATATGGCTGGGAGTCCGCGCTACGGTTCCGAAGCTGGCGATGAATCTTCACTGGGTTGCGGTACTGGCGGCTGTTCTTCTGGTGAGCCTTCTTGCGGGATCCTGGTGCCTGGGACGGCGTACACGATTCAGTTAGGCGTGAGGCCGACGACACCTGGTTAGGGCGCTACCGTGAAGTCGGCGACCTCGGGGGTTTGGGCGGAGTTGCCACCGGCGTAGGCCTTGAACTGTCCGGGGTCTACCTGCCAGCCGTGCTTCGCTACGCTGTAGTAGGCGAGGTCCTGTGAGGTCAGGTGGAACTGTACGCGCTGGGTTGCGGAGGGTTGGAGGTTGATGCGGGCAAAACCTTTCAGTTCTTTGGTGGGGCGCTTTACCTTGGCTGAGGGGTCGCCGATGTAGAGCTGGACTACGTCGGAGCCGGCGCGGTGGCCGGTGTTGGTTACGTCGAGAGAGACGAGAACGCGGGTGTTGTCGCCGTGACCTTCTACGGATGTTTTGATGTTGCTGTAGCTGAAGGTGGTGTAGGTGAGACCGAAGCCGAAGGGGTAGAGGGGTTGCTGGTCGGGGGTCAGGTTCTCAGAGGTGTAGTAGCGGTAGCCGTTGAAGAGGCCTTCGGTGTAGTGGACGGTGATGTTGCCGTGGGCGTCGGGCGGCGCATCCGGATAACCAGCGGGGTAGTAGGTGTTGTGGTCAGGGTCGGTGGCCCAGGAGCGGTCGTAGCTGAAGGGTAGACGACCTTCGGGAGAGCGTCGGCCGAAGAGGACTTCGGCTAGCGCGGTGCCGCCGGCCTGGCCGGGGTAGTAGTTGTGGAGGAGTGCGGGGACGGAGTTGATCCAGGATTGGGCGTCTGCGGCGCCGCCGGCGGTGAGGACGACGATGGTGTGTTTGTTGAGGGCGGAGACGGTTTGGATGAGAGCGTTCTGGCCGAAGGGAAGATCGAAGGTGCGGTCGAAGCCTTCGCTTTCGGTGGCGGGGCCGAAGCCTACGCTGAGAATGACGGCGTCGGCTGATGCGGCGATCTTGCGGGTGTTGGCGTCGATGAGGTCGTGTTCGCTGCGGATGCCGAAGCCGAGGGTTTGATTGCTGGCCCACGGATGATAGATGAGGGTGAAGTGAACGGGCTGGTTGGCGTGCAGGGGGAGGGTTGCGGTGAGTGGGGCGTGGCCTTCGCGCAGTTTTTGCTGGAGGACTGTCTTGCCTTCTACCTGGAGCTCGAAACGGTCCTGGCCTGTGGCTGACGCTACGAAGAGGTAGGGGCCGTCTTCGGTTGGGGTGTAGACGCCGGTGTAGCG
>JBAVDD010000013.1:0-14013 GCA_049587035.1 Acidobacteriaceae bacterium | reverse complement strand
GTTATGCGGCATAACTCAAGGTTAGCCGTTTGTAATAGCCATAGAACACTGAACTTAGAAGGTTGACTTGGAGGATCGTCGAATGTCTTATCGCCCATTTCGCAATATCGGCCGGTTGGCTCTGGCTGCATGTGCGGTCAGTTTTGGAGTAGCAAGTTTGAGCGCGCAGACCACTCTGCCGAACGCTCCCAGTCCCTCGCGCGTCGACATCTTTACGGGATATTCGTACTACGGCCTGCACAGCGACAATCAGCCGTCGGGAGAGCAGTTCGGTTCCGTGGATGAAGGCGCGATTGGCAGTGGCGCTTACTACTTTAATAAGTACTTCGGCGGCGAGGTGAGCATGATCGCCAACCCGAACGGCAATGGCGACGGGTTCTATGGCTACTATGCCGGCCCGATCTTCCGCCTGCCGCTGCAGAACTACACACTCTTCGCCCATGGCATGGCGGGCGGCGTTCGCGGGGTGGGCCCGAACAATCCCGGCGGGGTAGGATACAACCCCTACACGTGGGGCGTTGGCTTGATGGCCGGCGGCGGTATGGACTACGATCTGCCCTTCTTCAACCACCATCTCGGCCTTCGCTTGTTTGAGGCAGATTATCGCTACACACACATCGATTTTGGCCCTGCCGATCCCGGAGATTTTCTCCAGGGTGGGCGTGCGAATCTGGACGGCGCTGAGTTGAGCAGCGGCCTCCTGTTCCACTTCGGCAGCATCGTTCCGCCGCCGCCGGTCAAGTACGCTTGCTCCGTGACGGCGCCTACGGGAACCATCTATCCTGGCGATCCGGTCACGATCACTGGAACGGCGACTGATCTTCGTCCTAAGAAGAATGTGACCTACAAGTGGACCACCGATGGCGGCACCGTCTCGGGCGATTCCAACGTAGCGGCGATCGACACCAAGACTCTTGCAGCCGGCACCTACACCGTGAAAGGCCATGTCGAGCAGGGTCCGAAGCCGGGTATGTTCGCGGACTGCTCCACGCAGTTCACGGTCACGGCCTTCGAACCGCCCACCATCTCGTGCTCGGCAAACCCGACCACAGTGAATGCGGGTGACCCATCGACGATCACGGCTGCTGGCGTAAGCCCGCAGAATCGTCCCCTGACCTACAGTTACAGCGCGACAGCCGGCACGATCAGCGGCAATACGTCGACAGCAGCCCTGTCGACGGCTGGAGCGGCTCCAGGGACAACCATTACGGTGACCTGTAACGTAGTCGACGACAAGGGCCAGACGGCTTCCTCCCAGACGACGGTGGGTATCAATGCTCCGCCACCGGCTCCGGTTGTCACCAAGAGTCTTTGCAGCATCACCTTCGACAAGGACAAGCGCCGTCCGACGCGTGTGGACAATGAAGCCAAGGCTTGCCTTGACGACATCGCCCTGACCGCTCAGCGTGACACGACCGCGAAACTCGCGATCGTTGGCAACTCGGAGCCGGTGAAGGTCTACGGTCGGACGACGCCGCGGAAGGAAGAGCGTGCGACAAAGATGGCTGAAGAGCGCGCTTCAGAGCGTGCGGTCAACGAGAAGGCGTACTTGGTAACGGAGAAGGGTCTGGATGCGTCAAGCATCTCGGTCTATACCGGCACCGCGGGCACCAACTCCGACGAGACCACCCTCATCCCGGCTGGGGCAACGCTTGACATGACCGGTCTCACCCCCGTGGACGAGACGATGGTCAAGCCCATCCCCCGCAAGGCGCTGGGTACTCGTCACCACCATCACCACCACATGATGCACAAGATGGCAGATATGAAGTAAGTCTGCTTCAGTAAGCGTAGCGGCCGGCTGGGAGCGATCCCAACCGGCCGTTGCAGTTTGTGCATCGCAGAACAATTGCCGCACTTTAGGAAGCATCAGGCTTGGTTAGTTCTCATCGCTTCTATAGTGCTGTTGGCGCACGTTTGGGTTAGCCTTATGAAATAGGAGTCAATTGTTGAAGAGTTTGAATTCCCTGACCTTGCGTACCTCTGCAGTCCTGACGTTGTGTTTGGCGTTGTTCGTCGTTCCGATGCACGCGGTGAACTGGTTTCCGCTGGGGCCGTTCGGAGGTGACGCGCGCTGCTTTGCCGCGGATCCCGGGAACTCTAAGCATCTCTATCTGGGTACTGCGAATGGGTGGATTTACGAATCCCAAAATGACGGGGATAGCTGGGTTCGGCTGAGTCAGATCGACAATCGAAACGATCTGATCATCGATCATATTTTGACGGATGCAAGAAACCCACGGCGGCTGGTCGTCGGCGCATGGATCGTAGATCATCCCGACGGCGGATTGTTCATCAGCGAAGATGGCGGCAAGTCGTGGACGGACGTCCCGCAGATGCGCGGTCAATCGGTCCGGTCACTGACGCGCTCGAAGTCGAATCCCGACATCATGGTCGCTGGAACGCTGCAGGGTGTCTTCCGCAGCGCGGACAACGGGCTGCACTGGACGCAGATCAGTCCTCCCGCCAGTACGGAGATTCACGAAGTCCAGTCGGTGGCAATCGACCCCAGAAATCCGCAGGTCATCTATGCAGGAACCTGGCATCTACCCTGGAAGACGGTGGATGGGGGAGCGCACTGGGAGAACATCAAGCGGGGCATCATCGAGGACTCGGACGTGTTCTCGATCCTGGTCGATCCCGTGCAACCACAGGTGGTGTATGCAAGCGCCTGCTCTGGTATCTACAAGAGCACGGACGCGGGGTCGCAGTTCCGAAAGGTGCAGGGAATTCCATCGGCTGCTCGGCGCACCCGGAAGCTGGAGCAGGATGCCGAGCACCTCGACACGGTCTATGCAGGGACAACCGAGGGTCTCTACCGGACGCTGGATGGCGGCCATGCATGGAATCGGCTAACCTCTGCGGACATCATCATCAATGACGTGTATGTCGATCCGCACGACTCCGGCCATGTGCTGCTGGCGACTGAGCGCGGCGGTGTTCTGCGCAGCGAGGACTTCGCCGCGAGCTTCCACGAATCGAACACAGGCTTCTCGTCTCGGCAGGTCGTTGCTTACGCTGCCGATCCGATCCATCCGGCGATAGTGTATGCCGGTGTGGTGAATGACAAGGAAGACGGCGGCGTCTTCCAGAGCATAGATGGCGGCGCGCACTGGAGACAGGACAGCGTCGGGCTGGATGGCCGTGATGTCTACAGTCTTGCTGCGACACCTGCCGGGACACTGCTCGCTGGAACCACGCACGGCATCTTCCGTCTGCAGGGCGAAGTCTGGGTCAACTCAGGAGAGTGGCTCAGGAACACCGCTCGCGGCAAGAGTATGTCTGCTGCGGAGCGCGAGGAGAGCCGGATTGTCGGGCATGGACAGCCCTTGATTGACGCCATTATCTATTCTTTGGTTCCGGATGAGAGCTACATGACCTATGCGAGCACCTCGGAGGGGCTGTTGCGCAGCGATGACGACGGCATTGCCTGGGCGCCAATGACGTCTCTGCACATGGGAGAGGTGAGGTTCTTCGCCGTAGAGAAGAATGTCCTGCTGGCGGCGGGCCTCAAGCGTATGTCACTATCGCTCAACGGCGGGAAGCGATGGACTCCCATCGCGCTGCCTGCGGATCTTACACAGATCTCGGCTGTGGCCGTCGATGGCCACCAGAACCTTTGGGTGGGTGGTCGCGAAGGGGTTTTCTACTCACCGGACAACGGCATGAGCTGGAAGCTTGTACACAACCTTGAGACACCACAGGTTGACGGAATCTACTTCGATCGTACGAAGAACCGGATCCTGCTCACCACCTCTAACTCGACGATGGTGTTTGCCGTCCAGTTGCCGGACCACACCGTCCGGTACTGGGATACGGGCTGGAAGCTGCGCTTCGCACGGCCGATGGGAGACCACATGTTGGCAGCGACACTCTATGACGGCGTTGTCATCCAGCCGAAGATGGTGGACTCGGGCTTCGCCAAGCAGTTCGTGAGCACGGCAAGCAAGCCGGGCGCAGCGGCTGGGGGATCGCAGCGGCGCTAGAATAGAGAGGTATGGAAGTGACTGCACCTACCCTCCGCCCCCGCCACTCGTTTCAGACCGACGACCCTGCACTTGAGCCGATCGCTAAGAAAGTTGAGGCCGGGGAGCGTCTGAGCTTCGACGACGGCCTCACACTCTATCGGAGCGGCGATGTTCTTGCTGTAGGATGGATGGCCAACCTTGTGCGTGAGCGCATGCATGGCGATCTCGCGTACTTCAATGTGAACCGGCATATCAATCCCACCAACGTCTGCGTGGCCTCTTGCAGGCTGTGCGCCTTTGGCCGTAAGAAGGGCGCGGCCGATACCTACACCATGGCGTTGGAAGAGGCGTGGGAGACAGCGGGCCAGGGGCTTACGGAAGCGGTCACAGAGTTTCATATCGTGGGTGGCCTGCATCCTGATCTACCCTTCGAGTACTTCATGGACCTGGTACGCGGCTTGAAAGAGCGCTATCCGAAGGTGCACGTCAAGGCCTTCACGATGGTGGAGATTGCGTTCCTGGCCAAGGTTGGTAAGATTTCCATTGCGGAGACGATCGAGCGTATGAAGGCAGCAGGCGTGGATTCCTGCCCAGGCGGTGGAGCGGAGATCTTTGCCGACCGCGTGCGCCACATCATCTGCGACAACAAGATCGATGGCAGCGAGTGGCTGGACACGGCACGTCTACTACACAAAGCCGGACTGCGATCGAATGCGACGATGCTCTACGGGCACATCGAGAACGATGAGGACCGCGTGGACCACCTGCTGAAGTTGCGCGAGGTGCAGGACGAGACCGGCGGATTTCAGACCTTCATTCCGCTAAGCTTCCATCCCGACAACACTGCGATGGGGCATCTCCCCAAGTCGAGCGGCATGACCGACATCCGGCAGATTGCCGTGAGTCGGCTGCTGCTGGATAATTTCCCTCACATCAAGAGCTACTGGCAGATGGTGACGCCCCGCATGGCGCAGATCTCGCTTCGCTTCGGCGCGGACGATATCGATGGGACGGTGGTGGAGGAAAAAATCTATCACGATGCTGGAGCCAACACTCCGCAGGGACTGCGCCGGCAGGACCTGGTGCGGTTGATCACCGAGGCGGGACGTGTGCCCTTCGAGCGCGATACGCTGTACCGCGCCGTCACGCGCAGTGAAGACAGTTTTACCGTAGCGGTATAGGGGCGGTCGGCTTGTTATTGCGCGGCTACCGGGCAACCGACCTCGACGCGCTGCACGCGCTCGATGTGGTTTGCTTCGAGCGGCCATTTCGTTTCTCGCGCGGCGCGATGCGCAGGTTTGCAGAAGCGAAAGATGCGCGCGTGATCCTCGCAGAAGAAAACGACTCACTCGCAGGCTTCCTGATCTTCCATCTGGACGGAACAGACCGCGAGCGCATGGGGTACATCGATACGCTGGATGTGTCTCCCGAGTTCCGGCGCAGAGGTATTGCGAAGCTGCTGATGCGCGAAGCGGAGCGTCAGGCGCTCGCCGAAGGCTGCGCCGCTCTGGTGCTCCATGTCTTCACGGGGAACGAGCCCGCGATCCAGTTCTACACCAGCAATGACTTCGTGCGATCGAATCGAGAAGAAGCATTCTATGGACATGACATGGATGCCTGGGTCTTTCACAAGGTTTTATCTTCTCCTGGCGGCTAGAGCAGAAAAGATTGTGTGTCTGCGTTACAGTGATTGCATCTTGAATTTTTCTGGGAGCTTGGGAATGCGACTTGGTTCTGCGCTGTTGGCTGCGTTGTGTGGTGTATATGTCCTATCGATGGGCGCTCAAACGGTGGCGGTCCATGGCGACAACGGAGTGGTGCTGGGACCGCCGCCCGCAGTAGCCATAAAACCAGTGACCGATATGGTCGGCGGTCGCGAGATCACGGATAACTATCGCTGGCTCGAAGACCAGAAGGCACCGGATACGCGGGCCTACATCAAGGCAGAACAAGCCTACACCGACAGCTACTTCGCACAGATTCAGCCGCTACGCGAGCGGCTGGTGAAGCGTCTAACCGAGTTGCAGCGTGTGGATTCGGTAAGCGAGCCAGACGAGGAGCACGGACGGCTTTTTTACACCAAGCGTCTGGCGGCAGAGAACCAGGCTTCCATCTACTTCCGCGACGGACTGGAAGGCCCTGAGGTCCGCCTGGTGAATGCGGGGACGCTGAGCGCGAACGGCAACGCCTCGGTAGGCCTCGCCGATGTCTCCTCCGACGGCAAACTGCTGATCTACGGCGAGCGCCACGGCGGAGCCGATGAGGAGACCATCCATCTGCTCAACGTGGACACCAGGCAGACGCTGAGCGATGAGCTTCCTCTGGCGCGTTACAGCGGTTTTGGCATTAGCGGGACGACACTCTACTACGCAAGAATTCTTCCCAATGGCACCGCCGCTGTGTTCAAGCATGCGCTGGGCAGTGCGTCGGATAAGGATGTTGAAATCTTTGGCGGAACCTACAACGGAGACACGCTAGGGCCGCTCGATCTCATTGGCTGCCATGTCTCGGAGAACGGGCACTGGCTAGTGGTCACCATTGGACACGGCGTGCCCTCGACCCGCGAGGACATCTTGCTGGAGGATCTTCGCAAGCCGGACGCAACGCTGCAGCCGCTGGTCTTCGGCATCAACTCGCGCTTCCAGCTCCACATGGACGGCGACCGCATGTTCGTTAGCACCGACTACAATGCCCCTAACGGTAAGGTTCTGCGCGCAAGCATGGGCGATCCAAGCACGAAGAGCTGGCCGGTGGTGATCCCGGAAGGGAAGAGCCCGATTGACCAGGTCTCGATAGCCGGAGGTAAGTTGTTCATAGGCCGTTTGGTCGACGTGAAATCGGAGACCACGATCTACAGCTTGGATGGGAAACGCCTAGGTGCGATTACCTATCCTACGATTGGAACCGGAACAGTGGTACGTGGACGCGCGAACTCAAATGTAGGGTTCTACACCTTCTCGTCCTTCACCGTGCCGCCAACGATTTACCGCTACGATATCGCGACCGGCAAGACAGCAGTGTGGAACAAGTCGGCGGTGCCATTTGACTCCGAGAAATACGAGGTGACGCAGGTCTTCTACACCTCGAAGGATGGCACGCGAGTTCCAATGTTTATCGCTGGCCGCAAAGGGCTCGCAAGAAACGGAAAGGCGCCCCTGCTGATGACCGGCTACGGCGGTTTCCTCATCTCCGAAACTCCCAGCTTCAATGCAAAGTACGCCTGGTGGATGGAGCAGGGAGGGTTCTTTGCGCTTCCCAACCTGCGCGGCGGCGGAGAGTACGGCGAGACCTGGCATAAAGCCGGCATGTTCGAGCACAAACAAAATGTCTTCGACGACTGGTATGCCGCGGCCGAATACCTGGTCGCAAACAAGTACACGACCACCAATCGGCTCGCGATTACCGGGCGCTCGAACGGAGGCCTCCTGATGGGAGCGTCCATGACGCAGCGGCCTGATCTATTTGGCGCGATCTTCTGCGGTTATCCGTTGCTGGACATGACCCGTTACCAGAAGTTTCTGGTAGGCCGCTGGTGGACGACCGAGTATGGCTCGGCCGACAACCCGAAGCAGGCAGCCTACATCCTGAAGTACTCGCCATACCAGAACGTGCGTCCCGGCGTGAAGTATCCGGCGATCATATTCTTCACAGGCGATAGCGATACCCGTGTGGCCCCGCTGCATGCGCGTAAGATGGCCGCCCTCATGCAAGCCACCGTGATGGCCGAGCCGGAGGCCGAGCGCCGGCCCATTCTGCTCCACTACGACGTGAAGAATGGCCACAGCGCAGGGATCAGTGTGGACCAGCTCGTCAGCGACATGTCAACTGAGGTCGGCTTCCTGTGGAATGAGACGGGTGGGAAATAGCCGCTGCACCTAACGCGCGAATGGCATGAGCTGGGCGTCATAGCTCCGATCAAAGCGCAGGACTGCCGCCCACTCGCCACCTCGATTGTCCTGCCATACGACCGTACCCTCGAGCAGGGCGGCGATCTCTACAGGCGTCAGGTCGCGAGTGGCGGCGAAGTCACGACCCTGCCTTGAATTGGGGTGGCTGAGCAGGTATCGCCGAAACTCCGGTGCTACAAAGTGCGTCGTGAAGACGATCGCGGTGTCATATCGCCCCGGTTCCTGCGCAGCCTTGCGAATCTGAGGAAGGGTGAAGTCTTCGATGGAGACAGCTTTCATCGGGGTCTTCACATATCCGAGCTCAGGGCGGAAGACATCGGCGGCAACCGGCCATGCAGTGAGAATCGTGGCTCCCGGATAGTGCTGGGCAACGTAGTCGATGGCCTCCTGGTGCACCACAATCATGTCGCGATAGGTGAGATTGTCCTCCGGCGCAAACGAGGTGGGCGGATTCAGCCACAGCGCGCTAATAAAGGCCACCGCAGTGGCCGCGGCGAAGATCGGCCAGCGGCGCGAGCGCGTTTGCCACAGGCCAACACAGACGATCAAAATTAGCGGATAGACCGGGAGTAGATAACGCGTCAGCAGCGCGCCCCCAAGCACCGAGAACGCCAGCCAGTTGGCAGCCACCAGCACCGCAATGGCGGCGCGAGCGCTGGCGGGCAGTGAGGCCGAGGCGCCCTTGCGCTTCGGCAGCATGAGGCATGCTAGTGCAAAGACAACCGGCATCCAGATATTGCGTTGCCAGAAGAGATGCAAGAAGCGATACCGCAGCGCCTGAACGATGTGTGCGGCTGTGAAGTTCGCCGTCGCGTTATAGCGGAGGTACTCTGGATTGCCGAAGGTGAAGCCGACCACGTGATGATGGTAGGCAAACCAGGCAATCAAGGGCAGCACCGGGAACGATAGTGCGGCGATCCAGCGAAAATGGCGACTGCGCTGCGTCGCTGACCGTCGGTCACGCAGTAGAAGCGCGATTTCCCAGGCGGCCAGCGCGGCCGGCTGGATGATCGCTGTCTCCTTGGAGAGCGCGGCAAGCGAAAATAGCATCGCCACAGAGAGATAGCGCGGCCCGTTCGTGGCAGGCGCCGGGAGGTAAAGCGCAAAGGCCCAGAGCGTGAAGGCGGCGGCAAAGATGTCGGCATGCGCCAGCGAACTCTGCGCAAACCAGATGGGGTAAGCGCCGATAAGCGCTGTGACGACGACGGCCGCCGTGGGGTCTAAGAGCTGCTGGGTGAGGCGGAAGACGGCGCACAAACCAAGCGCGGCGAAGGTACACGCCATCAGCCTGGTGGCGATGATACGGAAGCCAACGATGTGCCATAGCGTTCCCAGCAGGATGTTCGGAAGCGGGGGATGGCCGTTGGTGTAGTGGGGAACTAACTGACCGGTGTGGTAAAAGTCTAGCGCCGCCGGAATGTAGTATCCACCCTCGTCCCAGTAGTAGGGGAGATGAAGCAGCGTAAGATGGCTGACCGCAACGCATGCGAAGAGCAGCAGGAAAAGTATGGGCGCGGGAATGCTCGCAAGTCTGGCTGAGAGGTTGCGAAATCGATCTGCGAGAGCTTCCACGGGGTCTAGTGGACGGGACCGTCGGTCGGAACGATAAAGCGCTGGACGCCGGGCCCTTCCAAAGAGATGGGGCCGAAGGTTTGCTCGTACTGCGCGACATTATGATTCAGTACGTTCGCTAGGGCCTTGGCCTGCTGCG
Source organism: Acidobacteriaceae bacterium (assembly GCA_049587035.1). Taxonomy (GTDB): domain Bacteria; phylum Acidobacteriota; class Terriglobia; order Terriglobales; family Acidobacteriaceae; genus Granulicella. The sequence goes on along the minus strand of JBAVDD010000013.1, from coordinate 4,426 downwards.
GGCTCAGGTAGATGCCCTGGAAGTTGTCCACCCGCACCTCATCGGCTGCCTCTTGGTCGAGCGTCCCAAAGACCAGGAAAAAGTCCCAGATCGAGAGGCGAACCTGCACGCTGTTGGCATACGAATCCCGATAGTCGGCTGACTTTTCGAGCTTGATGCGGGTGTTATCGGGCTGGGTAATGGTCTGGCTCATGCGTCTGCGCTTTCGGTCCTTCCGGTGCGGCTCGATCGTTGGTGCGGGAGAGGGGACTTGAACCCCTACGCCTTTCGGGCACAGGCTTCTAAGACCTGCGTGTCTGCCATTTCACCACTCCCGCGATTAACACAAGCCTAACGGCTCACGGGTCGGGTGGCAATTGAGACTCCGATTTGCCCGTATTTATACCGATAGGCGAGTGGAAGCGCGCATCTCACAAACAAGAAAGCATAGAGCTTAAACTTTTGGCCCGGGCGATCGTATTCAGAAGCAAGGGATCAAAAGAGATGAGCGCGAAACTGGGCCCTCGCGGACGGAGGGAAACCGCCGATGAGATCAGAGACAGTCGCACAGGTTTTCGGATAACAGGAATGACGGAAGCGGCAAAGGGTTGCGTCCAAAGCACCCCCTAGTGCATCCTATTCAAGAAAGTTGATAAAGGAACACTCAATTATGGCGAACGAATTCGTAAGCGTGATCAAGCCGACCAGCAAGTCAGTCGGCAGTGAGGGCAAAGGAAGAGCGTATCCTGTTCTCCCCGTGAGAGATACGGTGCTCTTCCCGCATGCCGTATTACCCCTGACGGTAGGCCGGGAGAGCTCGATCCAGCTCATTCAGTCGCTCGGCGAAGAGAAAACCATCCTTGTTGTAGCGCAGCGGGATGCCCGGCAGGACTCTCCCGAGGGTGGCGATCTTCACACTGTGGGAACCCGCGCGACGGTCCACAAAGTGGTCAAAATGCCAAACCAGAGCCTCTTTGTGTTTACCGAGGGCATGGAGCGGGTAAAGCTTGGCGAGTTCAGCCAGACTCAGCCATTTTTGACGGCGGTCTACTCGCCACTGGACGACAATGCACCGGAGAAGTCCCCGGAGGCCGAGGCACTGCAACGGAACGTCCTGGCACAGTTTCAGGAGATCGTGACCTCCTCGTCGACCCTCTCGGACGATCTGCAGACGATCGCGCTGAACATCGAAGAGCCCTCGCGCTTGGCGGATTTCATCGCGGCAAGCTTGCCGTTTTTGACCACGGCGGAGAAGCAGGAGTTGCTCGAGACGTCCGATGTAAAGCAACGGCTGGAAATGATCAACGGCTACCTGGCCAAGGAGTTGGGTGTCCAGCAGTTGCGCAACAAGATCCAGAGCGAGGTCCAAGACTCTGTACAGCAGTCACAGCGAGACTTCTACCTGCGCGAGCAGATGAAGGCCATCCAGAAGGAGCTGGGCGACCTGGACGAGACCCAGAAGGATGTGGCGGAGCTCAAAGAGAAGATTGAAGCCGCCGGAATGCCCGAGGAGACCAAGAAGGACGCGCTGAAGGAGCTGGCGCGGTTGGCCCGTATGAATCCTGCGGCGGCCGACTACTCGCTCACGCGAAACTACGTCGAGTGGCTGGCTGTCCTGCCCTGGTCCAAGAGCTCGGCGAGCGACATCGACATCAAGAAGGCGAAGGAGATTCTCGATGCGGACCACTACGGCCTGAAGAAGGTGAAAGACCGCATCCTGGACTATCTGAGCGTCCGTCGGCTGAAACCGGATATGAAGGGGCCGATCCTCTGCTTCGTGGGGCCTCCGGGCGTAGGCAAAACGTCCCTTGGCCGCAGCATTGCGCGGGCTTTGGGACGCAAGTTCAGCCGCATCTCGCTTGGAGGTATGCACGATGAGGCGGAGATCCGAGGGCATCGCCGTACCTATATCGGCGCTCTCCCGGGACAGATCATCCAGCACCTCAAGCGAGTGGAGGTAAATGACCCCGTCTTCATGCTCGACGAAATTGACAAGCTGGGACGTGACTTCCGTGGCGACCCAGCCAGCGCGCTATTAGAGACCCTCGACCCGGAGCAGAACAACACCTTCCGCGACAACTATCTGGATCAGCCGTTCGATCTGAGCAAGGTGCTGTTCATCTGCACGGCCAACCAGCTGGATACGATTCCCGCGCCTCTGCTCGACCGCATGGAGATCATCGAGCTGACCGGCTACACCGAAGAGGAGAAGGTGAACATCGCAGAGCGTTACCTGATTCCGCGTCAGATCAAGGAGAACGGGATCGAGCCGGCGGAAGGCCAGGAGTCCCTGATCGAGTTCCCGACGGAGAGCGTTGCTCTGATTGCACGCCACTACACGCGGGAAGCCGGCGTACGTCGCTTGGAGCAGTTGATCGGCACAGTATGCCGCAAAACAGCGCGACAGGTAGCCGAAGGCCGCACCGAAAAATTGGTCGTCACGCCAGAGATCATTCACGAGTTCCTGGGTGGCATCAAGGTACGAGTCGACACGGAGATTGCCGAGCGCACCAAGCGCGCGGGCGTTGCCGTAGGCCTGGCTTGGACCCCGGCAGGCGGCGACGTGCTCTTCATCGAAGCCAACAAGATGAAGGGCAAGGGCGGCTTCACCATGACCGGACAGATCGGGGACGTGATGAAGGAGTCAATGCAGGCGGCCCTCACCTGGGTGCGATCGAATGCGCTCTCGCTGGGTCTGGATGACGATGTCCTCAAGGACATCGACCTGCACATCCACGTACCGGCAGGCGCGATTCCAAAAGATGGCCCAAGCGCAGGCGTCACCATGGCGACGGCCCTGGTGAGTCTGCTGCTGGACCGCCCGATTCACCCGCTGCTAGCGATGACGGGCGAAATTACACTGAGCGGAAATGTTCTGCCGGTCGGGGGCATCAAGGAAAAGTTCCTGGCTGCCAAGCGCGCCGGCGTGCGCGACGTGATTCTTCCGATCGACGTGAAAACCAACGTCGAAGAAGATCTGTCGGCCGATCAGACTGAGGGTGTCACCATCCATTACGCCTCACGCATCGAGGATGTGCTGGCTGTTGCTCTGCCGAAGACCATCGGCGAAGCGGCCCAGGACGACGAGGTTCGTGAAGAGGTGCTGGCTGCAGTGGAGTAAACGTTCCACCCACTGCGTTGCGATGCGCGGTATCCTCGGACTGTGAAGACGGTTGTGAACAGAGACGAACGGCTATTGTTGATCGACACCTGCGGCGATACCGCAGGTGTCGCCATCAGCCAGGGGGATCATGTGCTCGCGTCGGAAGATCTAGCCCCCGGCAGCGCATCCGCGGAGATCCTGCAGGCCATGCGCCGGCTGCTGGCGCGGCTCGATTGGCGTGTTGAGAATCTGGATGCTGTTGGTGTCGTTCGTGGTCCAGGATCGTTCACGGGCATTCGCGCCGGCCTGGCAACTGCCAAGGGACTCTGCGAGTCAGTGAACCTGAGACTGGCGGCCGTCTCGCGACTGGAAGTTCTGGCCGAGGCAGCCGGTCTGCAATCGGGCTTAGCCGTGCTGGACGCCGGACGTGGCGAGCTTTATGTTCGCGAGACCGCCTCCAGCCGCGAATGGCTGAGTTCGATCGAAGAACTCGCGCACCATCCGGACGGGCTCGAAGGCGAGCGCAGCCTCCAGATCGCCATTGCCGAGTCTCAGATGGTTGAGAGACTTAACGCCTTCGCCATGATCCTTCGGCCGTTGCGCGCCTCGGACGCACTACCTGCAATTCTGAGGAAGCTTCGCACCGGCGGCAGCGATGTGGCGCTAGTCGATGCGAATTACGTCCGCGAAGAGCGGGATATCTACCAGAAGCCTCCCTCATCGCCACACCCTACAGAAAGAGCTCGTTGATGGGTACCGAGTGGCATATACGTCGCGCGTTACCCTCGGATCTGCTGGGAATCATCGCCATAGAACAAGCGTGTCCCGAAGCCCCACACTGGAGCCACGCTTCCTGGCTGGAGGCGCTGGCAGAAGATAATAGCTCGCGGCAAGTGCGGGCAAGCTTCGTCGCAGAAGGGCCGTCCTTCATCCTCGGTTTCGCCGTCGCCAGGTGTGCGGCGGAGTTGGCAGAGTTAGAGACAGTAGCAGTCTACCCATCTGCCCGTCGCCAGGGCACAGGCAAAGCCCTCATCCAGGAGGCGATGGTTTGGTCGCGTGAACACGGCGCGCTGTCGATCGAGCTGGAAGTGCGAGCCTCCAGCAGCGGTGCCCGTGCGTTATACCGGTTGCTGGGATTTGCCGAACAAGGCGTCCGTCGAGGCTACTATCAGCACCCGAACGAAGACGCGGTTCTGATGGCTGCTGGACTGCAAAATGAAGCATCACTTAGCTTTCCGGGTGACGCTCTGCGCAGAAGCGTTGGCGGCGCAAAGGTATAATCGTTGCCTATGGTTCGGGACGGACTTTATTACGGTGTTACGCTGCTGGTCGTGGCAGTAATCG
>JBAVDD010000012.1:0-34389 GCA_049587035.1 Acidobacteriaceae bacterium | reverse complement strand
ACCGCTGTGCTGGCCAATATAAAAGCCGTTGAGCACGACCATCGTCTCCCGGTAGGCGCCGTCGAACTCAAGCACGATCCGTTTGCCTGCATCTGCCGCGGGAAGATCGAAAACGCGGCGATACCAGCCGATACTCGTCGAGGGATAGTTGCGGCCCAGCGGATAGAAGCCTTTACTGGCAAGAGCTGGATCGTCTTTGAACGGCAACTCGACAGCCCAGTCGTGCGGCAAGTTCACCGCTATCCAGTCGGCATCATCAAACGCCAGCGAGCCTGCGGGAAGAAAATTTCCCGTCTTCTGAAAGTTGCCACCCCGTGCAGTGCCGAAGTTAAAGTCCTTCGTCGGATCGTCAGCATTTCCGAGATGAAACCGCCACCCGAAATCCATAAGCAGCCGTTCACGCCCGGTGCCCGGAACGGACGCCTCGCGCGCCATGGTTGGTGACTGCGAGATCAGGTTCTCATCTCCAGCTTCCATGGCCATTGCGAGTGGGCCCATCTCATGCGCTGCAATGGCTACTGCCGGAACCATAAGCCCAGTCTTCAATAAAGTACGGCGTGAAAACGGTTTCATTTTGCCCCCAGTTCTCTCTGCTTTAAATGGAAATTCACTTACTCTGGTCTTGAATTTATCCGTGTCACTTCTCGCTGCCCTTCGAAGCGTCGCCAGTATACGACACACCACGCTGATGAGGCAGCGATTCTTCCCTGCGCCCGGGACCAAATTCGAGTGCTGTCGGTCAGCTTGCCGACATTGATACGTGCGCGACTGACGTGCACCGGGTAATCTCTACCGATTGGGTCTGGAGTTCTCTCATAATGAAAGTCGAGAGGATGGAAGCGATGAAGAAGAGCCGTTACAGTGAAGAGCAGATCATTGGGATATTGAAACAGCATGAGGCTGGGGTGAAGACGGCGGATCTGTGCCGGGAGCACAGGATCAGCGCGGCGACGTTCTACGGCTGGAAGCAGAAGTTCGGCGGGATGGACGCGGAGGAAGCGCAGCGGCTGAAACAGTTGGAGGACGAGAACCTCGTCTGAAAGCTGCTGGTGGCGGAGCTAAGTCTGCATGGGGAAGCGTTAGATGCAAATCGCATTTCAACACCTCGATGCGGCCTCCACACTTCGTGCTCTCGACTATCAGAGCTTCGAATCGCTCTGCGTTCTTGGTCAGCTGACCCAGCCACTCGAAGGCCTCGTCGGAGAGCATCTCTCAGTGCAACTCCAACGGCAGCTGCCTTCGGACGGCCCGGAACGTTCATTCGCGCTCTTGCGCAGCTACTGCGGCGCAGTATGTACAAGCCGTCCGCTGTTAAACAATGCCAGCCTAGCCGTCACGACCTTCTTTACCAAGCAAATCAAAATTTGCGCGGAAACGCTGTTTGTTCGACGTGTGTGTAATCCGTCGACCAATCTCGCGGCTTCCTTGCGCCATTTCATATACACATTGTCGAATCCCGCGTCTTGTTCTCATTAACAAGTGAACGGGCCACCGAATCTCCAACTCGTTCGATGCACAAGCTCAGCTTGCGCACATTGTTCTGGATGCCTTGAACATCTACGCCGCCGTAACCAAGCAAGAGCCCACCACGACCCTCGTCTCTTACGCGACATGATGACAGCGGGGCAACTGAAATCCCACTGCGCGCGGCCTCCTCCACCACCGCAGCATCATCAACTCCATCATGTAACAAGATCACAAGATGCAAGCCAGCTTCCCCCGCAACGATCTCCACTGAGTCTCGTAAGACATTTTGTAGCTCTTTGACAATCGCGTTTCGCCGCGTAATGTAGATCATCCGCATCCGGCGCAGGTGCTGTGCCAAGTGGCCTTCTCGGATGAATTCTGCCATTGCAGATTGATTTAAGGTTGGAGAGAAAACGTCCATGCAACATTTCATTGCAGCGCAAGCTCTTATGAGATCTCTTGGAAGCACAAGATAACCCAATCGCAGTGCCGGGTACATCGCCTGGCTGAACGTTCCCACGTAAATAACTCGGGCGTTCGTATCTAAGCCCTGTATCGAACGGATTGGTCCCCTGTCGAAGCGATACTCGCTACCGCAATCATCTTCAATGATCCATGTGCCGTTATGGCAGGCCCAGTTAAGTAATTGCATTCGGCGAGCACTGCTCATCGTAATACCCATAGGGTATTGATGGGATGGGGTTACGTAGACCACCTTCGCGCGTTGACCTTGACTTTTGAGCTCTGAGACATCAATGCCTTCAGCGTCGACGCTTATAGGGACGACTTGCGCGTTGGCTCTCGCAAATGCTTGCCGTGCTCCTGGGTAACCTGGATCTTCCACGCAGGCTTGATCCCCATAGTTCAAGAGCACTTGGGATGCGATTTGAATAGCTTGCTGTGAACCCGCGGTTATTAGAACTTGCGATGCATCGCATCGAACTCCACGAACCATTCTGACATATTCCGCGATGGCTTCGCGAAGTGGGCAATAACCCATTGGATCGCCATAGGCGAGCATCGATACTGAAACAGTTCTCGAATGGCGCGCGATAAGATTTGCCCAAACGTTTACTGGAAAGTGGTCTAGCGCGGGAAAACTGACACCAAACGCTCCCGATGCTTTGAACCGAGATTGAGTGGACGGATTGTTCCGCTGTGAATCTTGATCAGAGATTCGCCCGGGAACACCCTCTCCTAAATGCGTTGTAGGAGATCTGTAGTTCCGTGTTGCGTTGAACGTCGGAAGCTGACCGGGAATCGACTTCGCGACATGGGTGCCCGAACCTGCGAAGGTCTCGAAGTAGCCCTCGGCATGCAACTGTTCGTAGGCAACAACAACAGAACCCCGTGACACGCCCAATTCCGCCGCGAGCCCTCTGCTTGATGGCACACACCCACCTGATCTTAGCCGGCCTTCAGCGATTGCGCACTGGAACCACTCGCAAATCTGGCGGTGGATCGGTGGCTTGTCGCGACGGTTGATAACGATGGGCAGAACGAAAGTTCCGGCGACGCGCTTCAATTTGTAGGCCCTCCTGGCAACATCTTCATAAAAAACAAACCGAAGTCCATCATCCGTCCAGCGCCTAAAACTCGAGCCGAAGAGAGAACTGGGCGACGCGAATGTCGCCGGTTTGTCCCGAGGGGCTGATCGTTGAGGTGATCTGCCCAAAGGGCGACACGTTGTCGACGATGTCCGGCATGTTGGTTCCAGCGGAGCCAGCCGGGCCGTTGAAGTTCGGGTGGTTGAAGATATTGAAGGCATCCGCGCGGAAGGTCAGGTTGACATTCCTTGACGGGATGATGGGGAAGACCTTGGCAAGACCCAGATCAAGGTCGGTAGCGTGGGGGCCATGGGCCACGTTGCGCTGTCCATACTCCAGACCGAGCGGTCCGCGGAACTCGCTGTAGACCTTTGCTGCACCGGTAGCGCCGCCTGCGAAGTTGTAGACGGTGCCCTGCACGTTGTTCATACTGGCCTTCAGATCCTTCTTGTTGCCGGTAAAGATCGCCGGATCTTCCGCTGCGAATGAAGCGAGAAAGGCGTCGGAGAGCACGTTGATCGGAAGACCTGTGCGGAAGGACGGGATGCCCGATACACTCCAACCGCCGATGAGTTCGTTGGTGAGGGTTCCACTGTCGCCGAAGAACCTCTGATTGTGACCGAATGGAAGGTTGTATTCGAAGTCTGCCGTGATGATCTGGCGCACGTCGAAGTCGGAGTCGCCGCGGCAGGCACGGGGGTGGGTTACGTCGCAGATGATCCCCGAGTAGTTGTAGACTGCATTGTTGCCAGACGCCTGTGAATTGTTATCGATGGAGTGGGACAGGGTGTAGTTGAAGTTAAAACTCAGGCCCTGCGACATATTCTTGGTGAGAGAGAAGAGAAGGGCGTGGTAGTTCGAGGATCCCTTGTTGGTGAGGAAGGGCAGAGCACCGAACTGCGTGGGCATACCGACGTTGGGGGGCAGGTAGCCATAGGCGGCCAGGTAGTAGAGGGAGTCTCCGATATCGCCGTTATAGCCGAGGCTGCCGATGGTGTTCGCTACGAGCGTGGTGCAGTTGGTTGAGCCGCAACCACCGAGGTAGTTGCCGATCACGTTCTCAAACCAGGGTTCCGCGGTGAAGGAAGTTGCGCTGGGGTTGGCGCGTACCTGGGCGGTGAGCCCGGCAAAGGCGTCGGAGAGGTTCTGCCCGGAGATATTGTCCGGGAAGTTGAGCACCTGGGCCCCGTCGGCATCGGCCAGCAGGCGGCGGCCGAGGCGACCGACGTAGTTGGCACGGAGGACCATGTGGAAGGGAAGCTCCTGCTGGACGCCCGCATTCAGGGAGATCGAGTAGGGGTCCTTCAGGGTCGGATCGATGACAAAGCCCTCTTCACCGGCGCCCAGGCCGTATCCCTGACCATTGGAGACATAAGGGGTATAGGGCGGCAGGATGGGTTGGGAAACGGGATTGAGGCTGCTGTCGTAGGCGAGGTTGGCGCCAAGCCGCTGGTCGAGATTCTTGAGATCGCCGAACTGATTGGTGCTGTTGTTGTAGAAGAGGAAGGAGAAATAGTCCTGCAGGAAGTTGATGGCGTTGATGATCGTGCGGTCATAGACGATGGCAGCGCTTCCGTTGAAGACCGTCTTGGGAGAGAAGGACGGGTTGTATGCGAAGGCCAGACGGGGCGCGAAGTCCTTATAGGACGGAGCATAGAAGCTAGGGCCGTTGTTTGCCTTGCCGCCGAGGATCTCCTGGAAGAATGGCAGCACGGCGGTGACGCTGCCGGTTGCGTTCGCCTCGAGGCGGTCATTGAAGTACTGATTGAATGTCGACTGGCGCTGGCCAAGGCCCTGCAGCTCGGCGACAGACTCATCGCCGTGGGTTTCGTATGGAACAGAGTCGAACTGGTAGCGCAGACCGTAGGTAAGGGCGAGTTGCTTGTTCACCTTCCAGCTGTCGCCGAAGTAGGCTTCGGATTCGTAGTATCGATAGGCGAGCGGGGCGCCAGCGCCTTGCGGTGTCCGCTGACCGGATTTGTTGTAGTTGAAGTTGGAGGAGATCTGACCAATCACACCGAGCGACGATGCATAGAGCTCGTCGTAGTCATTCTTTGCGGTGCTTGAGTTGGCGTCAATGTTCGAGGGACGCAAGGCCGCTCCGAGACCACCGGAAAGGAGGCCGGTCAATCCAGCTTCAACGTTGTTGAAGTCGGTGATATCGTTGTTGCTGGCCTTGATGAACTTGAAGAGACCGCCCGTGGTGAGGCTATGGTTCTTCACCTGCCAGTTGAAGTCATCGCGCACGACTGGAATCGGGACGCGGCGCACCTGCGTATTATCCGTTCCATAGGGACCCGACAACCCGGTGAAGCTGTACGACGCAGGTGAGGTGGGAAAGTCTCCGACAGGGTAGTTCAGCTTGGAGATGTTGTCGCCGTAGTAGAACTGGTTGACTTTATTGCGACCAATGGTCCAGATGTGGCTGACCACATAGCCATAGCTGCGGTCGACATACAGAACCGCATCCGGGTCGCCGGGCAATTCCGGTCCGGTGTAGACCGCATTTTCGCGATTGATGGTGAAGCGGCCGTAGACCTTTTGTGTCTTCGTGAGATTGTAGTCAATGCGGCCTACGTAGGTAGCCTGCTTGATGGGAGTTGGGTAGGTGAAGCGCAGGCCCTCAGTATTGACGCCATCACCCTGGGTCGGATCGTTTGGTGCCGGATAACGCTTCGCAAAGAAGTCCAATACCCCTTGACTAAAGCCCTGTCCCCCCGGATCCAGGGATTGCGCAGACTGGCCGGTGGTAGAGGTGGCAGGGAGCGAGCTGATGCAGTTGGCATCATTGTTGAGGCGGCTGGAGCCGCTACAGCCTTCGCCATTGTTGATGTAGTTCAACGTCGGAGTGGATGCATACAACGACGGGATGGGCACAGTCGGTTCGGAGGCGGCCGACTGAATGATGCGCGAATCGGCGAAATCGAAGAAGAAGAAGAGCTTGTTCTTGACGATTGGACCACCAATGTTACCGCCGAACTGGTTGCGGATCAGTGGCGTACGTGCCACGCCGACATCATTATTGAAGTAGGTGTTGGAGGTGGTGGATGTATCGCGGTGATATTCATTGATGTTGCCGTGGAACTGGTTGGTGCCGTGCTTGGTGACGAGCTGAAACTGACCACCGCTGCCGGTGCCGAGGCCTGCCGTGAGGCCACCGACGGTGCCAGTGAACTGTTCGACGGAGTCGACGGGAGCGGCGCCGACGATCGCAAAGGTCGCGGCAGAGGCGATATCGTCCACGTCCAGGCCGTCCAAGGTCACGCTGGTTTGATCGGTGCGGGCGCCCGTCACAGCACCGGATTGCAACCCGCCGCCGAGTTGGGTATCCACCACGCCCGGCTGAAGATTGAACAAGGTGGTGACGCCGCTGGTTCGATCCTGAACCGGCAATTGGTTGAGAGAAGCGACGTCGACGTTCGAGCCAATCGCCGCATCTGTAGTATCGAGTGTCACCTCAGAGTTGGAAGCACTGACAGTGACCACGGTGGACGCGCCTGCCTTCAGCTTCACATTTTGTGTGCGGGTGTTGCCAACTGTCAGGTACAAGTCACTGACTTCAACCTTCGCGAAACCGGCCGAGGTAATTGTCTCTACATATCCGGGCCCAGGAGGGACGCTCAGGAAGTGATACGTGCCAGTCGGGTTTGTGGTCGCGGTAAATTTCAGGCCCGTGGTCTTATTCGTCAGCGTAACCATAGCTCCAGCGATCGCAGCACCAGTGGCATCTGTAATCACGCCGGTCATGGACGACGAGTCCTGGGCCTTAGCAGTGCCGGGAGCGAAAAGGATTGTGGCGAAAAGCGCGAGGGTAAGAATGAAGGGGAGATTTGCCAAACGAAATGAACGCATCGAACTTCCTCCTGGGAATACGTGGAACGGACGAGTTATCTGGTTTAGCCAGGGAAATGTAGTGTTACCGGAACACTCCCTGAAGTCTTGCAAGTGACCCTTTCCACATTTCCTTCTGCCAGACATCTCTTTCTTCTCGAAAATACCGCGATGGATCAAGCTCAGAATGCTGCACTCCCTGAATCGTTCCAGGTGGGTTTAGCTCGCGGAAAGGACGACGCGTCGAATGGTAGTTCTATGCATCCCCACAGATGGTGAATGCATTGCTCGGAAATTGGCTACTTACTGGTCTTCGGCTATGGTCATGTCCACGCCAATCAATTTGTAGTCAACATACCGAATGGTTTGTATGTTGTCAAGATGCCCTGTTGCGAAGCCATATCCACTCCGGTTTGTAGAACTCACACAGTCTCTTCGAAACCAGTCCCGACTCGCTGACCACAGCCGGCCGCGATCGTCCTGCCTGCACGGTGACTTGGGCAACAGCGGCTAGATCAACACCCATTGCTCATTTGTGACCAACTTCAGCCCTTTTTATGACAGAATCTCAACCGTTCTACCATCTCGAATACAGGCACCATATTTCAGGCCGGATCTATTTATGAAACTCGCTTTATCACAAGTAGGTGCGCGATTGAACGCGTGATCGAACTAACTTGACGCAGCAAGGGTTACGATACATACTGGTTGGTATATTGCTAGAACATAAAAGACCGAAGCCAAGAACGACCAGATTGCGCAATCCTGAGCGCACGCGGGAGCGTTTGCTGCAGGCGGCATTCGAAGAGGTTTATAAATACGGCTTCCAGGGTGCTGGGGTCGATGCAATTCTGGCCGCCACCAACGTCACCAAGGGAGCGCTGTATCACCATTTCGCAAACAAGAATGCTCTTGGTCACGCCATTATCGAAGAGATCATCGCAAAAAAGACCAGCGACAGGTGGATGCATCCTCTGCAACGGAGCAAGGACAGGAACCCGATCGATGTTTTGGTCGAGATTGTTGAGGCTATACCAGCCCGGCCAATAGATGTAAAGAGTGGTTGTCCATTGGTCAATTTGGCGCAGGAGATGTCTCTGCTCGACGAACAATTCCGCAAGCGATTGGAGAAGATATTCCATGCCTGGCGCGCAGAGATTGCCATCGCTTTGCGGATGGGCCAATCGCAGGGCACAGTCCGTCGCGACTTAGTTCCAGAAGAGACCGCGAGCTTCCTGATCGCCATGGTCGAAGGCTATGAGGTCTTGTCTAAGAACGCTCAAGATACGAAGGTCTGGAGGATGGGGATCAGGAATATCGTAGGTTGGCTGGGTTCTCTTCGCGAACCGGCATCCGTAAACAATTCTGATCACACTTAGCACAAGGTTGTAATTGTGGACACACCAACCCTTTTGTACGCTACAAGTCAGAAAAGAGTACGTCGAAGGATGAAGCTGACCAGATCTGCTCCTGATCATAACTACGACAATATTCTGTGGCTCGGCGTTTGGTATGGTAGCGCCACTAAGAATTGAGGCTGACAGCCCGATCAAACACGCCTCTCCCACAATCGATCAATTGAAAGCTTCCAACTGCATCATGAAGAGGAGAACGAACAATGACAAGGACTACTCTCTCGCGCAGGAATCTGCTCGCGTCGGGAACCTGCGCGCTACTTGTTGCCGCTAGCCTGCCGGGTCCGGCAAGTGCCAGCGCATTGTCGGAGCAGAACTTAGCCAACGAAGAGGTTATCCGTAAGTGGTACGCGGCGTGGGATAACAAGGACTTGGGCGCGTTCGATAACCTACTCGCCGACAACTTCACGTTTTCGAGCGCAAATGGTGACGACCATATCAGCAAGCGAGCTTTCAAAACGCGATGTTGGGATACCCAGATTAACTTCATCGAGCATTTTGACCTGGAGCGGATCGCCACTGGCGCGAACGATGCTTTTGTGAAGTATCTTTGCCACACTAGGAACGGCAAATCATTTCGCAATGTCGAGTATTTACGAATCAGAAACGGCAAGTTGGAATCGATTGAATGTTATTTCGGCGCGCATGCCAGTTTTCCATCAGCAGTTAGCACTGGGAAGGATTAGCCTACAGGCTTCATTGATCGACCCGTTATTTCTGAGCTGCGTTGGCAGGATGAGGTACGTCTCTGTTGGAGATTAGTGATGAGTAAACCTCGCATAAGTACGTGTGTGTGCGATGTTTTAGTTTTCAGATGCGCTTGAGATTCAAGACATTCTGGCGCTGAAGAACGTAACCATGAATTCTACGCGCCTATGTCACCGCTGATCCAAATCGAGTCTCACTTGATTGCAATATGTGCTGAGGCGGTAGAAGGCGCGCCGAGCCGAGCTCGCTGTCAAGGGCGGCGTAAAAGTGGATCAGAGTGGCGGAGCAAAAGGGAGCCAGTTGGTATCTGCGGAGGATGGTGGGATTGCGGGGGCGCAGGGCTCTGGAGCGTAACGGAAGAGGCCTGCGCCCCCGCGAGGCGCGTCGGGGTGGGGCTATGCGTTGGGGTTCCGTTTGCGTCGGCTTTGTTTGAGGCGGAAGCTGTCGCCGTTCATCTCGAGGATGTGGACGTGGTGGGTGAGCCGGTCGAGGAGCGCTCCGGTGAGGCGTTCTGAGCCGAGGATCTCGGTCCACTCGGCGAAGGGCAGATTGCTGGTGAGCATCGTCGAGCCGCGCTCGTAGCGTTGGCTGAGCATCTCGAAGAGCAACTCGGCACCAGTCTTCGACAGCGGCACGAAGCCAAGTTCATCGACGATCAGCAACTCGTAGCTGGCGATCTGCTTCTGGAAGCGCAGCAGCTTCCTCTCGTCACGAGCCTCGATGAGCTCGTGAACCAGAGCAGCGGCGGTGGTGAAGCGAACGCGGTGTCCCTGCTGGCAGACAGCGAGTCCAAGCGCCAGTGCGATGTGGGTCTTGCCAGTTCCGCTGTTGCCGAGCAGCAGCACGTTCTCGCGGCGCGTGAGGAACTCGCACCGCGCCAGCTCCAGCACCATCGCCTTGTTGAGCGTCGGCATGGCGAGGAAGTCGAAGCTGTCGAGACTCTTGGTGATGGGGAACTTCGCCTGCCGGATGCGTCGCTCGGTGGCGCGGCGTTCGCGGTCCAGCAGCTCCAGTTCGGCCATGCGCAGTAGGTAGCGCGGATAGTCGAGGTCCTCGGCGGCGCACTGCCGGGCCACGCGATCGTACTCGCGCAGCATGGTCGGCAAGCGCAGCGTCTTCAGGTGATGGTCGAGCAGTAACTGCGGCGTCTCGATCGGTGCTGTGGCATCGCTCATGCGCTCGCTCCTTCCAACAAAGTCATGTAATCGGCGGCCTGCGTCGTGCGGACCTGGGCCAGCGGCAGATGCGGATAGTTTTCCATGTCGAGCCTTGGCGGTCTTCGTTCGATGCGGCACAGCAGCAGATGCTTGACCGCATCGAAGCCGATGGTGCCCATCTCAAGAGCATCTTCAATGGCTTGTGTGACCTCTTCGAGCGAGAAGGTCTCAAGCAGTCGGAGCATCTGAACATACTCTCGGCTGCCATGTTTCAGTCTTGCTTCAAGTAACCTTCGCAGTTGCAAATAGCACGTGGGCAACTGCCAGCCTTGAAGCGGTGCTGCCTGGTCAAGCGCCCGGGTCTTCTGTTCGGGCAACGCAAGATAGTGCAGCGGATCGTAGACGACAGCCGCGCGCTCATAGCTGCGCGGATGCCTCGCAATCACCTCGCTGCCGCAAGCGATCGTCACTTCGTGGACATAGCCGCGCACCCACACTTGCAGGTGCCCGTGCCGGGTGGGCACCGAGTAGTCGTTGCCGCGATAGCGCACCAGCGCCAGCGAGGAGACCCGTGCCGCGACCTTCTCGCAGGCATCGTAAGCAACCTCCGGCAGTGGCAACAACGCAGTGCGGTCGCGTTCGAAGCGCTGGCCGATGGTCTCCGTGTGCCCGCGCAGCGTGCGCTCGCGACGCTTGCGGCACGCCGCTTCAAGATGAGCGTTGAACGCCTCCCAGCTTGCGAAGCGCGGTATCGGCACCATGAAGTTCCGTCGCGCATACCCGACCACTCCTTCGACCTTGCCCTTATCGTTGCCCTTGGCTGGACGGCCAAACTTATCAGCAAAGAGAGAGTGACTCTGCAGTTCGGAGAAGGCCCGCGTGCGCTTCCGCTCGGTCCCGCCGAGGATCTTCGCCACCGCGATCTTCGTGTTGTCGTACAGGATGCGCGTCGGCACGCCACCGAAGTACGCGAACGCCTTCACATGCCCTTCGAGAAACGCTTCCGTTGTCTCTGACGGAAACGCGATCACGAAGCAGTCGTCAGAATGCGGTTGATCCACCACAAGATAATGCGCCTTGCACTCGACGCCACCGATGACCGCCAGCGCCTCGCCGAAGTCCGCCTGCGCCTCACCCGCCGGATGCACCAGCAGCACGAACATCTCACGGTTCCGCTCAGCCGCTGAACGAAGGTAGTCCTTCACAATCGTGTAGCCGCCCGTGAACTGATGCTCTTCTTTTAGCCGATCGGAGACTCGCTTGGCCGTGTGTCGCTGCTTGGCCGGACGCATCTTGTCCTCTTCGACCATCGCGTCGATCACGCCGACGAACGCATCCAGCTTCGGGCGCGCCGCCGGCTGCTCTCTGCGATACCCTGGCGGCACCGAAAACGCCACCATCTTCCGAACCGACTTGCGCGAGATGCCAAACTCCCGCGCCACCGCACGCTGACTCACCCCATCCACCAGAACCGCACGACGGACCCGCCCGTATAGCTCCACCTTGAACATCCCTCCGGGGTCCCACAGGGCAGCCAATCAAGGCAACTCCCCGCAAAACCAGTCTCCGGCGGTGGACTACTTTCACACCGCCACGTAGCCCCGCTCACGCGGCGCTATGTGGTCTATTTTTGCTCCGGCGCTCATATCCTAATCGGGCATTTTGTAGAATTGATTTGCGATGCAGATTTCTCCCAACACTTTGAATAAGATTAAAAGGCAAATCCATTCGGGAATTTCGATATGCTAGATTGTTCTGGTAGCGGAGATGTCTGGCTTTTTGATGTTTATGGCGTCACGGTTGCGATCACCAGCGGTGACCCGCAGCTCGGGGTTCATCTGGCTGAGGACTTTGAGCATTTTCGCGTCGAGCAACTGGCGAGCGCGCCCGAACTCTCTCTCTCGCTGCACAAACGAGCCCCGCCTTATGAAGGTGTGCCAGAGCGTCCCGCAAGCGTGTACACGCCGCGAAATGTGTCGTTTGAGCAGGGCGGCCGGACCTACATCGATTACGCTGGCCGGGCTCTCGGAATTTTCGACAGGGCAAGTCAGACGTTCGATGTATACAGCGAAGATGAGGAACTCCTATATGAAGCGGGTTACCTGTTCTTGCTGTCGCAACTTGGGGAACGACTAGATGCACGAGGGATGCATCGCATTCATGCACTTGCGGTCAGTGTGAAAAATATGGGAGCCCTAGTGCTTCTTCCGATGGGCGGAGGCAAGAGCACGCTTGGTATGCATCTGCTCTCCGACTCTAACGTTATGTTCCTCAGTGATGATTCCCCGCTGGTAGACAGAGAGGGGATGTTACACGCTTTTCCTCTGCGCATTGGAATCCTACCGGGTAGCGAATCCTTGTACAGCCCCGATCAATTCAGAACGATCCAACGCATGGAGTTCGGTCCAAAGTTGTTGCTGCGCCATGAGTTCTTCGCCGATCGAGTAATGATGCGCGTCAATCCGACGTTCCTGTTCCTGGGGCATCGCAGCCTTTCCGACACGTGCTTGATTCGCCCCGCTACGCGCTTCACTGCTCTCAAGGCGCTGATGGCAAACTGTGTGATCGGACTTGGGCTCTTCCAAGGAATGGAGTTTGTCTTCACTCGAGGCAGCGGGGAGATCTTGAGCAAAGGGGCGACTGTGATCTCGCGACTCAGGAATTGCGTCGCGCTGGTGCGCAGATCATCACCTCACACGGTAGTTTTGGGTCGCAATCTTGAGAAGAACGCATCCACCCTGCTCGCGTTCATGGAAGAGCATTCATCCTGACACCGCCTCGGATTCGGTTTCAGGTAGAACATTTACGCGAATACAAGAGCACCGTTGGCTACGATTCAACGAGAGCAACCACAGCAGGGCTCCCCCCGGAATGGCGACCAAATTGCACAGCTCGCTAAGCAGAAAGAGAGCCCAGGCCACTGGGTACAGGGCGAGACGTCCTCGGACAACGAAGCGGAACAGCCGGGCGTGCAGCGATATGGCCAACACAATCAGAGCAAACGATGCGACAAGCCAGAGCCCCGACTCTTCTGCTAATGCCACAAGCAGGCACGCAAAGCCGGTCATGGCAGTGCTGACACGATGGCGCATCCCGATGTTCAGATCGTTGGGCACCGATCCCCGTTGCAAGAGGAGAGCCATCCATGGGATACCGCGATCCCAAAGATCAGTGACGAGTGCCGTGCAGAGAGTCCAGCGCTTGGCGTGCTTCACCATAATGCAAGGGTCGAGGCGAATGCGAAAACCCTGGTCTGTTAATCGATAGCCAAATTCGATGTCTTCCACACTGGGCCTGCGATAGCGCTCGTCGAAGCCTTCGACATGCACGAAGGCATCGCGCCGAACGGCGCCGCAGCCCGTCCAGAAGGTCAAAGCATCCGAGCGAGATGATTGGTGAATGTAACAGTGCGCGAGGTTGCGATACTGCGATATGGGATCTGATTCCTGCGGCGTGTCGTCGTACGCCCCGATCACTGCGGCGAGATTTGGCTCGTTCGCAAAATGAGCCTCGAGTCGCTCGAGGGTGTCGGGGTGAACCTGCGTGTCGGCGTCGAAAAAGGCAACGATAGAACTGCTGGTGCACAAAACCCCGCGATTGCGGCAGGCAGCGGGTCCTATGTTCTGCTCTAGATGGAGAACATTTGCACCGAGGGCCTTGGCGACTGCGCCACTGTCATCCTCTGAAGCATCATCAACAACCCAGAGTTCATCAGGTGCACGAGTACTGCTCCTCAATGCGTGCAGGGTCGCAGACAGCATTGATGCGGAGTTATAGACGGGGATGATGACGGCAATTGACACGGAGCCCTTTATTTATCTGGCTGGGTCGGAACGTAAAAAACATGGCAAAGATCATCCGCGTGCCGGATGGGATACGTTACGCGTCCGCAGACCGCAGCGTCCTGCCGATAGCCTAGCGAGATCAGACGCTGTTGATCCTCCGGCTCAAGAAACTTCCCTTTCAACGTCTCCATCATGACTGCCACAGAGCGCTCTTGAGTATCGCGAAGATATCGGTCATACATTCCCGGGTGCGGCTTCCAGACCCAATAGCGGGCGGGCGCGTTGTGAAAGGGTTCGTGTTCGAAGTAGGGTTCCAAGCCTACGGCATAGTACTCTCCTGCATCGTGATGCGGCTGCCGGGGAACGGCGATGTCGACTTTCATTCCTTCCGCCAGGTAGTGCCGGAGAATCGGAGCGGCTGCACGATCCGGCGAGTATGCCTGAGTTCTATCAATTCTCACCACACGTGCGGTCCAGACAAGCTGCGAGACGATGAAGAGGAATACCAAGGCCATCAATGTGATCTGGATCTGGAGCGGATCATGACGGTTAACAGGCCATGTAACCCACCAGAGAAAAAGAAACAATATCCAGACGAGACCGGCGTGATAGATCTCGAAGCGCGAAAAGACGCCGAGACCCGCTAGAAGCAAGACAGGTGCGGTGTAGTACAGGCGCTTCTCTCGCCACCAGCGCCAAAAGAGGAGAGCCCAGGCGATGCATGCAAGCGTCTTGAAAGAGGACACGCCTTCAGACATCACATGAGCGAGCCCCCGAAGTATTTGAAGAGGTATGCCAATTGCAAGGGGAACGCTACGGAAGGGATTGTGCGCAACCGATAACCAGAGGAGCGCGGCGAGAGCGGGACGATGGAATGCGATCGCCGCCCCGTTTGCCCAGTTGGCGTCCCGCGGAGGAATCATGCACCACAGTGCGAAGGCCAATGACGCGGACAGCAAGAGGGCGGAAAGAATGCGGGTTTGAGCCGAGGGATGCGGTGCAGGGTTGGCTTCGTGAGCGCTCCGTCGGTGATGCCGGTATTGCTCTACCAACAACACGACGAACAGACCAAGCGCGACAACAAAGCCATGAGCGCAGACATTGGCGAGCAGACCCAGGAGCACCGCGACGGAAAGAGGTCGCTGATTTCGCTTTGGCCAGATAGTCGCGAGGAGGAAGAGCAGTGGCGCAAAGAGGACGTAGCTCCTTGCTACGACCGAATATTGAAAGGAAAAGAAATAGGTGAACGGCAGCAACACCCGAAACACGAAGGGCAGTGGTGATTGAAAGAGAAGCAGGCAGACACCGAGCAGGGCGATACACGCGCAGACCCAAGGGAGCCCTGCATAAGGAAGGTGCAGCCGTACGAGCAGCCAAAGCAGCGCGTGCCAGAGACCGGGAGATATCTCGTAGTGAATCGCAGTGCGGAAGATGGTTGGAAAGCTATTGGTTCTCGCGATCTGCCAAGCCTGCGCTTCGTCAGCCCATGGCGCGTGCCAGGGAATGGTGATGGTTAGCAGCGCGCAATAGCCGGCGACCGATCCTGCGAGGACGGCGTTGTACCATGAACGCACGCGTTGAATGGGGAGAAGATCAGACATCGAGGGAGCGCGCGCGGGACGTTACGCGTCCCGTTGGGAGATGATAGCATCTGACGAAAGACGAAGGCTCATTGATTGCGTGGTATTGGATCGGCCGGATGCCGGCATCGCGGAGGAGTGATTTGTATCACTTCCATGTCGGGAGCAACCGCTCCTTGAGCGGTGCTTTCCGACTCGACGTACAATTGCCAAACCATGGCTAAAATCGTCCTTGCGACGTCGGGATCATTCGGTGACCTTCACCCATATCTGGCCATTGGCGTTGCGCTCAAGACGCGAGGCCATGAGGTGACGGTCGCGACCTCGAAGTTTTACCAGAACAAGGTGGTGGGAGAGGGTTTGGGGTTTGCCATAATTCGGCCCGATTACGTTCCGATGGCGGGAAGCAGTGACGTGGTGCGGCGCGCGTTCGCTCCCTACACGGGCGCTCGCTTTCTTATCAGAGAACTAGTCCTTCCCTACGTGGAGGAGACCTACGAAGACTTGTTAGCAGCATGCATCGGTACTGATCTGTTGCTTATCCATCCGACTCTCTTCCCTGCGCCACTGGTAGCTGAGAAGCTGGGCATGAAGTGGATGTCGATCGTGCTTTCGCCGGGCGTATTTGTCTCATCGTATGACCCTCCATTGCTCCCGCCGCTGCCGTGGATGCATTGTCTGCGCCACCTCGGCCCACTTCCTCACAAAATGCTGCTTGGAGTGATGAAAAGAGCTACCAGGCCATGGATGCGGCCGATCGAACGGATTCGCGAGCGAGAAGGTTTGCGGCCGGTTGGCCGTTCGGCGATGCATGAGGATATGTTCTCTCCGCATGGAACGCTGGCATGGTATTCTCCGCTCCTGGGCGAGCAGCAAAATGACTGGCCCATCCCGAGTTGCGTGACCGGGTTCCCCTTCTACGATCGCAACGATGCGAAAGAAACTCCAGATGAGTCGTTGGTTGAATTTCTGGCCAAAGGCAGTCCACCGGTTGTGTTCACGCTCGGATCTTCAGCGGTTGTCGATGCAGGAGACTTCTTCGAAGAGAGTCTACGTGCAGTGAGAAAACTCGGATGCCGCGCGGTCCTGCTGGTTGGCGATAGAATTTCCTCCCAAGTACGCCGAGTGGACGACACCGTGTTCATCGCGTCGTACTCGCCGTTCTCATATTTATTTCCAAAGGCGGCGGCGATTGTCCACCAGGGAGGTATCGGGACCTGCGGACAGACGATGCTGTCGGGCGTGCCATCGCTGATCGTGCCGCTCGGCCTCGATCAGCCCGATAACGCCTTCCGCATGGAGATGCTTGGGATCGCACGAGTTCTTTCGCGAAACCACTATACGGGCGGGAGGGCTGCAAAGCACCTTCGCGCACTGATGAGTACGTCGCGCTACCGTGAGGCGGCTCGCGTTGTTGCCGCAAAGGTACGCCTCGAACAGGGAGTGGAGGTAACCTGTGAGGCGATCGAAGCAGTTTGTGCCGGGAGGACTCTCAGAGGCATTGCAGTGAGGTCTGGACATGCTCAGGTGCGCATTGAATCCTCTGGCGCGAAAGCGACGAACAATGCCATCAACTGAGGCAGCAGAGACTTTACGTCGACCGTCGTCCCGTTCAATTCAGACACGTAGGCTTCTCGCAATTCGTCAAGGATCGTTCCCGTTGGAAGGCCGAAGTGTCCCAGCATGCGCTGGATCGACGGGAGCGTCAAGGGCAAAACAGCGAAACCGTGAGCCGCGCTGCGCTGCACAATTTCTAGTTGCAACTGACGCCAGAGATTACGTAACAGCTCCATCGAGGCAATCTCGCCGCTGGTGGCCGCTTTGTTGAACGCGGCACGGCGAATACCGAGTTCCTCGTCGACGAGGGCGCTGGCGAAGCGAGACCAGATAGGTGGTGGCGTTTGCTCTCTCGGCTCGCCATCAAAGACAAACTCCGGGCGGCTGAGAAGTGCGAAGACTTCCGGATTAGCATGGGAGCAGAGGGTGTGATGCCACAACTCAACCACGCTAATGATTTCAAGTTGATAGGCCGCATAGGGTAAGAGGAGATAGAGCGCAACGCGCTGAGGAATGGCACTCGCCTGATCGAACGCATATCGGCATAGAGAGCGAATCTGCTGCACGGTTGGAAGCTCATTGACACGAACTTCGAGCAGCAGGACCAGGTCGTCGGGATAGAAAAACGATAGGGATGGAACGAGATAGGCGGAACGATAGCCTTTCCAGTCTTGTTTCACGCGTGCCACGATGCTGTCGACGTATGCGCGGGCAGCGTGAGACACGAGCATCTCCGACGCTGACCCGTCGATGTGTACGCCGTGCAATTGCATGGGTTGAAAGCTCGAATTCTTTCCCAGATCCATGTGTACTGCTTCCAACTGGCGCATGAGGAACTCATAGGTTTCCTGCTGGATGTCACCTTCGAACCTGCGGTGACGTGTAGCAGCGCTGGCGATGAGACGTTCCAGCAGATCGTGGTCGGCGCTCGAAGAATGCTCAGCGGCATGTTCCAACATGAGGCGCCTGGACTTTACCTGTGCATCGCCATCGAGGTACGCCTTGCTCATCAGGATGCCGGCGACGGATTTGTAGGGAATGCTTTTGCGAAAGAGTTTGTCTGTGGCGGTGGGCCCAAAGCCGAAGGCGCTCTTGATGAAATAGCACCACCAGGTCCGCAGTTCCATGTAATAGCCGCCGCCCCTTCTCTCTTCAGTGACTTGAGGCAGTGTTGCGAAGATATCGTCGCCGTAAAGACGCTTCCAACGGGTGCGGCCGCGGTCGAAGAGATATTGAAAGTAGTAATCGGTGGAATAGAGGGACTGCAGCGTTTCGAGCGACTGGGTGCACTGTGAGAGCAGCGTGTCGTAAAGCGGAGACTGTTCGCTGAGCCGTTTGAGGGCAGCGATGAGATGAGCCTGCTCCGCCTCGCTCCAAACGCCGTTGATGGTGAGATCGATGTCGCTGATCCCGGGCTGAATCTCATCGATCGCCATTCCGCCCGTAATGTAGATGGAGTGAACGCCGGAAAACCGCTTCAACATGTGGACGGCATAGTGGACGTGGGCACGATAGATGGCGATGTAGAGGTATCGAAGAATGGTTCCGGACGTTGCTACCACAAAGGAACGAAAAGCGAGTTTGATCCTGGACCGAAGATCCGACGAGGCGTTTTTTCGGAAGCGGCCCGTATCCATATGGTCGAGGAGAACTGTTTCGCGAATGTCAGCCATGGATAGTAGTCATCATAGCGTGTATTTCATCGGGCGGCTCCTTTCTAAATCATCCGGAGGTTCTCTTGACTTAAGTGCAACACAAATAGTGTTCCGATGTTCCGCGTTATCGTTCATTCATCCGACTCGAGATCGCGGGCGGGGGTTGCGGCGGCCGCATACTTGGCGAGAATATTTGTCTCCACATCGGAGACATAGGCGATGCGGGCTTTCGCCTTGTTTGCTTTCAATGCGGATAGATGCGCATATCCGCGGCCGTTCAGGCCCATCACGGCAAAGTTGAGACGATCGTTCGCTCCGATAATCTGCGCGTAGCTTTTTGCTGTGGAGGCTACGGCCAGGCCGGCTGCGCCGGTGGCGAGGGTATCCATAAACTTGCGTCGCGTGATCATAGATTCCCTGAGGACCGTGAAGTTGCTGTGCTTGTGATGGCGTGCGGCAAGACGCTAACTTGAGCGGGACAATCTTACTACGATCTATTGGCTCCGCGCTAAGCCATGATTCCTCACTGCATCCTGAATAGGTATTGGAAGAAACTGTTCAGACGATGTCAGTGCTGCACTTGGGTTCGCGGCGGCCTCCCGACGCCAAAAGCATCGCGGAGCCTGCAGCCCGGCGTACTTCGCCTTCCAGCGATAGAACGTCTGCTCGCTGATCCCAGCCTTGCGGATCACTTCCGCCACAGGAACACCCAGTTAAGCCTGCTTCAACACGCCTACTACTGTTCCACAGAAAAACGCTTCTCCTGATTTTTTTGTGCTCAGGAGTTCCGATGCTGGGATTGAGGAGTAGATGTCCTTACCCCCGGACCCCCTCCCCCCTAGGACTTTTATACCTAAAGTCTTCGCGGGACTGGGGTTAGGGGTGGACTTTTGGAAGTCTGGTGGCTGGAAAAGTTGCACCATAAATGGGCACCGGGTTTTGCCCTGCGCGGACGGTGTGGGCTTCGCTGGGGTTCCTGGGGGCGGCGGGTGGAGTAAGGCAGGTTGGTCGTTACGGCTTCGCCTTCACTCAGGCCTTCGGCAGAGCGGTGGTGTCCTCAAGCCGCTGTCGCTTTGGTTTAGAGATCAGGAGATGAATGTGTTCCGGCATGAGGACGTAGCCGAAGAGGTAGAAGTCGTGTTTCTAGCGACTCGTTCGAGGGTTTCTTCGAAGAGGATGCGTGCGGTTTCGTTGTCTAGCTATGGGAGCCGGCTGTAACAGCTGAAGGTGATGAAGTGGTAGTGGCCGTCTCCGTGGAAACGCTTTAGACCGCTCGGCATAGAGGTATCTTAACCCCGGGCGGTATGGGCCGCCCACTCATGCCCCAAGTGCGTGGGCACGAATGGGGCAGCCAGATGGTGGGTGGGCATGAATGGGGCACCCAGATGGTGGGTGGGCCACCTGTACGTGTTCCATTAATGAATCAACCGCCGTGCGAAGAACACTTCTCGCCATTCCGTTGGAGGTATACGGAAGCGGAAACCTGGTATCCGCCCTTTACGTAATTACTACACCGATTTCCAGCCTTTGTGGTTGCGGAACAGATGATTGAACACTCCTGGTCATGCCAATCGCGAAACTGTTCGACGGTGAGTCCGTGAGCCTTAGCGTAAAGTTTCTCAGCGTCGTCTTCGAGAAGGAGCAAATCTTCCACAGTGGCGTGGTACTCCCCTACGCCTCCTGAAGAAGGTATCCATATCGAGAAACCGACTCCAAGGCGCTTCAGAGCGTGAAGCGTATCTAAATTTAGATCCGACATGAAGTCTCCTATTGACGATGAGACTAGCATCTCCGTCTGCAAAGTTCATTTCAGGCGTCACGAGATAGTGGGTGGGCCATGCCCCGGCTGTATGGGCGGCCCACTCATGCCCCAAGTGCGTGGGCATGAATGGGGCACCCAGATGGTGAGTGAGCCGCCTGCCCATCACGCGGATCGAAAAACGGACGGCACTGTGTTTGTTAAGAAACTGATCACACCTGACGAAGGCAGAATCTTGTCAATCAGAAATGTATCCACTAATCCTTCTCCTGCTGCAACAGCCGATCCATAGCCCGGGATCAGCCCTAGCGCCGTGTTTACGGCAAATCTAACCCCTTTGCCAGGACCGGAGGAAATAAAAGATGCAGCTTTCGCCCGAAATCCCATGAGCAAACGCTTAAGTTCGTCTTCTTCTATGTGATCCGTTGTGGACAGCCAATTCCGAAACTCTCGACACTCCCCCGTGTTCCTGATGTTCATCAGCATTTCCACATCGATACGTCTGTTGCTAATTAACTTCGGGATGTCGGTTAGTTCTATCACGCGCAAAAAAGCATGTTCGTCCTGTTTTGGGTTTATGGACTGCACCACACTGTGCACTTTTCCGAAAAGCAGCGGAGCTTCAGTGTCTTCGAATTCAGAGATGGCCTGGTACTCTGCCATAGTTGCTATCCGTTGATTGATATTGGCGGTTCCAGTCACGACTTCGGCTAAGAGCGCATGCTCCTGCTCTGCGGTGATTTTGAGCTTGTCCTGTAGATTCGTTTCGAACCTCTGCCTGCCACCACCCAGATCGTGCACCTTCATCGTAATTTCACCCAAGTTCAATTCTGGCCGTTTGTGAACTAATACGGTCTTCAACAGCGTCATGTTGGTAGTTAGGTCTTTGCGGACCTGCGCAAGAAGGTTCTCGCTATATAGGCTCGACAACCTTACGAGCTTCTGAGTTATAAAACTGCTCAGTTGTTCTCGATGTGCGTTTGACAGTCCCGTTATCCTACGTAAGCATTGAAAATTCATTTCAAGATTGTGCGGGTTGTCTTCAAGCTTGGCGAAGCCTTGTTCAAACTCCAGCATCGGAAGCTTTCTTACGCCACTAAAGTGGCGATCTGTGATGATGACGCACCGCTCATTTGTAAGTTTGAGAGTGTCGCTCCTGAGCAGCTCCTCCAAACCTTCTCGCCCGAACATCTTTACCAGTAATGGTATTTCGCCTAAATTGACTGAATCGATGACGACTTCGTCAAAGAACAGCAGACGACTAAGGAGTCGTTCACTCTCTATCCCGACTACTTCGGTCCCTTTACCCTTTACAACAACCGTGTTCGCGATCTGTCCGTAAATTGCTCTGCGTGCGGTCATATTTCACACTCACTCCACGGTAACGCTCTTGGCGAGGTTTCTGGATTAGTCTACGTCGCGGCCTCTTCTTACTGCTATGTGGTAGGCGAGGAGTTGTAGGGGAACCACTTCCAGAATCGGCAGCAGAAGCTCGTGGGACGGGGGATGTGGATCACATGTTCTACAAGCTGGAGATGTGATCGTCTCCCTCTATCGCCAACGCGATGACTCGGCCGGAGCGGGCGGTTACTTCCTGGATGTTGCTTAGCGTTTTTTCGTACTTGAGGACGATGCTGGGGTCGTCTCAGCATACCGAGAGAAACGCCCGCCGAGTCAGGTCAAACCCCCATACGCCATTCTCCTACCCAAGCCTGAGGCCACGAGAAACCACGCATTTTGCGCGGTTCAGGCCTTAAATGTTCGCTCTTCTCTGGGTGCGGAAAGGACTGGCGGAGAGTGGGGGATTCGAACCCCCGATAGAACTTTTGGTCCTATAACGGTTTAGCAAACCGCCGCCTTCAGCCACTCGGCCAACTCTCCTGCGGGGTAGAGCTTGATTATAGCCTGTCCCCGCGAACCGCGGCGAACACGGCCCGCGCGTCGGCCCGGATTTAGCGGTACAGTGCAAGGAGCATTGCCTCACTCCCGATCTGGAGATCGCTGCCATCGACCGAGCGACGAACCCGGCTGCACCGCGGCTCTCACGCCGCAATTTCCCTGCTCGAAGCAAGATGCGGCTCCTGCCGCTGCTCGGCGCCACGTACTTCATGGTCGCCGGCGGCCCCTTTGGGCTGGAAGACATCATCGGCAAAGCCGGCTACTGGCGCGCGCTCGTCATGCTGGCCATCGTCCCCCTCATCTGGAGTCTGCCCACCTCGCTGATGGTTGGGGAGCTGGCCAGCTCCATCCCGGACGAGGGCGGTTTCTACGTATGGGTGCGCCGCGCGCTGGGGCGCTTCTGGGGCTTTCAGGAGGCCTGGCTCTCGCTCGCCGCCAGCGTCTTCGACATGGCGATCTACCCCACCATCTTCGTGCTCTACCTCAGCCGCCTGGCACCCGCGTGGACTCTCGGTTATCGCGGTACTCTCTGGGCTCTGGCCATCGTCCTCGGCTGCGCGCTCTGGAATCTCAGCGGCGCCAAGGCCGTCGGTCAGTCGTCGGTGGCTTTGTTCTGCGTTCTGCTCGCTCCGTTCATCGTTCTCATCGCCGCCGGCCTTTGGACCTGGCACGGACACGGAACTGGCGCCCTGTTTAACGCGGTCAGCACGCCCGATCTAGCCGGTGCCATCTCCGTCACCCTGTGGAACTACATGGGTTGGGACAATGCCAGCACTGTCGCGCAGGAAGTCGAAGATCCGCAGCACAACTATCCACGCGCGATGCTGGGCGCGACAGCGCTGGTAGCCTTCACCTACGTTTTCCCGCTCGCTGCCGTTGGGCTTGCAGGCCTTGCACCCGACCAGTTCTCTACCGGCGCATGGACGGACGCAGCGCGTACGCTCGCGGGTCCATTGCTCGGTCTCTGCGTCGTCATCGGCGGAACCATCAATGGCGTGGGCATGTTCAATCCGCTGATGATGAGCTATACCCGCATTCCCTTTGCCATGGCCGAAGACGGCCTGCTTCCCCGCGCGCTGCTGAAACGCACCCGCCTTGGCGTGCCGTGGGTGAGTGTGCTGCTGTGCGCGGCCATCTGGGCGCTGGCTCTGCGCTTCACCTTCGAACGCCTGATCTCCATCGACCTGGTGCTCTACGGCGCATCGCTCATCCTGGAGTTCGTCGCTCTCGTAGTCCTGCGCCGTC
This sequence comes from Acidobacteriaceae bacterium, assembly GCA_049587035.1. Lineage (GTDB taxonomy): Bacteria > Acidobacteriota > Terriglobia > Terriglobales > Acidobacteriaceae > Granulicella. The sequence continues at coordinate 10,784 of JBAVDD010000012.1, read as the reverse complement.
GTGAGCCCGATCTCGTCCGCCCATTCCGCGTCCCCGGAGGCACGGTGGGCGCGATTTTCCTGGGCATCGGGCCAACGTTGCTCATCGTCTTTGCCCTGTGGGCGGCTCGCGATGAGCGCGTGCTCGGCGTCAACGCGCTGCTCTTCTCCGCGCTCGTCGGCATTGTGGGCGCCGTTGTGTACTGGGTTGCGGATTTCATCCGCAAGCGCGCTTCATCGACTTAGACTCAACAGCCCGCGCTACACGCACGGGCCGTGAGACATCCCTCTCAAAACGATTTTGGTTAGCCCCTGCTCTTCTTCTCCACAAATGCCTTCTGCGCCTTGGTGATCATCTCCCGCGCGACAGCAGCGTCCAGCCAGCCACGCGCTTCCACGCGCTTGCCTTCGAGGTCCTTGTAGATGGAGAAGAAGTGCTTGATCTCGCGAAGAATATGCGGGTACACCTCGGAGTACTCCGCGACATCCTTGTAACGCGGATTGCTCTCGCCCACCGCCAGGATCTTCTCGTCCGGCTGGCCTTGGTCGATCATCTCCAGCACGCCAATCGGCCGAACCTCCAGCACACAGCCGGTAAAGCTAGGGGTGTCCACCAGCACCAGCACGTCCAGCGGGTCTCCATCCTCCGCCAGCGTGCTGGGGATGAAGCCATAGTCGCCAGGATAATGCACCGGCGAATGCAGATTACGATCCAGGCGAAACACGTGCAGTTTCTTGTCGTACTCGTATTTATTGATGCCATCCAAAGGAATCTCAATGACGGCGTTCACCAGCTCGGGAGCATTATCGCCCACCGGGAGCTCAAGATAATTCGGCATACGTTAGGGGTCTCTTCTTCTTTTAGCGATTTCAAACCATGCGACCCGCAATCATGTCCGCAGCAACAACCAGCTAATCTCGAACGCAGCGCAAGGCCTTAATAACAGTCTATCGTCAGTGAGCCTGCCCGGCATATTGCCGGCACTCAGCACGCCGCCACGACTCCGCCAATCGCACACCAAGGCTCCATTGGAGCTGCTTCCGATGCTAGGCTGGAAGGTGGGAGCTTGATCCATCTTGACCGAATCCTTGGCCGAATCACGGACCGCATCGCAGATTCATTCCCAAGCCGGAACCGCTAACCCCAGCATGCATCCCGAGGGCAGCAGCCGATTCGTGCGCGCCTGTCTTCGTCAGCCCGTCGACCGCACCCCCGTGTGGTTCCTTCGCCAGGCCGGCCGCTACATGCCGGAGTACATGGCCGTTCGCAAGCACTACACGCTCCTCGACATCTGCCGCACCCCCGAGGTCGCCGCCGAGGTTACCATCACCGCCGCCGAGCGCCTCGGTGTCGACGCCGCCATCATCTTCGCCGACCTCCTGCTTCCCCTAACACCCATGGGCCTCGACTTCGAGTTCGTCGCCGGCGAGGGCCCACAGGTCCACACTCCCATTCGTTCGCTGGAGCACATCAAGGCCCTACGCATCGATCGCACCGAAGAGCTCATCTACGTCGCGAAGGCCATCGAGAAAGTCGCAGCCCACTTCGCCGCACCGCGTCCGCCCGAAGGGCCAAATAGCGACCCGGCGGGCGACCGCCTCGGCATCATCGGCTTCTGCGGCGCGCCCTTCACGCTAGCCAGCTACATGATCGAAGGCGGCAGTTCGCGCAACTACATCGAAGCCAAGAAGATGATGTACGCCAACGACGGCGCTTGGCCGCTGCTCATGGAGAAGCTCATCACCGTGCTCGTCGCCTACGCGCAACAGCAGGTGAAAGCCGGCGCCGACTGCATCCAGGTCTTCGACTCCTGGGCTGGCGCGCTCTCGGTCACCGACTATCGCCAGTACTGCCTTGGCCCAACCACCGAGCTTGTTCAACGCGTCAAAGCTCTTGGTGTGCCCGTAATCTACTTCGGCGTCGACACCGCCTCGATGCTGCCCGCGATGGCCGAAACCACCGCCGACGTCCTCGGCCTCGACTGGCGCATCCCGCTCGACGAGGGCTGGCGCGCCGTTGGCCACGGCTGCGGCGTGCAGGGAAACCTCGACCCCATCACCCTCTTCGCGCCGCTCGACGTCCTTGAGTCCCGTGTCCGCGAGGTGCTCGCTCTTGCCGATGGCAGGCCCGGACACATCTTCAACCTCGGCCACGGCATCGTACCAGGAACACCCGTCGACAACGTCATTCAAGTAGTTGAGTGGGTCAAACAGTTCGGCGTAGCCGGTCTGCCGCATCCAAACCATGAGGCTGCAAGGAAATAAATGAGTGCTGATTCCATGAGCCCGACCTCCGCAATCCTCCTGCTCGCGCACGGCACGCCGGACAAGCTCAGCGACATGGCCGGGTACCTTGACAACGTCACCGGCGGCCGCCCCATGCCGAAGGAAGTCATCGAGGAACTCCAACATCGTTACGCCCAAATAGGTCTTGGCGATGAGCCCACCACCGAAGGCCCGCCGCTAACCCGCTGGACCCTGCTGCAAGGTCGCCTGCTCAGCGAACTCCTCGGCCAGCCCGTCTACGTGGGCATGCGCAACTGGCATCCGTATATCGCGGACGTAGTCGCACAGATGAACGCCGACAGCATACAGCACGCACGCGTCCTCTGCCTCGCTCCGCAGAACTCACGCACCTCCACCGGCCTCTACCGCCGCGCCCTCATGGCCGCCGCAGGCGACAGCTTCACCATCGACTTCATCTCCGGCTGGGCCGACGAACCGCTCCTCGCCCAGGCCTTCGCCGATCGCCTGTGGCCCGTCTGGGCAGAAGCCTGCGCCATCACCGGCACGCACGTTCCCATTCTCTTCACCGCGCACTCGGTCCCCTGCCGTACCATCATGGCCAGCACACCCGAAGCGCAAATGGCGGCCCAGCCTGAATCGCATCCCAACGCGCACGTTCCTGCCGATGGCATCCAGCACTACGGCAGCATGCAGAACCCCGACCCCTATCCCGTCGAGTGCAAACAGACCGCGCTCGCCGTCGCCGCCGCGCTCCGCCCCGTCGGCCTCACCGACGCCGACTGGTTCTTCGCCTTCCAATCGCAGGGCATCGCCGGCGCACCCTGGATCGGCCCCACCGTCCCCAACACCCTCAAAGCCCTCGCCGACTCCGGCCACAAAGCCGTGGTCGTTCAACCCATCGGCTTCCTCTGCGACCACGTCGAGATCCTCTACGACATCGACATCGACTTCAAACAACAAGCCGCCGACCTGGGCCTGCAGCTCTGGCGCGCCGAAAGCCTCAACGACTCGCCCACCCTCATCAAGGCCATCGACCACGCGCTCCATCGCCCCTCAACGCGCCTCGACCCCAACGCGCAAGGGTAAAATCTCACTATGGGTATCACTCACCAGCAAGCGCTAGACTGCTTCGCCTCCGACGACCTCATCGGCATCGGCATGGAGGCCGACGCGCTCCGCCGCAGCCTTCACCCCGAAGGCGTCGTCAGCTACACCATCGACCGCGCCCTCAACTGCTCCCCCCCCGATCTCGAGGCCACCTACGCCAGCGCTCACAAGAGTGTCACCATGGGCGCGACCGGCCTCGTCTTGAACGCCGACGTCCACCAGCAGGCCACGCTCAACCACTACGAGACCCTCTTCGCCGGCATTAAGCAGCGCTTCCCCGGCATCTGGTTGCACGGCCTCTCCGCCACGCAAATCCTGGCCCTCGCAGCCGCCGCGCACATCCCTCTCCGCGACACCATCGCGCGCCTGCACGAATCCGGCCTAGACTCCATCGGCAGCAACGCCACCATCCTCAACGACGAGATCCGCACCCGCGTAGCGCCGCACAAGTGCTCCACCGCCGACTGGCTCGCCGTCCACCGCACCGCCCACCAACTCGGTATCACCACCACCGCCACCATGGTCTTTGGCGTCGGCGAAACCATCACCGAACGCATCGCTCACCTCAAGCTTCTTCGCAATCTCCAGCAGGACACCAGCGGCTTCACCTCCTTCACGCCGCTCGCCTACACCACCGGCGACCTCGGCATCCCTGAGCCCACCGCCGTTGAGTACCTCACCACCCTCGCCATCAGCCGCCTCTACCTCGACAACATCCCCAACCTCGAGGCCTCCTGGGTCACGCAAGGCATCAAAGTCCTGCAGATGGGCCTCCGCTTCGGCGGCAACGACGCAGGCTCCGCTCTTCTCGAAGAGCGCTTCAGTAAACCCGGTGGCGCCACCGAGGAAGAGCTTCGCCGCATCATCCGCGAAGCCGGCTTCAGGCCCGTCCAGCGCGACATTCCCTACCGCACCATGTTCCTCAACTAATCAGCGCGCTCTACCTCCCGCTGTATCAGAAGCCGCAGGAGTAGATCGCGTAAAATCGATCTGCACACCTTCCTCAAACCGGAGCGCCCTTTGTTCAGCCAACTCAATGCGCTCGCCATGTTCCTCACCTCACACGGTCTAGGGCACTACTGGAAGACGCACTACGCAGACCACACCTTCCGCAACGTCTATCGCTGGAACGCCTTCGACATCAGCCTGCTCGTCCCCTACTTCATCGTCATGGTGATCCTCGCCTTCTACGGCATTCACCGCTACGAGCTCGTCTGGCTCTACTACCGCAACAAGCGCAACGAGTCGCGTTCTGAGACCCCGCCCGCAAACTTCGCCGAAGAAGACCTTCCCTTCGTCACCGTGCAGCTGCCCATCTACAACGAGCAGTTCGTCATCGATCGCCTGCTCGACGCCTGCTGCCGCCTCGACTACCCGCGCGACCGCTTCGAGATTCAACTCCTCGACGACTCCACCGACGAGACCGTCGACGTAGCCTCGGCCATGGTCGCGCGCTTCGCCGCAGGCACTCAGGGCCTCGATCCGCAGCCCGTCCATTATCTTCACCGAACCAACCGTCACGGCTACAAAGCCGGCGCGCTCGAAGAGGGTCTGCACACCGCCAAGGGCGAACTCGTCGCCATCTTCGACGCCGACTTCGTCCCTCCCCCCGAGTGGCTCCGCAAGGTCGTCCATCACTTCGCCGAACCCGGTGTCGGCATGGTGCAGACCCGCTGGACGCACCTCAACCGCAACTACAGCTTCCTAACCCAGGTGGAAGCCATCCTCCTCGACGGGCATTTTGTCCTAGAACACGGCGGCCGCTCCCGCGCCGGTGTCTTCTTCAACTTCAACGGGACAGCCGGCATGTGGCGTCGCCAGGCCATCGACGAAGCCGGCGGCTGGCAGCACGACACCCTCACCGAAGACACCGACCTCAGTTATAGAGCCCAACTCAAAGGCTGGAAGTTCAAGTACCTCCAGGACGTCGAGTGCCCCGCCGAGCTCCCCATCGAGATGACCGCCTTCAAAACCCAGCAGGCGCGCTGGGCCAAGGGCCTCATCCAGACCTCCAAAAAAGTTCTCCCCAACGTCTTCCGCTCCGACGTTCCCTTCCACACTAAGCTCGAAGCCTGGTATCACCTCACCGCGAACATCAGCTACCCGCTCATGATCGTGCTCTCCGTGCTGCTCATGCCCGCCATGATCATCCGCTCCTGGCAGGGCCCCCTCCAGATGATGCTGATCGATTTTCCGCTCTTCATGGCCTCCACCATGAGCGTCTCCAGCTTCTATCTCGTCTGCCAGAGAGAGCTCTTCCCGCGCAGCTGGTACAAAACCTTCCTCTACCTTCCGTTCCTGATGTCCCTCGGCGTCGGCCTCTCGGTTACCAACACCAAGGCCGTCATGGAAGCCCTCTTCGGCATCAAGAGCGCCTTCGCCCGGACACCCAAATATCGCGTGCAGAAGAAGGGCGAAAAGTCGCAAGCCAAAAAATATCGCAAGCGCCTCGGCATCATCCCCTGGATCGAGCTCGCCATCGGCACCTACTTTGCGGCCACCGTCTGGTATGCGGTCTCCACCGAGAACTACTTCACGGTTCCCTTCCTTCTGCTCTTTGTCCTCGGCTACTGGTACACCGGCCTATTGAGCATCTTCCAGGGGCTCTTCGAACGCAAAGGCACCTCAAGCGGTGAGATGCATGAGAAGCCCTATCCCGTCGGCATCTGACGATCCTCACGTGTGCTCGTACACTAGTGACTGGTCATGCCTATCGCCTCCAATCTCGAACGAATACAGAGCGAAATCGTCAACGCCTGCGCCCGCGCACATCGTGACCCCAGCGCCGTAGCGCTCATGGCAGTCAGCAAAATGCATCCCGCCGAATCCCTTCGCGAAGCCTACGACGCCGGCCAGCGCCTCTTCGGCGAAAATCGCGTGCAGGAGTGGCAGAGCAAATGCGATACCCTCACCGATCTCGTTCCCACCATGCAGACCCACCTCATCGGTCCGCTGCAAAACAACAAAACCTCCCGCGCCGCCGAGATCTTCGACGCCATCGACACGCTCGATTCCCTCAAGACCGCCGAGCGCCTCAACACCGCCGCGCAATCCCTCGGCAAGACTCTCCGCATCCTCATCGAAGTCAAACTGTCGCACGAAGACACCAAGCACGGTCTCGCACCCGAAGAACTCCCCGCCCTCCTAACCGCGCTGCAACCTCTCACAGACCTCGAAGCCCGTGGCCTCATGACCGTACCTCCATTCGACCACGACCCCGAGACCGCTCGCCCCTACTTCCAGCGCCTCCGCCGTCTGCGTGACGACCAGCTCATCCTCTGCCCCACCCTCATCGAACTCTCCATGGGCATGTCCAACGACTTCGCCATCGCCATCGAAGAAGGCTCCACCACCGTTCGCATCGGCACCGCCATCTTCGGCAAGCGCACCTACGCCTAGGCAACTAGCTTTGGGACTTCCCCCGCGTCCACACCATCGCAATCCCCACCACCATTGTCGCCGCGCCACCGGCAAACAATCCCGCCATCGCCCCCGAAAGCCGCACCTCCGGCTGCATCGCTCCCCTTTTTGCCACGTGGTCCATCACCGCGCGCGCCGTCAACCAGCCCACGCCCACAAACACGCCGAGCAACACCAGCGTTCGCACTGCAACCCTCATGCCGCTACTCCTTACTCCCACTCGATGGTGCCCGGTGGTTTCGAGGTAATGTCGTACACCACGCGATTGATCCCGCGCACCTCGCTCACAATGCGGCTCGAGATCGCGCGTAGCACCTCATACGGCAGCACCGCCCAATCCGCCGTCATGCCGTCCTCGCTCTCCACCGCGCGAATCGCACACGTATACGCATAGGTTCGCTGGTCGCCCATCACGCCCACCGTCTTCACCGGCAACAGCACGGCAAAGCTCTGCCACACCTTCCGGTACAGCCCCGCCCGCTTGATCTCCGCCGTACAAATTGCATCAGCCTCTTGCAAAATCGCAACGCGCTCTGGCGTCACCTCACCCAGAATTCGCACCGCCAGCCCAGGCCCAGGGAACGGCTGCCGCTCCAGAATCTCATCTGGCATTTTCAGATCGCGGCCAATCCGCCGCACCTCATCCTTGAACAAATCGCGCAGAGGCTCGATCAACTTCAGCTTCATGTCCGCAGGCAACCCACCCACATTGTGGTGACTCTTGATAACGTGCGAAGGCCCATGAACACTGGCCGATTCAATCACATCCGGATACAGGGTTCCCTGCACCAGCCACGCCACTGATTCCCCTGCCGCATCCGCCGCAAGCAGCTTTGCAGCCTCATCATCGAACACAGCTATAAACTCATTGCCAATCGCCTTGCGCTTCTTCTCCGGATCGGTCACGTCCGCGAGCTTCGACAGAAACCGCTCACTCGCATCCACCGCGACTACGTTCAGGTGCAGTTCCTCGCGCATCGCCCGCTGCACCTTCTCGAACTCGTCCTTACGCAGTACGCCATTGTTCACAAAGATGCACGTCAGCCGATCCCCAATCGCTCGCGCCACCAGCACGGCCGCAACGCTCGAATCCACGCCTCCGCTCAATCCGCAGATCGCATGACCCGTCGGCCCCACCTGCTCACGAATCTTCGCCACCGTAGAAGCAATGAAATGTTCGGGCGTCCAGTCCTGCTTCGCGCCGCAAATATCAACGGCGAAGTTTCGCAGCAACTCCATCCCTTGTTTGGTGTGCGCAACCTCCGGATGAAACTGCACGGCCCACATCTTCCTCGCTTCGTCCGCGATGCCCGCAATCGCATTCGATGTCCTCGCTGTCACGCGAAACCCCGGAGCCAGCGATTCCGCATGATCTCCATGCGACATCCACACCGACATCGTCGCCGGCAGCCCGCTGAACAGCGGCGTCTCATCCACCACCGTAACCTCCGCATGCCCATACTCGCGTGCATCAGCTGGCACCACGCGCCCACCCAGGTGATGCGTCATGAACTGCAGCCCGTAACAGATCCCAAGTATCGGCAATCCTGTATCGAGGACCGCCTTATCCGCCTTCGGTGCGGCATCGTCGTACACGCTCGACGGCCCACCGGACAGAACAATCCCCTTCGGCTCCAGCGCCAGAATCTTCTCTAGCGGCGTAGTGCACGGCAGCACCACGGAGAACACATTGAACTCGCGGATACGCCGCGCAATCAACTGCGTATACTGCGAGCCAAAATCAAGAATCACGATGGTCGACGAGACCGGGGCGAGCGTAGCTGACGTGTCAGGAGTGTCCACGTATCCAGTGTAAATCGCCAGCCTGTGGGCGCCGCCTGCTCGTACCCTTAACTCTTGTCGCGCTGCCGCGTGGAGTTCACCGCACCCATCAGGCCGCCACCTAACAGCAGAATCGCGATCGCCATCATCCAGTGCGGCGGCACGTGAATTAGGTGGCATACGTACAACACCCCAGCAATCAGGATGAGGGTTCCAACACCATACAAAGCGAACGACATGGCAAACATCCTCCAGAGCGAAAAAGAACGCTGCAAGAGTTCGATGCTGTTCTCAGCCCCGCGAGGGGTCCAAACCAGAAAAATTGCACACCCGCCAAAGGTTCAGATGCGCCACCGCATGCACCACATGAAAGTAGTCCAGCGCAAGGCAAAAGAACAGACTCGTAACACACCACCAGAACTCGAGGCGCGGTTTCGTCACAATCTCCGAAAATGCCAGCGGCGATGCCGATAAGACCATTGCCAACACCAGCACGGCGAGTTTCACAATATCCATCGCCAGATTAACTTCTGCGAGTTTACTACCTGCCTTCCTGCTCCGAAACGCGCTGCGTAGCGCGACCGCTGGACCGAGATTCTCTTGCATCGCAATCAGCGGCGCAAGTTGAAACGGCCAACTACAGACCGCCCAAAGTACATAGAAAAAAAGCGTTCCGCAGATCAAAATGGCGCTGTAGAGAACGATGTTCGGCTCACCCCCATGCGCCGCCTGGCCCGTAATGGTGATGCGGCCAGCCTCCACGATCATCCCCAGCCAGAGCAACCATACCATCGTCAACAAAGCTGCTCGCAGCGCACCCAACGCAAGCAGCGTCAGCGGACGAGCGTTCAACGTGCGATCGAACCGGCGCAGAACCGCCGTGCGTCCCAGAGCGGCGACACTCAGCCACGCTATGGCTGCAATTGGCAACAGCCAGACGGCAATCGATTTCGCCGCAGGCAGGATCGCCGCCATCGCAACATCGATCGTGTGGAAGGCGGCTACCGGTCGGAAGACAGTCATCGCCTGAAGCGCGGCCAGGTTCAAGGTGATGGTCCGAGACGTGATGAGCCCGCGCCACACAACCAGAATGATGATCGGCGCACCTACGGCCCATCTCCAGAAAATCTCAAGCGCGCTGAGCGATGGCCTGTGCCAGACTTGGGTCATCATCCCAACAAACGATTGCGTTCCACGTACCGGCGCGTCGGCCACCTATTTCACCACCAGATTCACCAGCTTGCCTGAAGGTTTATTGATGACCAGGTGTTTCACAATCGTCTTTCCTGCCAACCGTGTCGCCACCTTCTCATCAGCCAGCGACGCGGCCTTGATCGCCGCCTCATCCGCATCCGCAGACAGCGTAATCACATTGGCCAGCTTGCCATTCACCTGCACCGGCACCTCGATCTCGCTCTCCTTGGCGAGCTCGGCATCACCCACCGGCCATGGCTGCGCAAACACCGCGCCAGCAGAATCCTCGCAACCCATCTGCTGCCAAAGCTCCGCCGCCAGGAACGGAGCAAACGGCGCCAGCAGCATGGTCAGCGCACGCAGCAACTCCGCAATGGTTGCAGCGGACACCTCGCCAGCATCCAGCGCAGCTTCCGCGGCCGTCATCTCATTCACCAGAATCATGATCGCCGCAATGCACGTGTTGAAGTGCCACCGTCCGTTGAAGTCTGCGGTGATCTTCGCAATCGTCTGGTGCAGCGTTCGCAACAGCTTCAGCCCCACTGCCGACTCAACACCACGTCCGGCCGGAGAACCGCTGGTACCTTTGCGCGAAAACTCGCTGTACCTCCCTACTAGCCGGTACACCCTTGCCAGAAAACGGCTGATGCCCGCAACGCCCTCTTCCTGCCACTCCAGGTCACGATCAGGTGGCGCAGCGAACAGCGCATACATCCGCGTGGCGTCGGCTCCGTAGCGCGCAATCATCTCGTCGGGCGAAACCACATTGCCCTTGGACTTGGACATCTTCGCGCCGTCCTTGATCACCATTCCCTGTGTAAACAGCCGCTCTGCAGGCTCCGAGTTCGCAATCAATCCCAGATCGCGCATCACCTTCGTCCAGAACCGCGAGTAGATCAAATGCAGAATCGCATGCTCTACGCCACCGATATATTGATCGATCGGAAACCAGTAGTTTGCGTTCTCGCTATCGAACGGCGCGCTCGCATTCCTCGCATCCGTGTAGCGGTAGAAGTACCAGCTCGAGTCGACAAACGTATCCATCGTGTCGGTCTC
>JBAVDD010000011.1:0-33973 GCA_049587035.1 Acidobacteriaceae bacterium | reverse complement strand
GGGTTGTAGTAGGCGTTGACGGTGGGAGGCGTCATGCCCCACTCGTTTTTGTCTACTGGCTTACCGATTTTATTTAGCTCGCGATCGCTCTCGAAGGCGATGGCGCGCTGGTCGTTGCCGAGGGCTTCGGTGGGAGAGATGGTTAGCTTGCTGTAGTCGCGCCACTTGTCGGGGTAGCCGATTTTGTCGGCGACGGCGTGGAGTTTTTCTTTGGCGCGGACCTTGGTGGCGGGGCTCATCCAGTCGAGGGTGTTGATGTCCTGGTCCATGGCGGCTTCGATGTCATGCACCATCTGGAGTGTCTTTTGCTTGCTGTTGCCGGCGAAGTAATGCTCGACGTAGACCTGGCCCAGGGCTTCTCCGAGTGCGCCGTCTACGGCGGTGGAGCAGCGCTTCCAGCGGGGGCGCTGGGCTGGTGTGCCCTGGAGTTGGCGGCCGTAGAAGTTGAAGTTCTCGGCGTCGATGGCGTGCGGGAGCTGGCTGGCAAAGGTTTGGAGGGTGTGGAAGCGCATGTAGGCGCGGAGGGTGTTGAGGTCGGTGGACTGGATGGCCGCTACCATGGCGGGGAAGAATTTGGGGTTGGCATTGACCAGGGAGTTGATGCTGGGGGAGTGGACGGCTTGGAGGAAAGGCGCGAAGTTCATGGGCGCGATGCTCTGCTCGAAGGTGGCGAGGGATTGCGGGTGGTAGATGGCGTCGGGATCGCGGCGCTCGGTGTTGGTCATGGAGGCGAGGGCGAGTTTGGTTTCGAAGGAGAGGATGTTGGTGGCGTCACGGTGAGCGCCGGCGGCGGGTTCGCCGGAGAGGGTGAGCATCTTGGCGATGAATTGGACGTACTCGTCGCGGAGTTGCTTGTCCTTGGCGCCGGTGCGGGTGTAGTAGCCGCGCTCGGGGAGGCCCAGGCCGCCTTGATCGACGGATGCTACTTGCTTGCTGGAGTCTTTAAAGTCCTGCTGCTCGCCGAAGCCGAAGAAGACGTTCACGTTGAGACGCTGGAGCTCGCCGGTGAGCGAGAGTAGGTCGGACTTGGAGACGTTGTCGATCTGGTGGAGGAGGGGGTCGATGGGGCTGAGGCCCTTTTTGTCGATGAGGGCGGTGTTCATGCAGGCGGCGTAGTAGTCGCCGATCTTCTGCTGGTTGGGGGTGCGGCTGGGGCTGGGGGCGGCGTATTTGGTGAGGATGCCGTTGAGCTCCTGGGTGTTGACGTTGTAGAGGGTGTAGAACTGGTCGACACCGGCCTGGTCGGAGGGGATGGGATTGTGGGCGGCGAAGTTGCCGCAGGCGAACTTGTAGAAGTCATCGCAGGGGTTGGCTGAGGTGTCGATGGATGCGGTGTCAAGAGCGGGCGCGGAGGCGTAGTGGGTTTGCGGAGGAGCGGTGGGGGCTTGCGCGAGGGCGGCGAGGGGAAGGGCGATGAGGGCGGCGCTGAGTGCGAGGTATGGGAGCGCGCGGCGAGTGGAGGCGGCGGCGCGCGGGGTGCGATCGGTCATCGAGGGACTCCGGTGGGGTTGATGGCTACAGGGGAGCAGCGAGGGTGCGGATGGCCAGAGACGCGAGTGCGTCGTGGCAAGACTGTCCTTGTTAGAGTACTGTACGCGGGATTGGGGCTGGATGTTCCGGGGGAAATGGAAGAGGCCAGCGCAGGGCTGGCCTCTTCGCGGATTGCGAATGTTTTAGGCGGTCTTGGTGACGACGGCCTTGACGCGGGCGTTGAGACGGCCCTTGTAGCGGCTGGCGGTGTTCTTGTGCAGGACACCCTTCTGGACGCTCTTGTCGAGGACCGAGACCGTGGAGCGGTAGACGCCGACGAGGGTCTTCTTGTCGCCGGCGGCGAGAGCCTCGCGCATGAGGCGGAGGGCTCCGCGAAGCTTGGACTTGTTGGCGCGGTTGATGGCCGTTTTGGTTACGGTTTGACGGGCGCGCTTGAGGGATGAGACGTGATTTGCCATGGTGCGAGACTCTTTTCTTTTCCGGTTGGGAAAGGGGGATGCTGGAGGAGGCTGGTGCTGAACCTGAAGCGCAGTGCAGCTTTTCCTCTGCAGCTTTGATTTTAGGGGATTTGTGGTGGTTGGTCAACGAAAGGGTGGGTGGATTTGCGGGGAGTTGGTAGATTGGTGTGATCACGCTGAGGGAGGAGAGCAGATGGGAATGGAGCGGCGGCTGGCGGTGCTGGTGTTGGGGATGCTTGCGGGGGCGGCGAGCGGGCAGGTGCAGAAGGTAAAGTCGATGGCGAAGGATGCGCATCCTTCGTATGAGGTCGCGACGATCAAGCCGAGCGATCCGACGGATCAGAGCTCGGGATTTCACTCGAGGGAGCGCCGGATCTTCATTGAGAACGAACCGATGGATCAGTTGATTGCGTTTGCTTATTCGGTGCATCCGAAACAGATTGTGGATGCGCCGGACTGGTTTGCCAAGGATCGGTGGGACATTCAGGGGATGCCGGATATTGAGGGCTCGCCGGATGTGGACCAGGAGCGGGAGATGCTGCGGAAGCTGCTGGCGGAGCGGTTCCAGTTGAAGTTCCATCGCGACAAGCGGGAGTTGTCGATCTTTGCGATCACGGTGGCGAAGGGCGGGCCGAAGCTGGCGGCGAGCAAGTCTGATCCTGATGTCATGCGCGACCAGACGATGAATGGGAATGGGGTGGAGGACGATTACAGGTTTACGAACAACTCGATGGCGGGCTTTGCTGAGGGTATGGAGTTCCTGCTGGACCGGCCGGTGGTGGATGAGACGGGGCTGAAGGGAAAGTATGATTTTGACCTGAAGTGGACGGTGGATGGAACTCCTCCGCAGACGGATCCGAATGCTCCCCCAGGATTTTTCACGGCGGTGCAGGAGCAGCTGGGGCTGAAGATGAAAGCGACGAAGGGGCCTGCGGAGGTTCTGGTGATCGATCATGCTGAACGGCCGTCGGCTAACTGAGGGTAGGGTGAGTTGGAGGTAGTGCGCTGGATGATTCATGCACCGAAGTTGGTTCAGGATTTACACAGTGAAGGTTGACGCCGGACGGGGGTTGGGGGTAGCGTCTGAGGCATCGATACTCTATTGGTGATTCTGGCCAATCCGGCGGAGGAGATGAGACAGGCGGCTGGAGCCGCAGGTCGAAGTGTCCGGTCGGACGTATCCGATTCAAATCCCAGGCATCTAAACCATGTGTCCTCTCCTGACGGAGGTCAGGCTACTTCTTGGTAAAAAAATCCCTGCATCTTACTCCTGGAATCGAGCCGTTGTATGGCACGCGCGACGAGAACCTTCGTCTGATGGAAGATGGGCTGGCGGTCCAGATTGACCTGCGGGCTGACAGTATCCAGTTGATGGGTGAAGCTACGGCGGTGGCCCGGGTGGAGGGGATCTTCTCTGATTTCGAACACCTGCGAAAGCTTGGGGTGCATCCGCATAATGGCGAGTTGAATGCTCTGCTGAAGATGGTGGTTTCTGATCCTGCTGTTACGTTGCGGGGATTGGTCGAGAGTGGCAAGCAGAGGTCTGCTGGAGTGAAGCGGATGGTGCAGCCGCGGTCGCCGAATCAGCGGAAGTATGTGGAGTCGATTGAGACCAACGACATGGTGTTTGGGCTGGGGCCGGCGGGTACGGGCAAGACGTACCTGGCAGTGGCGATGGCGGTGAGCGCGCTGCTGGCGAAGAAGGTGTCGCGGATTATTCTGGTGCGGCCGGCGGTTGAGGCTGGCGAGCGGCTGGGATTTCTGCCGGGATCGTTGCAGGAGAAGGTTGATCCTTATTTGCGGCCGCTGTATGACGCGCTGTATGACCTGCTGGATCCGGTGAAGGTCGACAAGATGCTGGAGACGAACGTGATTGAGGTTGCGCCGCTGGCGTTTATGCGCGGACGCACGCTCAATGATGCGTTCATCATTATGGACGAGGCGCAGAATACGACCAATGAGCAGATGAAGATGTTCCTGACGCGGTTGGGTAATGAGTCAAAGGCGGTGATAACTGGTGATCTGACGCAGTGCGATCTGCCGAATCCGAAGAAGAGCGGACTGTATGAGGCACTGCGCGTGCTGGATGGCGTGGAGGGCATCAAGTTTTGCCACTTTGAAGATGTTGACGTTGTCCGTCATCAACTGGTGCAGCGGATCGTGCGGGCGTATGACTCGTATCAGAGGGCTGAGCAGATGCCGCTGGCTGTGGATGGTGTTCCGCTGGCGATTGAGGTGGAAGAGACTCGGAAACGAGTGCTGCATCCGCAGTAAAGGATTGAGTGATTTGAGAGAGACTGCCGCGCTCAATGCACGGCAGTCTTTTGTTTTCATGGGAGCGACATGTAGTTGCGATAGCATCAAAGCAAGCATGATGACCTTGGAACCTCCACGAGAACTGGCTGCGAAGGCTGGGAAGATTGAGCAGGGGAGCGACGCTGACGCGTGGCGTGCGTGGGGATTGTCGCGGGCGGGGTTGAGTCGCTTTTTGGGGACGGCGCAGGCGGCGGTGGGGCTGGTGGGTGAGGTGGATGTGCTGCTGGCAGGGGATCGGACGCTGCGGCGGCTGAATCGAACGTATCGGGGGAAGGATAAGTCTACGGATGTGCTGAGCTTTCCTGCGGCGGAGGATCTTGCGGGGGTGCATGCGGGGGATCTGGCGATCTCGCTGGACACGGCGCGAAGGCAGGCGGAGGAGCATGGGCATGCGCTGCGGGATGAGGTGCGCGTGCTGCTGCTGCATGGGTTGCTGCATCTTTCGGGGATGGATCATGAGACCGATCGCGGAGAGATGGCGGAGCGTGAGGGCCTGTTGCGTGCGCGGTTGCGGCTGCCAAGTGGGTTGATTGCGCGGGCAGGTGGCGGGACGCGACGCGGGGTGCGGCCATGATCACTGGCTACGATGTGGTGGTGTTTTTGCTGCTTTGCTTGCTGGCGCTATCGGCCTATGTGGACCGGATTTATTTTGAGATGGGTAAGTTTCTGTCTCGCGAATATGCGGAGAACATTGATGCGTGGGAGCGGTGGGTGGAGCCGAAGCTGCGGCTGAGCCGGCAATCTTCGGCGATGTCGGCGTCGGTGCTTCGGCAGATTGCGCTGGGTGCGCTGGTGTTTCTGCTGGCGATCCATCTGCAAGGGAAGGTGGGGGAGAGCCCGGCGGAGATTGCGCGGACGGTGTTTGAACTGCTGCTGGCGTTGCTGGTGTTCGACCGGTTGCTGCCGCAGATATTTTTTACCAAGACGGCGGGTGAGTGGATTGCGAAGATTTCGTTTCTGGTTCGCGTGCTGTTTTACCTGGTGCTGCCGTTGACTCTGACGATTGGGCTACTGCTTTCGATTGCGGGGCTGGCGGAGCCGGAGGCGCAGACGGTCGAGGATTCGGCGGAGGCAATGGACGCGCTGCTGGAGGCTGGCGAAGAAGAAGGCGTGCTGGATGAAGAGGACCGCGAGCTGGTGCGGAGCGTGGTGGAGTTCGGCGACAAGGTGGTGCGCGAGGTGATGACGCCGCGGCCGGAGATGTTTGCAGTGGCGGGTAGGACGTCACTGGAGACGTTTACGGCGGAGGTGAATGCGCATAATTTTTCGCGCGTGCCGGTGTATGAGGATTCGCTGGATCAGATTACGGGGATTGCGTTTGCGCGCGATCTGCTGGGGGTGAAGGACGCGGAGGCGGCGACGCTTACGGTGGCGCAGTTGCAACGGCCGGCGCTGTTTATTCCGGAGACCAAGAAGGTGAATGAGCTGCTGCGCGAGATGCAGCGGCAGAAGCAGCACATGAGCATCGTGATTGATGAGTATGGCGGCGTTGCGGGGCTGGTGACGATTGAGGATTTGATTGAGGCGATTGTGGGAGAAATTGAGGACGAGCACGATACGGAGGCAGAAGGAGAGGCGCCAATTGCTGAGGCTGAGGGGACTTGGGTGGTTCCGGGAAGCTTCGAGGTGAATCGGTTGCGGGAGTTGGTGGAGGAGTCGGGTGAGAGTGCGGATGCGGGGGCGAGCGTTGGGGAGGACGAGAGTTCGGATGAGGCGGAAGAGCATGAGGTGGAGCAGACGCTGGCGCAGCTGCTGATGAAGTATGAGGCGACGACGGTGGGTGGGCTGGTGAGTGAGATGGCCGGGCATATCCCGCTGCCGGGTGAGGTGGTGGAGGATGGTCCGCTACGGCTGGAGGTGATGGCGTCGACGGATAGGCTGGTGGAGCGGGTGCGGGTGGGGCTGATGGGGTTTCCCGCGGGGAATGACACGGCTTGAGTGCAGGAAACAGGAAATAGGAAGTAGGAAATAGGGGCTGGGGTGTCATCATAGAGGGATGGCATTGCGTAGTGGGTTTGTATCGATTGTGGGGCGCCCGAATGCGGGTAAGTCGACGTTGTTGAATGCGTTGTTGGGGCAGAAGCTGGCGATTGTTACGCACAAGCCGCAGACGACGCGGACGCGGATTCAGGGCGTGCTGGAGCTGCCGGTGCGCAAGAAGACGAAGGGCGATGCTGGACGGCCTGCTGCTCAAGTAGTGCTTGTCGACACGCCTGGGGTGCATAAGCCCGAGACGCAGCTGGACAAGCGCATGATGCAAGAGGTGCATGATGCGCTGGAGACTCGGGATGCGGTGATTTTTGTGGTGGATGTTACGCATCGGCTGCCGGTGGCGGAGAAGCCGCGAACGAGCGAGGAGTTTGCGGAGGCTCGGAAGACGCGGTCGCTGGGGCAGCATCGGAGACTGCTTTCGAAGGCTGAGGATGATTTTTCGCTGCAGCTGGTAAAGAAGCTGGATTGCCCGGTGATCCTGGTGCTGAACAAGATTGATGCGCTGCCGAAGAGTGCGCTGCTGCCTTTGATTGCGCACTGGACTTCGCTGCATTCGTTTGCGGATGTGATTCCGATTTCTGCGAAGAAACGCGAGGGTTTGGAACTGCTGCTGGATACGGTGGTGAAGCATCTGCCGGAGGGACAGCGTTACTTTCCGAAGAACCAGCTTACGGATCAACCGGAAAGGTTTCTGGTGGCTGAGATTATTCGTGAGAAGATTCTGCTATTGACCGGCGAAGAGGTTCCTTATGCCACGGCGGTGGTGATTGAGCGCTACGAGGAGCCGGCGTCGATGAAGAAGGGTCGCGACGGGAAGCTGCCGGTGACGAAGATTACGGCGGCGATCTTCTGTGAGCGCGAGGGCCAGAAGGCGATTCTGATTGGCAAGCAGGGAGCGATGCTGAAGCAGATTGGGACTTCGGCGCGCAAGGATATCGAGGGGCTGCTGGGGACTCGTGTGTTCCTGGAGCTCTTTGTGAAGGTGCAGGATGAGTGGCGTAGCTCGCGCGGGTTCGTTGAGGAGTTGGACTGGCGGCGGCAGTTGGAACAGTTGGCGGAGACGCAACAAAGGAATCAGAAGTTAGCAGAGAGCCGGAATAAATAAGCGGAGGATGCTGAGTGATTGATTTTTTGCAGTGGGGGGCAGCGTTTGGCTTGCAACCCCGAACTGCGCGTGTGACCGAGTTGCGGAACGGGGCTCTGCGCCTGGTGGCAATTACATCGGAGATGCTTGAAGCAGAGCATTGCGCCGACTCCGTAGAGCTGGGATGGCTGTTGCGGGCGAAGGTTACACGGGAGTGGCCACCGGTGGAGTGGGAGCCGCATGTTTATCGGATTATCCAAAAGCAATATGAAGAGAGGCCGGAGAGCTTCGGCTGGCATCGGTACGTAGTACTTGATGGTGGGCTGGGGAGAGCGCGGACGCTGGTGGGCGCGATTGGAGGCTTTCCGCGGGCTGAGGGTGATGTGGAGATTGGGTACTCGACGCTGCCAGGATTTCAGCGGCAGGGGTATGCTACGGCTTCGGCGCAGACGCTGGTGGAGTGGCTGCTGACCCTGGAGGGGGTGCGGTCGGTGAGTGCGCAGAGCTATATGCGGATTTCGGAGTCGATCAAGGTGATGGAGCGCTGCGGGATGAGTTGCGTGGGCGATGGCGATGAGCCGGGAACGGTGCGGTATCGGCGGATGCGTTCGCTGGACTAGTCCGAGCGGCCTTGGCTTTTGGTTATTGGCTACTCGTGGGTGGAGATGTTAAGGGCTCTCATCTTGCGGTAGAGGTGGGAGCGTTCGAGGCCGAGGGATTCGGCGGCGCGGGAGACGTTGCCGTGGCAGCGGTCTAATTCTTTCAGTATGTACTCGCGCTCGTAGGCCTCGCGGGCTTGCAGGAGGGTGGAGAACTCTTCGCGGGCGCCGGTGCGGGTGGCTTCGGTGCGCTGTACGAGCATGGGGAGATGCTTGGCTTCGATGCGCTGCGTCTTGGGGTTGAGGATGAGGACGCGCTCGATGACGTTGCGGAGCTCACGGACGTTGCCGGGCCAGCGATATTGCTTGAGCGCGGTGAGGGCGGCTTCGGCGATTTCGACGTGGGGACGGCCGTACTGCTGGCCAAACTCGGCGAGGAACTCGCGGACTAGGAGGGGGATGTCTTCTTTGCGATCGCGCAGGGGTGGGACGAAGAAGGGGATTACATTGAGGCGATAGAAGAGGTCTTCGCGAAAGTTGCCGCGGGCGATCTCTTCTTCGAGGTCTTTGTTGGTGGCGGCGATGACCCGGGTGTCGACGTGCACGGGAGTGGAGGCGCCGACGGGGTAGAAACGTTGTTCGTCTAAGGTTCGGAGGACCTTGGCCTGGGTCTTTAGGCTCATGTCGCCTACTTCGTCCAGGAAGAGGGTTCCACCGTCGGCGCGTTCGAAGGTGCCGCGCTTTTCTGTGGGTTGATTGGGTCCGCCGGGGCCGGCCCCGTGGCGATAGCCGAAGAGCTCGGTTTCGATGAAGTCTTCGGGGATGGCGGCGCAGTTGAGTTCGACGAAGACGCGGTCGCGGCGGAGCGACTCGGCGTGCATGGTGCGGGCAATGAGTTCCTTGCCAGTTCCTGACTCGCCGAAGATGAGGACGCGGCCGTTGGTGGGGGCCATGAGCTTGATCTGCTGGCGAAGAGCTTTGACAGAGATGGACTCGCCGGTGATGGTGCCCTTGGTGAGCTGGCGGGAGAACTCCTGGTTGTCTTCGCGCAGGTGGTGAGCCTGAATGGCGTTGCGCAGGACGAGGAGGGTGCGGTCCATGGAGAGCGGCTTTTCGAGGAAGTCGTAGGCGCCGAGCTTGGTGGCGCGGACGGCGGCTTCGATGGTGGCATGGCCGGAGATCATGATGACCTCGGGTGCACCGGGGCGAGGAGGCGCGTTGTGGGAGAGGTCGCCGCGGATGGCTGCGAGGACGTCAAGGCCGTCGGGTTCACCGCTGGCGCCGCCTGGGTCGGAGAGCCAGATGTCGAGGAGGACGGCCTGGTAGTCGGCGTCGCGAAGGAGTTCGAGGGCCTCGGCGGCGGTGCCGGCGGTCGTGACGACGTAGTCCTCTTCACCGAGGATGGCTTCGAGGGATTCGCGGATGTCGGCTTCGTCGTCGACGATGAGGACGTGGTTCATAGAGACAAGTAGTAGTGCGTAAGGAGTAAGGAGTGGTGGGTCATGCGGAGACGTCCTCGCTTATGGGGGCGGGTTCTGAGGGCTCGGTGTCGGTGGTAGGGGCGGTGCGGAGTTCGAGGATGAATCGAGCGCCTGCGGGTAGATTTTTTTCTGCGCGGATAGAGCCGTGATGCTCTTGCAGGATCTTTGCGGCGATGGAGAGGCCGAGGCCGCTGCCGCGCTGTTTGGTGGAGAAGTACGGGAGGAAGAGGCTTTCGCGCATCTCGTCGGTGAGGCCGGGGCCGGTGTCGGCTACCGTGAGCTCGACCATTTCCGACGAGCGTGGTCCCGAAGAGCGGGAGCTGGAGGGTAGGGCGCGGGTTGAGATGTGGAGCTCGCGGAGGAGGGAATCCTGCATGGCCTCGGCGGCGTTGTCGATGAGGTTGGAGAGCGCGCGTTTGAGGGCCTCGGGGTCGGCGAGGACGAGGGGGAGATTTGGCGCGAGGTTCTGGCGGACGCGGATGTTGCCGAGGCGGCCGGCAAAGAGCGCGAGAGAGTTTTCGACGATGGTATTGAGGTCGGAGGGGAGTGGGCGTGCGCTGGGGAACTCGGCGAGGGAGGAGAACTGGTCTACAAGCGATCTCATCGTCTCTACGGACGATGAGATGACCTCGGCGGAGCGCTGCATGATGGCAGGCGAGGGAGAGTCAAGGTCATGGCTGGTGAGGAGAGCGCCGAGGCGTGTGATGTGGCGAAGAATGAGCTCAGCGTTGAGCGCGATGGGGGTGAGGGGGTTCTTGATCTCATGGGCTACGCGGCGGGCAACCTCCTTCCAGGCGCTCTGCTTCTGCGCGCGCAGTAGTTCTGTGGCGTCTTCAAGGACGAGGACGTAGCCGAAGTGCTCGCGGTCGCGGTGGTTGAAGTCGCGGGAACCAGGACCTAGAGTGCCGCGGCCTTCGAGGAGGGCAACGGTAGCGGCGAGATGAAGGATGCCCGAGTTGGACTGCATCTGCATCTCAGCAGAGGCGGAACCCATGCGATGCGCGCGGCGCAGGAGGTGATCGAGAGCGTCGACGATGTCTTCTGGAAGGACAGCGGAGAGGAGCAGGCCGACGAACTGTCGCTGGCCGCCGGGGTCGAGCATCTCGGAGAAGGCCTTGTTGGCGAGCAAGATGCGGCGATCGGTGGAGAGGGTGACGACGCCGGAGGGGATGGTCTCGATGATGGTTTCGAGCTCGGTGCGACGGGTCAGCAGGGCCTGGTTGAGATCGGAGAGTTGAGCGCTGGAGCGCTCGGCAGTGGCGTGGGCGCTTTCGAGGTCAGAGGCCATGGCGTTGAAGCTTTCGACTAGCTCGCCGAGCTCCTCGGTGGCGGACTGGCCGACGCGGTGGGCGTAGTCGCCGGCGGCGATGGCTTCCATGGCGTCGGCTAAGGATTCGACGGGCCTTGTGACCTGTTTGCTTAGGTTGAGCGCGAGCCAGCAGCAGGCAAAGAGAGCAAGCGCGGTGATGAGCAGAAGGAAGCCCATGTAGAGGCTACGGATCTCGCGGCGCTCGCGATAGAGGACCCAGTACTTGTCGGCGGATTGGCGGAGGCGCAGAGAGGTGGCGGAGATGCCGGCGGGGATGGGGAGGCCGGCGACGATGAGGCCACCGTGCGGCACGGCGGCCGTGGCGAGGGTATAGTCCACGCCGGAGAGAGAGTAGAAGGGTTCCTCCGTGCGCTGGGCAGCCTGGAGGATTGCCTGGTCGGTAGGGCCTTCGAGCTGGGTCGGGACAACGGCGGGTCTTGGGTCGGAGTTTTCATCCGTGGAGGGTTCAGATGGTTGGATGGAGAGCAACCTGGACTTGCCCGAGGGGGTTCTTGGGACGTGCAACGACGCGACGGCCTGGCGATCACGATAGAGAATGACGAAGCCACCTTGCAGGGTTACCTCGTGATGCTGGAGGACGTTGTCGACTGCGGCGAGCGGGGCGGGAGAGAGCGATGCGGATCCGGCGATGGGGGCGTTGGAGAGCTCGACGGCGATGGAGTCGGCTTCCGAGCGTGCATTCGCGGCGGCGTAGCGATAGAGCTCGAGGGCCATGCTGTTGGCGTCGTCGTGCATCTGGGTTACCGGTTGGGAGAACCAGCGATCGACGGCGCGGTTCATCAGCAGATAGCTGAAGAGAAACATGAAGACCAGGGGGACGAGGGCGACCAGAACGGCTCCCCAGAGCATGCGGGTGCGCAGGCGGGTGCCCAGTACGCGGCTGCGCTGGTCGGCGTAGAGCTTGAGGACGTTGCGGACCAGCAGGACCAGCACCGCCACGAAGAGCAGAAAAACGATGACCGAGAGGGTGACGAAGACCAGCGTCTGGAGCGGCGAACTGGGATTGAGAAAGTTGAGATTGAAGGCGTTTAGCGTGGCGAGCGCGAGGAAGAGCAGCAAAAGGCACACGCTGAGCGTGATGACGAGTGTTCGACGCTTGGTTGTGCTGGCTCCCATGCGAGCAAGTTTACTCGTTTTGCTCGCATGAGAGCTGCTACTACGGGTGCAAATGCTCGATGGAAGTGAAGTCGCGTTCCTGTGCGTGGGCCACGGCCTTGTAGGTGAGGAAGCCGTTGAAGGTGTTGACGCCCTCGGCGATGCTGGCGTTTTCGCGTATGGCGACGTTGGCGCCGAGCTTGGCCAGCTTCATGATGTAGGGGAAGGTCGCGTTGGTCAGCGCCAGGGTGCTGGTGTTTGGAACGGCGGCGGGCATGTTGGTGACGCAGTAGTGGACGACGCCGTCGACGAGGTAGCTGGGGTCAGAGTGGGTGGTGGGGCGAGCGGTTTCGATGCAGCCGCCCTGGTCGATGGCGACGTCGACGATGACCGCGCCTTTGCGCATCTTGGAGACCATGGATTTGGTGACGATCTTCGGGGCAGCGGCGCCGGGGATGAGAACGCCGCCGATGACGAGGTCGGCTTCGCAGACGGCGCGCTCGACGTTATAGGCGTTGGAGTAGAGGGTGTAGAGCTTGCCGGAGAAGATGTCGTCGAGCTCGCGCAGGCGGTTGAGATTGAGGTCAACGAGGGTGACGCGAGCGCCAATGCCGAGAGCGACCTTGGCTGCGTTGATGCCTACGATGCCTCCACCGATGATGCAGACGTTGCCGGGAGGGACGCCAGGGACGCCGCCGAGGAGGACGCCGCGACCTCCGTGCTCCTTCTCGAGGTAGGCGGCGCCAACCTGAACCGAGAGCCGACCGGCGACCTCGGACATGGGAGTGAGGAGAGGTAGGGTTCCTGCCTTGTCGCGGACGGTTTCATAGGCGATGCCGGTGACTTTGTTTGCCATTAGGGCGTCAGTGAGCTTGCGCAGGGGGGCCAGGTGGAGGTAGGTGAAAAGAACCAGGCCGGGGCGGAAGTATGGGTACTCCTTCTCGACCGGTTCCTTCACTTTGACGACCATGTTGGCGGGACCCCAGACACCGGGGGCGTCAGGGACGATCTCGGCGCCGACGGCCTGATATTCCTCGTCGGGGAACGAGGAGAGGGCACCCGCGTTGTGCTCGATGAGCACCTTGTGACCAGCGTCTACAAGGGCTTTGGCGCCGGCTGGAGTTACGCCGACGCGGCTTTCGTGGTCTTTTACTTCCTTGGGAACGCCGATGATCATGCCTGGATCTCTCCTAAATGGTTGTTCGATGAGCCTACATTGCAAACGTCTTGAGTATAGTCGTCCTTCCATTGTGGCTAGTAGAGGGCGTCGCAGGCCGTACAATGTAGAGGCCGGGTTGAGCTAAAATCCAACTTTTGTTTTACAAAAGTTTTTTTATATTTCTTTATCCTAGGAAACCGATCGGTCTCATGTCCTCGAAAAACTTTCAGATGCGGACCTCGCGTGTGAGCAACATGCGATCCATCTTTTCGCTGTTCTCCAGTGATCTCGCGATCGATCTCGGGACGGCTAACACGCTTGTGTTCGCTCACGGTAAGGGCATCATTGTGAATGAGCCGTCCATCATTGCGGTGAACCGCGTGACGGGAGAGGTCGAGGCTGTCGGGAAAGAAGCCAAGGAGATGCTGGGCCGGACGCCGGGCAACATCATTGCGATCAAACCGATGAAGGACGGCGTCATTGCGGACTTCAAACAGACCGAGAAGATGCTGAACTACTTCATCCAGAAGGCGCATAAC
Organism: Acidobacteriaceae bacterium; assembly: GCA_049587035.1. Classification (GTDB taxonomy): domain Bacteria; phylum Acidobacteriota; class Terriglobia; order Terriglobales; family Acidobacteriaceae; genus Granulicella. Next base: position 20,429 of record JBAVDD010000011.1, on the reverse strand, counting down.
CGGAAGATGATGGTGCATCCACGAATCGTGATCGGCGTGCCGAGCGAGATTACGCAGGTGGAGAAGCGCGCGGTCATGGATTCGGCGTATCGCGCCAAGGCGAGCGAGGTTCACCTGGTGGAGCAGGCCATGGTGGCGGCGATTGGCGCAGGGCTGCCGATCACCGAGCCGGGCGGAAATATGGTGGTAGACATCGGTGGCGGCACAACGGACATCGCGGTGATCTCGCTGGCGGGTATTGTGTATTCGCGTTCAGTGCGCATGGCCGGCAATCAGATGGACGAAGCCGTCATGACTTATTTGAAGCGGAAGTACAACCTGCTTATAGGCGAGCGGACAGCAGAGCAGATCAAGATCGACATCGGGTCGGCTTATCCGCTCGACAAGCCGCTGTCGATGGAGATCAAAGGCCGCAACCTGATTGAGGGCGTGCCGAAGACGATTACGATCGATGACTCGGAGATTCGCGAGGCGTTGGGTGAGTGCATTGCGACGATCATGAACGCGATTCGGGTGGCGCTGGAACGCACGCCGCCGGAGCTTTCTGCGGATATCTCCGATCGCGGGATTGTGCTGACCGGCGGAGGTGCGCTGATCAAGAATCTGGACAAACGCATTCGCGAGGAGACGGGGTTGCCCGTCACGATCGCGGATGACCCTCTGGCGAGCGTCGTGCTGGGGACAGGGAAGATGCTCTCGGACTTCCGGCTGCTGCGCAAGATTTCGATCGACTAGCGGGTCGGGACGAATGGAGAAAAGAGCCGCCTTGCGAGGCTTTTTTGCTGAGAGATTACTGCGGCGGAAGCTGCGTGCGATCCCATCCACCACCGAGCACCTTGACGAGAAGAACACTGGCGTCCATGCGGCGGCGGAGGATATCGATGTCGTTGCGCTCGTTGTTGAGTGCGGAGGTTTGGGCTGTGATGACCTGCAGGTAGGTGTCGACGCCACCGACATAGCGGTTGTTGAAGATGCGCTCGGATTCCTGCGCGGAGGCCGTTGCCTCTCGCTGCTGTGCCTGCTCATGCGATAGCACGCGCAGCGCGACGAGGTTATCTTCTACCTGCTGATAGGCCGTGAGGACGGTCTGGCGATAGTTGGCAACGCTACCGTCGTAGTTGGCGCGCGCCTCTTCGGAGAGGCCGCGGCGCTTTCCGCCGTCGAAGAATGTTTCGCCGATGGTGGGGCCGAGGGCATAGATGAAGCTGGAGGACTGAAGGAGCTTCGTGACGCCGGTGCTCTCCTGCCCGGCGGTGGCACCGAGGTTGAGGGTGGGGAAGTAAGCAGCACGTGCGATGCCGATTTGCTCATTCGCGGCAGCGGTGCGGCGTTCGGCGGCGGCAATATCGGGACGGCGTTCGAGCAACAGCGACGGGAAGCCGGGCGGGATGACGGGAGGTTGGTCAGAGAGTGGCAGTGGCGACGGCGGCAAGCTGAACGCGGCGGGGGGCTTGCCGATGAGATTGGCGATTGCGTGCTCGTATCGCGCTCTCGCGATGGCGATGTCGGAGGCCTGGACCTTGACGTCCTCGAGCTGCGTCTCCGACTGTGTGACATCGGACTTCACTGCAACACCGCCGAGGTATCGATCCTGGGTGATACGAACGGCCTCAGCGTACTGCGCGACGGTGTCATTGAGGAGCTTCTGCTGAGCATCGGCTGCGCGCAGCTCAAAGTAGTCGGTGGCGAGCTCTGCCTGCAGGGAGAGGAGGATGCTTTGGCGGTCGGCAGCGGTGGCCTGCGACTCTTCACGCGCGGCGGTGATGTTGCGCCGGACGGCCCCCCAGAGGTCGACCTCATAGCTCAGTTGAAGAGGCAGCTCGAGCAGGCCTTCGCCGTTGCCTGTTGGGGTTCCGCTGGAGTATGGCTGATTGGCCGATTCGCGCTCTGCACCGAGAAAAGGATTGATGCCGAACGTTGGGTATTTCGCGGAATTTTGGACGCGCAGGTTGGCTCGCGCTGCAGTGAGATTCGCGTCTGCTTCCCTCAGTGTCTGGTTCGCGACGGCGATCTGGGGCTCGAGACCGTCGAGGCCTTGGTCGCGAAAAATAGTCCACCAGTCACCGCGGGGAACGGTGTCCTGGGGCTTGGCGGTTTGCCAGTCGGAGTTCTCCTTGAACGCGCTGGAATCGGCAGAGGGGTTCACCTCTTTAAATTCGGGCGCAGCGGGAGCTGACGGCAACTTGTACTTCGGTCCCACCATGCAGCCTGAGAGCGCGAGGGTGCCGATTAGCGCAGCGGCTCGCGAGACGATGAGCGTTGAGCGGTCCATCGTCATGGATTCACCGTAGGTTTTTGGACGACGTGCACGGGCTGTCCTTCTGCGATGGAATCGGATGGATCGACGATGACTTCATCGTCCGCTGATAGGCCAGTTGCGACCTGGACGGTCTTGCCATCATCCCTACCGATTGTGAGGGATTGAAGATGGACATGACCGTCATGCACGACAGCGACCTGGAGGCCCTGCGCGCGGAAGATCAGAGTGTCGGATGGGAGGGAGAGTTCGCGGCTCTGCGTCGGGATCTTGAAGTGAACGAAGACATAGGCGCCGGGTAGGAGCTTGTCGTTGCGGTTGTTCGCGTCGACTTCGACGTTGAGCGTGCGTGAGCTCGGGTCGATCGAGCCGGAGTTGCGAGCGACAACGCCGGCGAAGACCTGTCCGGGGTACTCATCAAGGGTGAGAGTTGCCTTGTCTCCATCATGGATATCGGGTGCGTAGATTTCGGGTACAGCGACGAAGACCCGGAGTTTGCTCACCGCGGCGATGTGAAAGAGCTCCTTGGCAGTGTTGTTGGTGGAGGCAGAACCGGCGTTGATGAGATCGCCGATGTCGGTGTTGCGCTGCGTGACAATTCCGCTGTAGGGAGCGTAGATCTTTTCGAAGGATTGGAGCTGGGTGAGCCGGCGCACATTTGCCTGTGCGGCTTCAACGGACGCAAGCTTGGCCGCGGCACCGGAGACAGCTACGTCGGTTTCCTGCTGGGAGACCGAGTTCAGCTTGAGGAGATTTTGATAACGCTCGGAGGTGGTCTTGGCCAGATCGAGATCGGCCTGGGCGCTCTTGAGATCGGCGCGGGCCACCTGAAGCTGTTCGTCGAGTTCAGGTGTCTCAATGGTGGCCATCAGCTCGCCCTTGGTTACATGCTGGCCGATGTCAACGAACCACTGCTTGAGATAGCCGCTGGTGCGCGCATAGATGGGGGTGTCGTCAAATGCCTGGGTGTCGCCGGGGAGAGCGATCTCCGAACTGGCGCCGGTGATGGCTGGGTGAATCACAGCGACGGTGGGGATGGCTTCACGCCGTGTCTGCACGACCAGATGATGCTCGTCGGACGCGCGACCAATGAGACGGTAGACGATGCCTGCGAGTATCAGCACAGCGATGATGATCAACGACACGCGGAACGCGGCCGGGAGACGCTGGGGTGGCGGCAGGGCGTGCTGCGGATCGGGATGAGGGGAGATGGCGTGCTGCGACAACCGTCTGGGTTCGGCAGAGGGGGTTGTCATATCGGTATTGATGTCGGTCTTATCGATGGACATGGTACTGATCTCCAGGGAACGCGTGCGGCATGTACATTAGCCGAGCGTGAGTTCATCCTGCGGGAATTTCGTTGGCGTGTTGCGGGTCTTGTGTTTGCCGCCGTGCAGGAGCGCAAAGACGGCAGGTACGAAGATCAGGGTGGCGATAGTGGCGAAGGCCAGGCCGCCGATGACCGCGCGGCCGAGGGGTGCGTTCTGCTGGCCACCATCGCCTAGCCCGAGCGCCATGGGAAACATGCCGATGATCATGGCTAGTGCAGTCATGCAAACCGGGCGAAAGCGGGTGGTGCCGGCTTCCACGGCCGAGCGCAACGCATCTCCGGTGAGAGCAAGACGGTCCTTTGCAAACGAGACGACAAGTACAGAATTTGCCGTTGCGACGCCCATGCACATAATCGATCCCATCAATGCGGGCACGGATAGGGTGGTGTGGGTAAGAAACAGGAACACGACGATACCAGCGATGGCTGCGGGGAGGGCCGTAATGATGATGAACGGATCCAGCCAGGACTGGAAGTTGACCACAATGAGCAGGTAGACGAGGAGAATGGAAAAGACGAGACCGTAGAGCAGGCTGATGTATGAGGTCTGCATGGTTTCGACCTGTCCGTGAACGCTGACAAAGTTGCCGCGAGCCAGCAAGTGACGATCGCGATTCACAATGCGCTCGACATCGCGTGCGACCGAGCCGAGATCGCGGTCCTGAACATTCGCATACACGTCGAGTGTGCGGCGGGTGTTGAAGTGGGTGATGATAGGCGGTTCGGAGGAGCGGGAGATGGTGGCTACATCGGCGAGGATCTCGGGAGTTGCGGCGGTAGGGGCCGCAATGGGTATGTTTTCGAGGTCTTGCAGGGATTGAATCTGGTACTGGGGCGTCTCTGCAATGATGCTGTATAAGACGTGATTCTTGGCGTTGAGAAAGAATTGCGGGGTGAGTTGCTCGGAACCGGAAAGAATATTCAACGCAGAGCCACCAATGTCGCTCTGCGTGTAACCGCCCTGCAGGGCTTTGGTGCGGTCAACTGTAACGCGGAGCATGGGTGAGTTATCCGGCTGTTCGAGGCGAAGGTCCACCAACCCGGGGACCTTGCGGAGTTGCTGCATCATGGTCGCCGCGAGCTTGCGGTTACCCGTGTTGTCGTTGCCCTCAATCTGGATGTCGATTGGCGCGGGCAAGCCGAAGTTGAGGATCTGCGTGACGATGTCGGATGGAAGGAAGTAGAAGGTTACACCGGGGAACTCGCGGGGAAGGTGCTCGCGCAGGGTGCGAACGTAGTCCGCGGTTGGAGAGTGATCCTGCTTGAGCGAGACCATGATGTCCGCGTCAGCCGCGCCAAAAAGACCGCTGGTGGCGTGCTGCGTATTCATGGTGGAGTAGGGAAGCCCAATGTTGTCGAGGATATTATCCATCTGGTTCTGCGGAATTCTGGAGCGGATGGATTGCTCGACAAGATCGCAGAGCTTTGCGGTCTCTTCGATTCGAGTGCCGGTCTGCGCACGGACATGGAGGATGAATGAACCGTTGTCGGTGCTGGGGAAAAAGTTCTGCCCGAGGACGGGGATAAGCAGAAGTAGAGCCGTGCAGCACAGAACGAAGAGCGGGATAAATAGTTTGCGTGCATCGACCAGCTTTGCAAGAAGCGCTTCGTAGGAGGAACGAACGCTTTCAAATCCACTCTCGAAGCGGCGCTGGATGCGGGCGAATGGACTGCGAGAGAGCGGAGCATTGTGATCGGGCGGCTTGAGGAGATACATGGCCATCGTTGGGACGAGGGTTCTCGACAGCACGTATGAGGCGATCATGGCAAAGATTACGGCCTCTGCGAGCGGGACGAAGAGAAAGCGCGTTACGCCGGAGAGGAAAAACATGGGAAGAAAGACGATGCAGATGGAGAGTGTGGAGACCAGGGCGGGCACTGCGATCTGGGCGGCGCCTTCGAGGATAGCCTGGTTGAGTTCGTGGCCCTCTTCAAGGTAACGCTCGATGTTTTCGATGGTGACGGTGGCGTCGTCGACGAGGATGCCGACGGCGAGAGCGAGGCCACCGAGGGTCATGATGTTGATCGTCTCGCCGATGAGGCTAAGGACGATGATGGACGCGAGAATCGAGAGCGGAATCGAGACGGCAATGATCAGAGTCGAGCGCCAGGAGCCAAGGAAGAGCAGGATCATCAGCCCCGTGAGCGCGGCGGCGATTACGCCTTCGCGAATGACTCCGTCGATGGAGGAACGGACAAAGATCGATTGGTCCCCGATGGGGGTGACCTTGAGCTGCTTGGGCACGGTCGCCTCCACGCGGGGGAGGACACCAAGGATGCCTTTGACGACACTCAACGTTGAGGCAGAACCTGATTTTAGAATGCTGAGCAGGACACCACGCTGGCCATTCTGCCGGACGATGTTGGTCTGAGGGATACTGCCGTCGGAGACGGAAGCAACATCTTTGAGATAGACGGTGGCGCCGTTCGCCTCCTTGATAGGGAGATTTGAGAGGCCCGCGAGAGTGGTTGGCGTGCTATTGAACCGGACGTCGTACTCGAGACGCCCGATCTTGGCGGTTCCTCCGGGCTCGACTACATTCTGTTTGCCGAGAGCCATGAGCACCTCTTCCGGAGAGAGGCCCTCGGCCTGCAGTTTCCGGGGGTCGAGGTTGATCATGATCGAACGCTGACGGCCGCCATACACGCTTGGGATTACAGCGCCGGGAATGGTCACAAGCTGCGGCCGAATGATGTTCATGCCGTAGTCGTTGAGTTGTTGCTCTGAAAGGCCCTGGCCAGAGAGTCCCAGTTGCAGGATGGGGACGCTGGAGGCGGAGAAGTTGATGATCTGCGGAGGGAGAATGCCCGGGGGAAGCTCCTTGAGCATCTCCTCGGCGTCGGCAGAGACTTGTGCGTTGGCCGTATCCAGCGAAGCGCCGGGCTGAAGGTAAATCTTCACGATGGCCTCCCCACGAAGCGAGGTCGACTCGATGTGCTGAATGTTATCGACGAGCGTGGTGAGGGAGCGCTCGTAAGGACCCGTGATGCGGCCTTCGACTTCCTCGGGACTGAGGCCGGTGTACTGCCAGGCGACGGAGATGACGGGAATATTGATATTCGGAAAGATGTCCGTTGGCGTGCGCAGGATGAGAACCGGCGCGGCGATCAGGATGAGGATCGCAAGAACAATAAAGGTATAAGGCCGGTTAAGAGCAAGCCGGACGATCCACATGAATCGTGCTCCACGGACAAAGGTGTCCCTTGTAAGACTGTAATGGACTTAGGAAAGACTCGCTTGGTGAACGGTAACCGCCTAACCAGTCCAAGGGTGTCTTGGTGCGTGGAGGCGAATCCGCGCTGCACGCGGCGCGAGGTTTGCGGCGCAGGAATCAGAGTAGATTCCATGGTTTATTGCATCGTTCAGGAGCGATAAACCAGCGCCGACGTTACGGCCACAGGCCCGCGTACCAATGAGGCGCGAATCGAGTGAGAGAAAGTATTTGGAATACTTCGTAGATCCGCTGGGACCGATCATCCAGGTCGCAGTGGTTAACAGAGAACGACCCCTGCAGACAGGGGCCGTTCGTGTTGGTTGATCTGAATTACTGAATGGTTATGTTCAATGGCGTTCCGTTGTCCGTTCCGTTAAAGGTGACGGAGAGACTTTGAGCGCCGGTTGGGGTTCCGCCGGTCAGGTTGGAGCCGCCACAGCCGGCGAGTCCGATTAGGACGCCGGTACTGGCGACCAGGAAGACCATCAGCACGAGACGCTGCCTGATCTTGCCGAGCTTGCGGTTGCGGCTCAGCAGGAGGAGGAGGAACGAAGCGCCCAGGCTGCCCAGCCAGGTTCCGGCGCCAAATCCAGCAGCCTTGGTGACGGCGGCGTGTGGTGCAGTGGTCTGGATGGTGATGGCCGTTGTTTGTGCTCCAGTGCTGTTGGTGGTTGTCCATGTCAGCGATGCGGGGTTGAAGGCGCAGGTAACGAAGATCGTGGCGCCGCCGCATCCAAAGGTGACGGTGCCGCTGTAGGCCTCACTGGGTGTGATAGACATGGTCGTTGTGCCGGTGTTGCCTCGCTTGATGACAACGGGACTGGGGCTATAGGAAACGGTGAAAGAGACGTTCGCGATTGTCTCTGTGAGTGCGGATGAGACTACGGTGCTGTAGTTGCTGTCACCTCCGTAGGATGCGGTGATACCGTGCGCTCCGACGCCCAGTGTGGACGTGGTATAGGTTGCCGTTCCTTTGCTGATTGTGCCGGTGCCGAGCGTGGTGGTGCCGTCGAGGAAAGTGACGGTGCCAGAGGGCGTGGCGGTTCCGGTGCCGGTAAGCGTGGCTGTAAAGGTGACGCTGAAGCCAGGTGCGGCCTTGGCCGCAGAGCTGGCGAGTGTGATGGTGGGAACGTCGGCAGTCACAACTTCAGTGACTGCGGACGAGTTGGAGGAGCCATAGGTCGTGTCGCCACCGTAGCTGGCGGTGATGCTGTAGCTGCCTGCCTTGGAGAAGGACGTGGTGTAGGTTGCCGCGCCGCTGCCGTTCAGCGTTCCGGTTCCCATGGTGGTGGTTCCGTTCATGAACGTGACCGTTCCGGTTGGTGTGCCCTTCGCACCCGTTGCCTTGGCTGTGAAGGTGACACTGGTTCCAGCTGTGACGGGCGAGCCCGAGGAGCCGAGGCTGAGGGCAGATGCAGCCGGCGCGCTAATGGTGACGGTTGCCGTAGCGGAGCTGCTGGTGTCGTAGTTTGAATCGCCGCTATAGACCGCGGTGAAGGTGTAGGTGCCTGCAGCCAGTGAGGTGGTTGTGTAAGTGTCTTTGCCGGTGCCGCTCAGGGCTACGTTCTTGAGGAGCTTTGGTGTGGAGTTGCTTGTAGTCGTGTAATTCAGGTCGACAGTGCCGGTAGGAATTGGAGAGCTGGCAGGCCCGGAGACTGCGATGTCGAAGACAACTGGCTGGCCGGTGGTAGTGGTGGTAGGAGAGATGCTAAGCGAGTTGGAGGGCGTCGGCAGGATCGCGGAGAGTTTGACGAAGAATGGGATTGGCCCTGTACCGGTTTGAGCAGTGGAGTACGTGCCCTTGGTGGTTGGCCATGCAGTGAGTGTGGTGCTTCCAACAAAATAGGTTTGATGAGCCTGGGTGTTTCCTACCATGTAGACGTTCCCTGCGTGATCCAGCGCCAGTCCATTGACCATGGATGACACATAGTTGTTCGGTGCGATCTGGCTCGAGAACAACAGAGTCGAGCCGGTTGAGTTCAGGACACTGAGGTAGGGGTAGGCTTGGTACCAGTCGTTGGGATATTGCGTGATTGGATTTACGGCCGCTATGGTTCCTCCGCCCGTGTCGCCGTAGATGTAAACATTTCCCTTTGCGTCAAGGGCAATTCCATTGGCATCCGCTGAGGACGAGGTGTTCTGCGTTGGGTTGAGGAAGGTGGACCAATCGATTGCGGTGCCCGAAGAGTTGATCTTGGTGACAAAGACGGTGTTATCGCAGAAGTTGGCGCCCGACCTCGTATCAGCGGCACACGTGGTTGCGTAGCTGCCTTTGGATACTGGGAACAGCGCATCGGTGGTGTAGCCGGTGACGTATAGGTTGCTGGATGCATCGGTAGCAATTGCAGCGAGGTTGGTTTTCACAGCGCTGTTTGTATTCGTTCCACTGGTTATGTAAGTGGTCCATAAGAATGGATTGGACTTGCTGAGATTGAACGCAGCGACGAAACCTGTGTTGCCGAGACACAATGGCTGAGTTCCTGGATATTGGCTTGGATTCTCATTTGTATTGACGACGCAAGAGGGCTGCACTGTCCCGGCGGTTCCAGGGAGCATGGTGGAGATTGTCTCTCCGGCGAGATATACCTCTCCGTTGGGCGCTACCGCGATGCCAGCGGCGACGGTGCCGCCCAGGCAGCTTCCGCAGCCTTGAAAGGTTGGCTCTGTTTCTCCGTAGACTGTTGAATACTTGACCGTCTGCCCATCGGCGCTCAGGACGGTGAAACCGATCTCCTGATCACCGACGCCATAGGCCTGCAGCGCATTGGTGGTGGTGTAGTAATAGATCTCCTGAGCACCCGGATTCTTGTCCTGCCTGTCCGCGAGGACGAGATTACTGGCGATATACATGTTGCCGGCAGAGTCCAACGCCAGAGCCTCCGGATAGGTGGCGCCGGTGTAACCAAGGAAAGCGCTGTAAAGCAACGTAGAGCCGTCGGCGCTGAGCTTGGAGACAAAGGCCGACGGGCCACCTACTGTAAATTCAGTCCCTCCCCCGGCGTTGTACCCATCACAGATGGATTCGGATGCGCCCGGAGTTCCTGTGTATGGTTTGTAGTAGGGCTGACACTCGTTCATCTGCGGGATATTCGGAGCGTTTACCAGTGGGAAATCATTCGATGACGTCTGGCCAACGACCACCGCATTTCCAGAAGCATCGGACTGAACGAGAGATCCCTCTTCCCCTCCAGTGAATCCGTGAAGATACGTCGAATAAATCAGCTGCGTGCCGTCGGCACTGAGCTTCATGATGTAGGCGGAGCTCAGTGATCCCTCGTTTCCGACTGCGCAGCGAACTACTCCGTTCTGTGTACCGATGGTACTCACCGGACCGCAACTGGTCTGGTATGCGCCTGTAGTCGTAGGGAAGTTCAGGTCATTTGTAGTGCCTACGATGATGATCTCTCCCGACGGATCGACAGCCATCCCGTGCGGCGTGTCATCTTCGCTTCCGGTAGTTGCTGTACCGGTATAGACCAATGTGGGGTCGATGACGAGCTCGCGGGAGTGGTTGTAGGCACCGAGGTGGAAGCTGACGTGACCGTTCTCCGCGATCTGGTAAGTGGAGTTGATCCGTGTGCGCGCGCCGTTGATGGTCTGGTAGACGACCGGCTTGTCGAAGTGGACTGTTGACTCACCTTTAGTGTCGCCTTCGATGGGCAGCACGAGGTCACCGTTGGCGGCGAGCGAGGGCTTGGCTCCTGTGAAGCCCAGCGAGATTCTGTTGGGGTCGGCATTGGGGGAGACGACGAAGTCGTACTCAAGTTTGCCGCGCTCACCATGGTAGAGCAGGCCGACGCCGGGGTAGACCTCGTTGAGCCGCACCTGGCCGTAGAGAGGAACGTTTCTTTGCCAACGCGAGCTGTCCTTGCCGGTAAAGTAGTTTGCTCTGCCTGATTGCAGGTTTTCTCCAACGCTGGAGCGAGCAGGCTGTGCGTTCAGCAGGCTCATCCGCAGCGCTGCGCTGCGTGACGTTATCTGCTCGGTGCCGTGGCTCTTGACCTTCTCCAGATGATGGATCTGGATGGTGGCGTCGTTGCCGGAGAGATAGAGCGTGGACTCAGGGCCGCGAGCCAGCCACTGAACCTTTGAAGAGGTCTGGCCAAAGTTGTGCTCGAAGCTGAGGGGAAGATGACCAAAGTTGGCCTGGATGGCGGGCGAAACAGCCGTCGATTTGAGCTGAGACGGGTGGGGAGCCTGGGCGGTCTGGGCGGAGAGTACCGCACCAGCAAAAAGGCACGACAAAACTGCAGCGACACGACGCACTCTGGAAGAGTTCATTGAGAGGATCTCCTGCCTTGTACGCGCCGTTCTTCGAAAGACTGCCTCAAATATGGACGGATTATTTTTCCAGGAGGCGAGCCCAAGGATTGACCCCGCAGTCCATTCCCGGAAAATCTGGCGCAGCGTCGTTTCGCCTACTTTGCCCCTGGACTTAATTTGGCCTGCAGATCGAGCACCAGGTTGTGAGCGCGTTTTGCGTTGGCAATCGCTCCTGGCAACTTCGAGCCTTCGTTTCTGTAGCCATCGTCGGCGAGTTTCGCCTGCGCCAGTGCCTCTGCATCCTTGTGTTGGGCTGCCAAAGCGCGCGCCCAGGTAAGGTGGACTATCCCCAACTGGCTCGAGTTGGGGTTCACCTTGCCGTCCATGATGTGGAAGAGCCTCGCAGAAGCGTCCTCTGACTTCTGAGACGCTCCCACGTCCAGATACGCTCGAGCCACGCCGGACAAGGGTGCCATCAGGCTGAGGCTATCCGGGCCAATGACCTTGTCCATCTTCTGGATCGTCGCTTCGAAGATAGTTATCGCCTCGCGCGGCTGGCCTGCTGACAGCAGCGAGAGCCCGAGATACGCAGAAGCCACCAGCGCGTCGTGGCTCTCTGAGCCACGACACGTGCTGTAGCCGCGGTAGGAGTCTCGAAAGGTTCGAACGCTGCCCTGAAGGTCACCGGTCTGCTGTTGTAGAAAACCGAGCACCTGTTCGGCCGCAGCCGTCTCGCAAATAGCGTAAGGCTCGTTGCGATAGATTGTTACTGCCTCCTGAGCGAGCTTTTGCTGATCAGCAACAGTGGTGTCGTTGGAATCGACAAGGGCAAGGTTCAGCGTGGCATACGCCAGCTCATTTGGTGGCACTCTGGGCGAGTGGGCTTCTTTTACTGCTGAGCGTTGGATTGCGATATCGGCAGGATTTGTGTACCCCAACTCATAACGATTTTGGGTATAGAAGGTCTTGATCCAGACACGTGTCGCTGGGGTGACGCCGGGTTTATCCGCCAGTTGGAGCGCGTGGGAGGAGAGGGCCGTATAGTCCTGCATCTTGCCCAATTTATAGGCGACCATACCGGCGTAGGCTTCGGCCTCAGCCTCGGACGGGATGTCGCCGTCGGTCTTTGCACTGGCGATTACGCGGCTTAGTACCCCTTCAGCATCCTCGAAATCCGCGTCGAAGAACATGGACTCTGCCAGGCTGTTCTCACCGGTGCGCTGATCGGATGGGTTCTTGATCATCTGCGGCAAGACAACGGACCCGAGCTTGAGAAATTCGGGCACGGTGGCGGCTGGTTTGCCCATGTAATTCGTACTTGCAAGCTTGAACAGTTGCGCCATGAAAGCCTGCATTTGCACGGAACGCCGCGCCTCCCTGAGGGCTTGCTGCTGGCGCACCGCCGCATACGTAAGGCTTGCTATCAGCAGTAGAGACGCGGCCGCAGACGCCGCGACCACTTTTCGGTTGCGCCGCACAAACTTGCCGATGCGGTACAGGGTGGTATGTGGCGCTGCGAGTACGGGCCGGTTGGCAAGATAACGGCGCAGGTCCTCAATCACGGCATCGACCGAGAGATAGCGGTCTTTTGGCCGGGGCCGAAGGCACTTGGAGACGATGGTCTCGAGATCGCCCTTCAGCATTGCCTGCATCCGGGGTAGCGTGAGGCCTCGCAGGCCGGCGGCGTCTTCGCTGGCCACGCTGTCGAGCCGCTCCAGCTCCTGCTCCTTCATTGCACGTTCAATCATGATGGCGACAGAGGCCTTGCCACCAGGCCGGCGACCGCTGAGCAGCTCAAAGAGCACTGCGCCCAGCGAATAGATGTCGCAAGCCGTGGTGACAGGCTCATTGCGCAGCTGTTCGGGGCTGGCGTAGGCAGGCGTGGCCATGATGGTCGTGGTCAGCAGGCTGTCGGGTTCGATGATCTTGGAGGTGCCGAAGTCGAGCAGTTTGACAACGCCTTCCCCGGTGACCAGGATGTTCGAAGGCTTGAGATCGAGGTGCACGATGAGATTGCGATGCGCGTATGCTACGGCGTCGCACAGCTGCAGGAACAGCTCGAGGCGCTCCCTGACACCAAGGAGATGCGCGTCGCAGTGTGCGTCCAGATGCGTGCCATTGACGTACTCCATCACCAGGTACGGATTGCCGCTATCATTCAGGCCAGCATCGAGCATGCGGGTGATGTTGGGGTGCTCCAGCGAGGCGAGGATGTGTTGCTCGCGATGAAAGCGCTCGACGAATTGAGGACCGGCGACGTGTTGTGCGAGGACCTTGAGTGCAAAGCGATGGGGCGTGCCACCCACCAAACGCTCGGCCAGGTAAACCGATCCAATGCCACCGGTGCCGAGATGGCGGATCAGATGGTAGGGACCAATGCGACTATTCAGTTGGTGGTTGCGTTCGGTGTGCGGCCCAGGTTCAGCTTCGGATGCGGTGACAATAGCCATAACGCGCTGACGGACCTCAGGGTCTGGACACGCCTCAGTGAGCAGCCGTCCGCGCTCCTCCTTTGGCGCTGCCGCGGCGAGGTGAAATAGTTCCTGTAGCTGCTCCCACTTTTGCGAGTCGATGTTCATGAAGTCCATTACCCGGTTCGCGAGATTGACCAACAAAATGACTCATTCGCCTGGCGTGTGAAGGCGGTCGTAGAGCCAGGCCCGGACGAACTTCAGGTCGCGGTCGACGCTGGCCTTCGAGGTATGCATCAACTCAGCGGTTTCATCGGCGGTGAATCCGAGGAAGAAACGCAACTCGACCATTCGGCACTTGCGCTTGTCTAATGTCTCCAGATCAAGCAGAACGCGGTCCAGGTCCATCATCTCAGCGGATTTGGCGTCGATCCAGATCAGCTCATCGTTGAGAGGGATGGGAACGCCGCCGTCACGTTTCTCGCGCTGTTCCGAGCGGGCGTGATCGACCAGGACGCGGCGCATCATGCGCGCGGAAAGGCTGTAAAAGTGCTCGCGATCTTCGAACCTGAGGCTGTGCTGGCGGATGAGTTTCAGAAATAGCTCGTTTACGACGCTCGTTGGCTGCAAAAGATTTTGCGGGTTTTCGCCACGAAACAATGCGCCTGCAATCTGCCTCAGATGTGGGTACACGAGTTCGAAGAGGGGCTCAATGGCCGCAACGTCTCCGTCGTTCCAATCGCGAAGCAAAACGGTGATGGGACCTTGTTCCATTTTCTAGGCTAGTGCCGGAAGTTTACGTTAAGTTATGCGGGAATTGTACAGATTCGCTCGTTACTTGAAGGACAAAAGGCAGCGGAATTGACACCAAATCGGGCGGCCGTGCCGGATGGACTCCCTTGCAGCACGGTTTACTGCCTCGCGTTTGGGACATTCTTCGGGCTCAGAGAAGCAGGCCAAGTGCCGCGACGGACGCTTGCGCTGCATCGTTCCGATGCCGGGCCCACGGACAAGCAATTGAAGGTTGAGAGCAGCGAGCAGATCCGCCAGGTGCAAGCAGCGACGAAATTCATCTGCTCCGCATGGAGTTAAGCCCGTGATCTCATCCGCATGAGATTTGATTCTGCAGGCGGGAACGACGACGAGCGAGGAAGTGATGATTTTATGGAGCACCGGGAGGGGATCGAACCCTCGAATACTGGTTTTGCAGACCAGCGCGTTAGCCACTTCGCCACCGGTGCTCGGGTTCTGCCGCTTGCCAGGAGTTGCAGCAGGAAGATTAGGTTACTGCGGCTGCGCGGTAGTGCGCAGGTAGGGTTTCACTGTCTTATAGCCTGGGAAGATTCTGTCGGCCTCTTCGTTTGAGATTGCACCGGTGATGATCACGTCGTCACCTTGCTTCCAGTTGGACGGAGTGGCCACCTTGTGCTTCGCCGTGAGTTGCAACGAGTCGAGCACGCGAATGACCTCATCAAAGTTGCGGCCGGTGGTCATTGGGTAGGCGATCTGAAGCTTGATGCGCTTGTCAGGACCAATGACGAATACGGTGCGAACCGGCGCGTTGTTGGCGGGTGTTCTCCCTTCGCAGCTATCGCCGGCGTCGGCTGCAAGCATGTCGTAAAGTTTTGCGATTTTCAATTCAGGATCGCCGATGATGGGATAGTTGACCTTGTGGCCGCTCACGTCTTCGATGTCCTTCTCCCACGCTCCGTGGCTTTCAACGGGATCCACGGAGAGGCCGATCACCTTTGTGCCACGTTGCGCAAATTGCCGTTCGAGGCCTGCGACTGTGCCAAGCTCTGTCGTGCAGACGGGAGTGAAATCCTTGGGGTGAGAGAACAGAACGGCCCAGCCGTTCCCGATCCACTCGTGAAAGTGAATCGTTCCCTGCGTGGTCTCAGCAGTGAAATCGGGGGCAATATCGTTGATGCGGAGAGACATGGTTCATTCCGTCCTTGTTGGGAAAAGTTAGTCCATCTTTAACTGTGGTGCTTGGTCTTCAATGATTTGGCAGATGGTTAAGCGTGCTTAGAGCGAGTGGTGCGAAAAGTAGAAAACCCACCCAGTTGAACCTTGGGTGGGTCGTGATGTTGGCTTCTTGAGGCTTGATTATTGTCTCGATCGGCGCATCCGCTCACCCGTAATGGGGCTGCCACAACAGCAGCAGCAACCACAGCAGCAGGGCATCGGATTGAAGGCGCTCATCGTCATGGACTTGGTCAGAATACTTCCAAACTTTAGAACCGCCGCGGACGCCTGGCGTCAGCTCGGAAGCAGTTTCGCTTCACCTGCGGTTATCGATAAGGTACGGCGGCATGCAGTGGATGTCAAGGCGAGCAACGATGCTGGGCATGTGTGATCGCCAGAGGCGAATGTGCACGTAGCATAGAGTCCATGTCGCGAACACTCACTTATTCCGTACTCAATGTCTTTGCGGAACGACCGCTGGAGGGTAATGCGCTGGCGGTGTTTCATGACGCAAGTACTCTGTCAGATGAAGAGATGCAGGCGCTGGCGCGCGAGACAAATCTGTCGGAAACGACATTTATTTTTCCTGATGACGCTGAGGCCGAGGCTCGTAATGGAGTACGTGTGCGAATCTTCACGACTCAAGAGGAGTTGCCTTTTGCAGGACATCCAACGCTGGGTACAGCCACGTGGTTGTACCTAAATCGTCCGGCGCTGCGCGGTTTGGAGAGTATCAGCCTGGGGTTGAATGTCGGGCAGGTGCTGGTTAGCTTTGAAGCGCAACATGCGGGGACGTTCGGGGTGATTGCCACGATGACGCAGAAGGATCCGGAGTTTGGATCGGCGCATGATCGTGCAGAGGTTGCGCGCGTCCTTGGGTTGAAGGAAGAAGATCTTTCTGCGGCGCATCCGCCGCAGATTGTGTCGACGGGCTTGCCGTTTTGCATTGTGATGTTGCGGTCACTTGAAGCTTCGCAACGACTGCGCTTGATGCCGCATGAGGCGCAGGAATGGGCTATGAAGCATGGAGCGAGCTTTCTTTATTGCATCGCTCCGTTGCCTGCGATGGCCGAGAACGGTGCGGCTTGGCATGCGCGAATGCAGTTCTATGGCGGAGAGGATCCGGCGACAGGGTCGGCTGCGGGATGCTGTATTGCGTGGATGGTGAAGGAGGGATTGGTTGCGGCGGATGTTCCGGTCGTGATCGAACAGGGAATGGAGATTGGGCGGCCGAGTCGAATTACCGTGCAAGCGGGGATGGACGCGGGGCGAGTTCATTCGGTGCGTGTTTCGGGACGCACCATTTGTGTTGCAGAAGGACGGTTTTTCCTGCCCTGAAAGTGGTGGTTTTCCACAGGGGGAGAATCGCAAACGCCAACAGGGACAAGGAATGTGCGATTGCAGTGGAAGCGCCACTCCAAAGTCGCTGGATTTTCGCCAAAAATTCACCATTGCCACGGAGGGTGCGGCTCCGTATGCTCAGCAAATCGTCAACCAAGCAATGCTTCGTGGACGCAAGATTTTTCGCCTGATTTACCGACAATCTATGTGATAGCAAAGGCGCCAACGGCGCTCTCTGCGCTGCGATGAAACCCTGGCAAGGCCGCGCGCTGTAGAGAGTTATGTTTGTTTCGGGGCTATCACGAGCTACGAACCAGTTCATCGGGGGATTGCCCCCTCGTTGAGCTGCAAATGGGCCCTGCTTTGAAGATGATATGGGGAACGTGATAAGGATTTTGCGCCTTTTCCACTGCAATCCACAACATCCACAGCAGACGCACGGTTAGCGCATGGGCGCGGCCGAGGTGGGTCCTTTGCTTTGAAACTGGCTGTTTCGCGGCTGAATAAACGCTCAACGCTGAGCGGGGTTTCGACGCGCCTTTTGGGGCGCTAACGACCTTGCCTGGCTGTAAACCCGCTGGCCATGTTCCCCCTGCAAGTCATTGATTTGATGGAGGAACCTCGCTGAACTTTAGACCCAGGAACCAGAATAGCCGGGCACCACCGGCACGGAGAGAAACGATGCGGCCACGGAAGACGATTTTGTGTGTGGAAGATAACGAACAGGTGCTGTCGGTACGCAAGTTTTTGTTGGAAACAAAGGGATATAGGGTCGTTGCGGTGGGTACTTCGGCGGAGGCTTTGGAGTATTTGGAGGGGGTTGCGGTGGGTTCTGTTGACTTGCTGATGGCCGATCTTCTGATGCCGCAGATGGACGGTAACGAGTTGATTCGAAAGGCGAAACAGGTGCATCCTGGGTTGCCGACGCTGTTGGTTTCGGGGACGGTTACAAGCTTTGACCGGGCGGCTGCGGCGGATGCGTTTCTGCCTAAGGGAGCGTCTACGCCGGCGGAAGTGCTTGATAGGATTAGGATTCTAGTCGCCAGGAAGAGGGGACCCAAGAAGCAGGTGCAGTCGGTGGGTGTGCCGGATGTGCAAGTTGCGCTGGCTGGTTAGCCGCGAATTTGTGTGAGTTTCACTGCGGCCTGACCCGGGTTTTAGGTGCACGGGGGTGATTTGAGCCTTGTTTTGAGGCGGCTGATTTTGGTGTGCGGATATATCCGCAAGATAGGTTGGGGTCAGGCTTCGAGGAGGCCGTAGCGTCGTTGCCATTGTTGCTTCAGGCGGGACCAGACGGCTTCGATTTCGGGGCGGGGGATGGTGGGGTCGGGGTGCTCGACAAAGTTGGCGGCTTCGGAGCGGGCTAGTTCCAGGAGCTCGCGGTCGCGGGCGAGGTTGGCTACGCGGAGGTCGGGGAGGCCGGCCTGGCGGGTGCCGAAGAATTCGCCGGGGCCTCGTTGTTGGAGGTCTAGTTCGGCGAGGGCGAAGCCGTCCTGGGTTTGGACCATGGCGTTTAGGCGGAGTTCGGCTTCGGGGGTGATCTGCTCGTTGGTGACGAGGATGCAGAAGCTCTTGGCGGCTCCGCGGCCTACGCGTCCGCGGAGTTGGTGGAGCTGGGCCAGGCCGAAGCGGTCGGCGTGTTCTATCACCATTACTGTGGCATTCGGGACGTCTACGCCTACCTCGATGACGGTGGTGGAGACGAGGACGTCTAGCTCGCCTCGTTTGAAGCGGGCCATGGTTACTTCTTTGTCGTCGGGGGACATGCGGCCGTGGAGTAGGCCTAGTTTTAAGCCGGCTAGTGGGCCTTGTTGGAGTTCGGCGTGCATTTCGGTGGCGGAGCGGAGTTTGGTGCGGGTGGGATTGCGTTTTGGTGCGGAGGATTTTGTGGTGGTGCGGGCGGATGCTGCAGGTCTCTCCACTGCGCTGCGCTTCGGTCGAGATGACAATTCAGAGGAGGAGGACTCTGGGTCGTCGAATTTTGCGAAGTCTAGTTCGGGTTGGTCGTCGTTGTTGCCTTCGATGATGGGGTAGACGATGTAGGCCTGGCGGCCGGCGGTTACTTGCTTGCGGACGAAGTCCCAGACTTCGGTGCTGCGGTCTTCGGGCATGCGGCGGGTTTGGATGGGCGTGCGGCCGGGGGGGAGCTCGTCGATGATGCTGGCTTCGAGGTCTCCGTAGAGGGTTAGGGCCAGCGTGCGGGGGATGGGGGTTGCGGTCATTACGAGGACGTCGGGGTCGGACTGCGCGTCCAGCGAGGGGCTTCGCGTGCCTGAAGGGGGTTGAGGGGAGTGCTGGTCCGGGCGGGTGCTGCGGGTCTCTCCACTGCGCTTCGCTTCGGTCGAGATGACAGAGTTGAGGTGACGTTGTGTAGTGCCGGAGTTGGGTTTGCGGGTTAGTTGGAAGCGTTGTTGGACGCCGAAGCGGTGTTGCTCGTCTACGATGACCAGGCCCAGGTTGGCGAAGTCTACGTTGGCTTCTACCAGCGCGTGGGTGCCTATGGCTAGATCTACTTCGCCTCGGAAGATGCGGCCTCTTGTGTCGCGTTTGGTGCGGTCGTCTAGTGAGCCGGTCAGTAGAGCTATGCGGTAGGGGCGCTTGGTTTTTGGTGAGAGTTTTTCGCTTAGGAGTTTGCGGGCGGAGAGGTAGTGTTGCGTGGCCAGGATTTCTGTTGGGGCCATTAGCGCTACCTGGTAGCCGTTTTCTATTGCGATGAGTGCGGCTTGAAAGGCGACTATGGTTTTGCCTGAGCCTACGTCGCCCTGAAGTAAACGCCGCATGGGTTGGGGGCGGCGCATGTCGCTTACGATTTCGCCTAGGACTCTCTTTTGCGCTGCGGTGGGTTTGAAGGGGAGGATTTGTTTTAAGGCTTCGCGGACCTGGTCGTTGGTTACGAAGGCGGTGCCCTGGCGGGTGCGGAGCTTGCGGCGTTTTAGTTCGAGGCCTAGTTCGAGGTAGAAGAACTCTTCGAAGATCAAGCGGCGGTGGGCTGGGGTTCGTGCGGACATTAGCTCGGTGATGGAGGTGCCGGCGGGGGGGAAGTGGAGGTCGCGGAGGGCGGCCATGCGGGTGGGGAAGTTGAGGCGAGTTCGGAGGGTGGTGGGGAGGGTTTCGTCCTGCGCGGACGGCGAGGGGCTTTGCTTGCCTGAAAGAATTTGAGGGGAGTGCTGGTGCGAGCCGGGTGGCAGGTCCTTCGACTCGCTGCGCTCCCCCAGGATGGCAGAGTTTTCGAGGGCGGAGGATTCGGCGAGGTCTTTGAAGATGGTCCACATTACTCGGCGGAGCCAGCGGGAGGTTAGTTTGGCGCCCCATGGGGTTTTGCTGCCTAGCGATTCGTAGACGGGGACTATGCGGCCCATCTCTAACATGGTGAACTCGGCGTCGTCTCCGGTGGCTGTGGCGTCGGGGAGGATTTCGAAGGTGGGTTGGATCATTTTGAACTTTGTTGATCCGGGAGGTGCGTGGAGGGCGTTGCCACTGCGTGAGGATTCCAGCTTGCCGTAGAGAGCAATTTTTTGGCCGGAGTGGAATTTGTCTTTGAGATAGGTTCCGTGGAACCACATGCACTTTACGGTTTCGAGAATGTCCTGGCTGTACGAAGCTGCAGGTCTCTCCACTGCGCTGCGCTCCGGTCGAGATGACAA
>JBAVDD010000010.1:0-7222 GCA_049587035.1 Acidobacteriaceae bacterium | reverse complement strand
GGTTCAGTACCATCCACTGATGAATACCACGGTTTCCTTCGTAACGAACTTCGATCGCATTGCTCTTGCCCAACTTGCGCTGAATACCGAAGTTCCACGACTCTGTGTAAGGCTGCTTGATGTTAGGGTTCATACCCTCGATGCCGTTGTATTCAAACTGCGATGCCTCGTCAACCGTTGCCGAATAGCTGGCCGGATCGATTACGTAATTGTTCGGGAAGGTGCCATTCTGGAAGTTTGCGAGATGTTCGGTTCCACCAGGAAAATAACCGGTGGTAGAAACATTCGACGCGCTCTCGTCAAAGCCTTGATAGAAGAACGATCCGAAATCGGAAGCGTATGCCCAAAAATCCTGATATTGAGGTGTATACCGGCGGAGTGAATAGCCTCCTCGAACCACCGTGTCGGAGACACCAAGGAGCTTGCTCAAAAACCCTCCACGCTTCGCTACAGGAGACCAGGCAAATCCGACATTGGGTTGCGGGCTGACATTCCAGGGCGCATAGGCGTGCTGACGTGATACATAGTTCGGATCGGCTTCACCCTTGAAGGATCCAGGATTGAATGCGTTGTTGACTCCAGTCGGCCCCCATAGTCCCGCGGATGTTGGGCTGTAGTAGATACTGCCTAGATCGTGGTCATCGCCAGTAAAGTCCCAGCGCAAGCCATAGTTAATGGTGAGGTTCGTGAACGGCCGCCATGAATCCTGGAAGAAGATGCCTGTGGCTTTCTGAAGCTCATCCAGTTCGACGCCACCATAGGGTTTGAACGTCTTTGTACGCGGGTCGAGTGGATGGGCCCCGCCAACATCAACGATATCTCCCGTAAGGAGCGCATAGTACTGCTGCATCTCTCCCAGTTGGGTTGGATTGGCCTGGGCGAGTGCTGGGTTCGATGCGCTGAATACATTCTGGCCCGGATCGTTGCCACCCATTCCAAGAGTGATGTTGGAGTACCCCAGCGCAGGATTCCAGTAATGATCCTGCTCCCGGTAGAAGCTTGCCCCAAACGTAAAGCTATGGCTCTTTTTCTGCCAGAGCAGGTTGTCGTTAAAGCTGATGAGAGGATAGAAGTTCGATTGCGTACTGTAGAAAAAGTCTCCAGAAACGCCGGCCGTGTCATAATTCAGACCCCACGGGCCATTCCACCAGACAACGTTGTGGGTAGCGCCATAACCATTAGATTTCGGGGCGCTGACCTGATAGTT
The DNA here is from genome assembly GCA_049587035.1 of Acidobacteriaceae bacterium. Taxonomy (GTDB): domain Bacteria; phylum Acidobacteriota; class Terriglobia; order Terriglobales; family Acidobacteriaceae; genus Granulicella. The sequence goes on along the minus strand of JBAVDD010000010.1, from coordinate 6,015 downwards.
ATACAAATAGCCGCCCTGGAATTGGTTAATGAGCGTTGGGCTGATCAACCAGTTCACTCCAATCCCAGCAGTGTAGGCTGTTGACCCGTAGCCATCCTGCATAAAGGCGAACTTTGGTCCCGGAAAAGATGGGAGCAGTGCCGTCGGTGAGTTGCTCTTGCTTTCATTGAAGACAAAGTCGAAGCTCAGGTTCTTACGCATGTTGTAGTCGATGCGGAAGGTGGGGGAGTAGAAGTAGGTATTGTCGGGCTCGAGGTAAGCAAGATCTTGAACGTTCTGCGACTCGTACTGGTCTGCTCCGGGCACATCCTCGGTGGTTCCTAGCGGCAGCGAGGCATTGATGTTCGCAAGCTCAGCAGCAATCCCGCTATCTACAGTCGACTGAAGACCGGCAGCACCCGCAGTCTGAAGCAGGTTGATGGTGTGCGAGTTACCGTCGAGGCCCTGAAAGACGTAGTTTCCCTGCTGCATGCCCGGGGTCAGATAGGGGTCAACACCAGTCGACTTGCCGGGAGTTAGATCCTCCTCGTAGCTGGCGAAAAAGAAGAGCTTGTCTCTAATAATTCGACCGCCCACGCTGCCGCCAAAATCTTCCTTATGGTACAGAGCCTTTGGAATGCCATAGAAGTCGTTGGTCCAGGAGTTAGCATTCAGTGAGGAGTTCTGCAGATCCACAAACGCTCTGCCATGGAATGCGTTCGTGCCGCGACGGGTAGTAAGTACCGTTTGCATAGCGGCTTGACCATATCCCTGCCCGGCGGTCAGGCCGGAGGTTTGAACTGTCACCTCCTGCACGTTTTGCAGACGCGCCGTAACGGGTGTTGCTCCCGGCCCCATGGCACCATAACCCTTGAAGCGGCTAGAGGTGGCAAGGATGCCATCGCTCGAAGTCACCTCCGACTGGTGCTGCTCATTGTCCCAGTAACCGGCCGAATTAAATCCGGCCACGAACTGCGTGAACTGCGTGGGGTCGCGGTCAAATGCCGGTAGATCTTCAATTTGCTTCAGGTCGATCGTTGTTCCAATGACGTTCGAGGTAGCTTCAACCAGCGGTGACTGCTCGGTCGTCACTACCACCTTGTCAGATACCGCGCCGACAACGAGCGGCACAGATAGATCGGTTACCCGAGAGGCCTGGATCGTTACCGAATCGTAGACGGCATCTTTGAAACCAGGCTTGCTCACGGAAAGCGAATAGTTGCCTGCATCCAGGCCTGAGAACGTGTAGTTGCCCCCTTGCAAGGTGGTCCCGCTCCGAGTCACATTGGTCGATTTATCCCGCATAACGAGGGTCGCACCAGGAATGACGGCGCCACTGTTGTCATGCACGGAAAGCACCAAATTGCCCTGGTTGCCGCTCTGGGCCCGCAGCCCGAAGGTTGCAAAAGCCGCAACCAGTATGAAAGCTAGTGTTCTAAGTACACGCTTGGATGTTGTTCTCGTCATTCTGGGCTCCTAATCATTCAACTTGGGCTGAACCCGTCGCGCGATACAGCGCGAATCGCGATTCCATGCCCGATCTGCTGTAAAAAATTGGATTTCGTCTTTTCCCAAACATTCTTCGCGAAAACGTATTCTTAGCTTGCCGACTCGATCGTGTCGCATCTTGGCTTATATATGCAATGGAAAAATGCGTATTTGTATTTTTAATTGTTGGATAAATTGTATTCTATGAAAGTGATGTTTACCAAGGCATTTTCTCAAAAATGCTATTCGCTTTAGAGTCATTGACTTGGGCCAATTTGCGCGTTGCACAGGCTGGTCGTGATCCTGTCCAACCAGGTACGCAACCAGCACTCAAACCTGACATATCCCAAATATCGCAATGCTTTGAGCAAACGCATTCTCGCTAATGCGCGCAGCGTCCTGCTTCGACCCGGTCATGCGCGTCGCCAGCCGCAAAACCGCGAAAACCGGCAAAAACCTTACCGCAGCACGGGTACATTTTCGACACGGCGGAGTTACCGGGTCGCGGGCGGCACCCACGACTCCATTTCCGTCACTGCAACGTACCCATACGGACCTCGCTTGTTGACGAAGACGACGCGGATTTTGGTCGTCGTCACAGGCGCCGCCAGGGTGATCCGGTTAACCTGATCGCGCGCCGGTTCCGCGGGCGCGTGTTGTTGACCGACGGCGTCCTTCCACGCGTCGCCGGACCAGTATTGCAGTGTGTACGACGCGGGCCCGCCAAAGGTACCACCAGCGCTGGACAGGTAGAGGCGCACATCCTGAACCGGCGTGGGCTTGCCGAAGTCGACGCACAACCAGTCGCTCTCGTCGTGAGAGCCAAAGTCCGTCCAGCGGCTTGCCGGGCGGTACTGGTCGTAGAGTATTTGTCCGTCGATCGCCTGGCCAGGGCTACCTTGTGGCCCATTGTAGGAAGCGGTCGCCATTGGGTAACCGTGCCCCGTCAAATTGGCTGCGGCGTTGATCCACGGTGTGTCCATATCCGTCGGAAACTTAAGCGTCGCCGCCATCTTGACCGTGATCTTCTCGAGTTGCGCGGCGTGCGCGATCAGATCGCCATCCTGAAAGACCTGCAGACCGGCGCCATGGTTGTAATGCTTGCCGTCGCGGTCCCACACGACGCTAATGTTGTGCCCGTGATATGGGACGTTCTCCAGGCAGAAGTAATCCCACGTCTTGGGAGCCAGCGGGTTGACCACCAGCGTCTGCCCCAGCTCCGGCCGAAGGCCGATCAGCCCGGTGATGACAAGGTCATTAAAACTCGAGTGGAAATAGTGTTCGCTATGGTCCGTGGCATCGTAGATCCATCTGCCGGTGTCCGGATCAGCCGCCTCCGCCACCCATGGATGGCCGTCCTTGAACTGCGTCGAAGCATAGGTGTGCAACAACTCATCGTAGTCGGAGACGGTGACGACGCTTTGCTTGTAATCATTGAGCAGATTGGCCATGCCGGTCAGTGTCTGCGCGGTGGCGAAAGGCCAGCTGGGGCCATTCCAATGGCAGCAGCCGCCGTCCCAGCCGTTCGGGTCCTCAGCGTCGCGCATGAACCACCGGCTGCGTCGCTCTGTGGTCGTTGGACCGTACTTGGCTTTGAAGCCCTGCGGATCGAATAGCTGATGCCACGCCGTCGTCTGCTGAACGCCGGGAATGCTAAAGTACCACGGGATATAGCCTAGCTGTTCGCGCGTATCGAGCCGCTGGTGCTTGGGATTATCGGGTTTGAGGATGTCGTAAAAGAACTGCCGTTGCGGATCCCAAAGCCACTTAAGCATGTTCTTGCGCAGCGCCTGGGCCTTGGCCTGGAATTGTTCCGCGGTTGCCTGGTCCCCGGCGCGGCGGGCGATTTCACTGATCGCCATCGCATTGCCATACTGGTAGGAGTTCAGCGTGGGCCGATAGGTCGGCACGCCGGAGAATGGCTTGCTGCTCTCCATTGACGCCGGCTCCCATTCCATCGCATCATCGGCCGGGATGGACCAGTAGAGACCCATGTCCGCATCAAAGTGACTGTCCCATCCGTTGTATTGCGTCACGAGCTTCGGCAGCAGTTTCTCCGCGAACGCCAGATCGCCGCTACTCTTCGCCCGCTCCAGCACGGCGTCGTCGAGCCAGTCTGCGCTGAAGTGATGAGCTCCCCTGATCCCCGAGCCGGTATACCAGAACGTCTCGTAGTCGTTCATGTAACGCTGGTCGCGCAGCCAACGGTCTTCGTAGATATGGTGGCCCGCGGCGTCGTTGAGGCTGTTAAAGATATTTCCCCAGCCGACGGGCGGAATGAACTCGGTGCTGACGTAGCCGTCCGCCCCGGTGTTTCTGAGGTTGCGTTTGACCACACTCCAGCGGTAGTAGTAGACAGCCTGGATGTCTTTATCCGGCACGTCGAGAAAAGGGATGTTTGCCTTGTACCAGTCGAGGGCGGATTTGTAGAAGCCCGGATCGTTCAGGGTCGCTCTAAACAGCAGCCGGTTGTGATCGAGAATGTGCGTACCTGGCCCGATCTCGGGATAGAGTGGCGGCAACGACTGTGCGTTCGCAGCAAGAAACGGTGTCCCAGCCAACGCTACCGCCGCGATCACCGAAACCAGTACCGAGGTGACCTGCCATCGCAACGACGATGCACTTTTCCCATCAGCGTTAGTCAACTCATCCATCCTGTTCTATGGTCTGCCCGATCTTTTGAACCGGATTTTTTGTTAGTGTAGCGCAGCTATGAAGGGCCTAGATTTCTTATGCCAAGGTCAGAGTTAGTCTTCGATCTGTTTAGGTTTCAGCCAGTACGCGGCTAGTCGCGTACTGGCTGGCGAACTCGCTGGCTGTCCTGTCGGCGAAAGATGCGTGAGGACGACTGTCGGATAGCAAGTGGCGTAACCGAGCGAAGTTTGTAACCGGAAGAGGCGCTCTGCTGTGTGTTGGCGATGGCAAGATGAACTGAAAGATGGTTCATGCGGCCGACTGCAATAGATACAGGCTCCTCATCAGGAGCGAAGGATGGCGATGTGGTCCTGACGGTATAACTGCCGCTCCGTAGCATATGGCCTCCTAGTCCGTAGTAAGTCCCGGAACGCACTTATGTGCAGCGTTCTCCGATTTCAAAGGCAGCTCATGTCGATGAGCGCGTAATAATCGCCGCTGCACGTTTCCAGAGGGGCCGTTCTAGAAGCGCGATATGGCCTGTTATCGACAGCTAAGCGTCAGCCGAATGATGTTGGGAACGGTAAACAATCGACAGTAAAGATTCTTGGAGGTTCGGACCTGAGGAAGTTCGCAAATCTTGCCAGTGAATCATTGCATCGGGTCTCTTGCTGCCCACTTTAGGACGGGGCGGAGGAAAATAGAGCGACCAATCCCTCTGGAATCGTGGGATGTGCGAGTACTGCCTCACGGAGTACGGTGTAAGACGTCCGGCCAAGCATAGCGATCTGCACGCAGCCCATGAGCTCGCCTGCGCCAACACCAAACGCCGCGAACCCGAGGATGTGGTCGCTTCCACGCTCGACCAAGCACTTAAGGAAACCGCGCGTCTCCATCAGGCTGCGTGCGCGCAGCACCGAGGTCATCGGAACCTTGAACAGACGATAGTCGATCCCCTGGGCCTTCGCTTCTTTCTCTGTCAGTCCAATGCGCGCGAATTCAGGGTCTGTGAAGAGGCAGAAGGGTACCTGTCTGCCGGTAGTCACATGGTTCCCACCGAGCATATTGTCGCGGATGACGCGAAAGTCATCCTCGCTGATGTGCGTGAATTGGGGGCTGCCGGCGACTTCTCCGATCGCCCATACGTTCCCAGCGGTCGTTTCCAGTCGCTCATTCACCTTGATATATCCGCGATCTGTCAGTTCCACGCCGATGAGATCCAGCCCGATATCCTTTGTGTTCGGCGTGCGCCCTGCGGCGACTAAGATATGCGAACCTTCAAGCGACAACTCCACCCCGTTCTGCTCAAGAATGAGTCGGACCGATTGCCCCGAGATCCCGGAGACGCTTTTCACCTTGGCGTCCAGAACCAACTGGACGCCTTCGTCATTGAGCAACGTCTGCAAACCCTCGCTAATGTCGTCGTCCTCGCGATGGATAATGCGTTGGTTGCGATCGATGACGGTAACCCTACTGCCAAACCGTCTCATCGCCTGCGCGAATTCGAGCCCGATATACCCGCCTCCAACAACGATCAGGTGCTCGGGCACAACATCGAGTTCCAAAGCTTCGACGTGGGTCATAGGCTGAGCTGCCACGAGTCCCGGGATGTGCTCGATTGCGGCGTGCGTTCCTGTGCCGATCACGATCTTCTCACCACGTAGCAACCGTTTGGAGCCGTCCGGCAGCGTCGCCTCAAGAACCTTTGTCGCCACAAAGCGTCCGGAAGCCATGATTAGTTTCGCTCCACTTCGGTTGTAGAGACCCAGATGCGTGTCAACGAGCATCTGGACCATTCTGCGCTTACGCTCTCTTACAGCTCGCATATCGATGTGGAAGGCATCGATGCCAATTCCAAACTCTTGACTGCGACGGACGTACTGCGCGACCTGAGCCGTGTGAATGACATTCTTG
>JBAVDD010000009.1:0-1758 GCA_049587035.1 Acidobacteriaceae bacterium | reverse complement strand
GTAGAGTCCGGTCGGAATGACAACTTTTTGTTGTGGCAAACGTGCGTTAGCTTTGCAGGACCTGTTTGGCGATGGTGGCTAGCTGCATGTTGGAGGTGCCTTCGTAGATGGTGCCTATCTTGGCGTCGCGGTAGAGCTTTTCTACGGGGTAGTCTTTGACGAAGCCGTAGCCGCCAAAGATTTCTACAGACTTGCTGGCTACGCGCTCGGCTACTTGCGAGACGAAGTACTTGGTCATGGCGGCTTCTTTGAGGAACGGGAGACCGGCTAGCTTGCGGCGGGCTGTGTTGTAGACCATGAGGCGGCTGGCTTCGATTTCGGTGGCCATCTCGGCTAAGGCGAATTGGACGGCTTGGAACTCTGCGATAGGTTTGCCGAACTGGCGGCGCTCTTGCGCGTATTTAGCGGCGTGGGACCAGGCGCCGGTGGCGAGGCCGAGGAGTTGCGCGGCGATGCCGATGCGGCCTTCGTTGAGGGTCTCAATGGCGATCTTGTAGCCTCTGCCGATCTCGCCGAGGATGTTGGCGGCGGGGACGCGGCAGTCGTCGAAGAGGAGTTCGCAGGTGGAGGAGGCGCGGATGCCTAGCTTGTCCTCTTTCTTGCCGATTGTGAAGCCGGGGGTGTCGCGCTCGACCAGGAAGGCCGTGATGCCTTTGTAGCCGGCGGCGGGGTCGACGGTGGTGAAGACGATGAACAGGCCGGCCTCGGCGGCGTTGGAGATCCAGAGCTTGCGGCCGTTGAGGATGTAGTGGTCGTTGTCGGCGCGCGCTGTCGTGGTGAGGGCGAAGGCGTCGGAGCCGGAGCTGGCTTCGCTGAGCGCGTAGGAGCAGATGGTGTCGGCGGCCATGCGCGGGAGATATTGCTGTTTCTGCGTTTCAGTGCCATAGCGAAGGAGGGCGTTGACGGTGAGGGTGTTCTGCACGTCGACGAGGACGCCGATGGCTGGGTCTACGGCGGAGATCTCTTCGACGGCGAGGATGGAGCTGAAGAAGGAGCCGCCTACGCCGCCGTACTCTTCGGGGATTTCGATGCCCATGAGGCCTAGCTCGAAGAGTTGCGAGATGATGGCGGGGCTCATCTTCTGGGCTTCGTCCATCTCGCGGACGAGTGGGGCGATCTTGTTGCGGGCGAACTTGCGGACCGTCTCCTGGAGGATTTGCTCTTCGGCGGTGAGGGTGGAGAGCGGCGAAGGCGAGGTGGTTTCGTGAGGGAGTGTTGCCATGGTGAGGGAATCTCCGATGAGGGGTTGCGAAGTTATTCTACCCGAGGGTAAATTAACAGACCAGTAGTTGTAGACACAAACTTCGGCGTTGTCATCGTAGGCTAAGTGATGCGTGAGTGAGTAGGGCAGGAGTGGAATAGATGCGGATTTTGACGTTGATACGCCAGGTGTTGGATGCGGAAGAGAGTGTTCGGGTGCGGAATGGCACGGTGGAGCTGGAGGGCGGCAAGCTGGTGATGGACACCATGGATGAGTATGGCGTGGAGGAGGCGCTGCGCCTGCGGGAGAGTGGAGTGGGTGCAGAGATTGTGGTGGTGGCTGTGGGGCCGGCTCGGGCGGAGGAGTCTCTGCGGACGGCGCTGGCGATGGGTGCGGATCGGGGTGTGCATGTGGTGACGGACGTGGCGCTGGATGCGATTGCGTTGAGTTCGGTGGTGGCGCAGATTGCGCGGGTTGAGGCGGCGGAGTTGATCTTCTGCGGTGGGCAGCAGGCGGACTGGGACAGCCAGGCGCTGGGTGCGGCTACGGCTGAGCGG
>JBAVDD010000008.1:0-13297 GCA_049587035.1 Acidobacteriaceae bacterium | reverse complement strand
ATTGAGTAGCCACATGCAAATCTTCAACCGGCACAACGAACTCCTGATCGACACCGGAGACAACGAACGTTACTTCGACAGCATGAATCTCGCTGACGCAGACTTTGCCGGAAAGGTTCTCGAAGGCGTCAACTTCGACGACTGCGACGTGTCCCAGGCCAACTTCAGCAAGTGCAACCTCTATGGCGCGAGATTCTATCGAACGAACGCCTCTAGGGCGTCGTTCCAACAGGCCGACCTGAGAGGTGCAGTGTTCGATGAAGCAAACTTGACCGATGCGAATCTCACCGACGCGGATCTGAGCCGTGACAATATGAACAGCTCCACCTCTCTTCAAGACGCGAACCTCTCGAACGCGATTTTGAAAGGCACAGGATTAGGCGGCGCGACCTACAACGATCGCACAATCTTTCCTAACGGTTTCGATCCAGCCCTCGCAGGCATGATCAAGACCAACAACAGCGAGTAACCACTATGACAAAAACCCTCCACTGCCCTATCTGCCGCAAACCCGTCCCCCTCGACAGCCCCGAAGTTCCCTTTTGCTCCGAGCGCTGCCGCACCATCGACCTAGGCAAGTGGGCCTCAGGCGACTACAAGATCTCCTCCCCCATTCTCGACCCCGACCTCCTCGAAGACCTGGAGCACGCCCAGCAGCAACAGCACCCCACCGGCGAAGCCAACAAGTGGAAGAACTAACCTCCCTCCAGTAACGCACGCGCCTGAAACTTTCAGCCCTCCGCCCAGTCTAGGGTTCCGTGAAAACGACCCTGAAGACTCTCTGCCTCTATCTGCTTCTCGTCGCCCCCGCGGCATATGCAGCGCAAACCCTCGCCATCCCGCGCATCGAAGCCAGCCCCTGCATCTATCAGCCCGGCGGCGCCTACAAGACCCACTGCGGCTATCTCATCGTCCCGGAAAATCGTCATCACCCACACGGCAGACTCATCAAGCTGCCGTTCATTTACGTCGAAAGCAACAACCCCGCCAAAAGCCCCTACCCCGTCCTCTTCACCGGCGGCGGTCCCGGCCTCAGCTCCCTGCATCCCGTCACCTCCATCGCACGCAGGTCCTTGCTGCAGAACCGCGACTACATCACCTTCGAGCAGCGAGGAACCCACTTCGCAATCCCCAACCTCGACTGCGATGGCGCCGGACATGCAATCCAGCAAGCCTACCTCGATCACCGCTCCAAAGACGACGCAGTCCTCACAGCCGTTCGTCAATGCCACGCCAAACTATCGCAACAAGGCATCGACCTCTCGTCCTACAACACCGACGAAAGCGCAGCCGACATCGAAGATCTTCGCCGCACTCTGAAAATCGATCAGCTCAACCTGCTCGGCATCTCCTATAGCGGCGGCCTCATGATGGCCGTGCTGCAAAAATATCCGCAGCACATCCGATCCCTCATCCTCGACTCTCCCCTGCCGGAGTTCGTAAACATCGACGAGCAGGAGCTGGCCAACTTCAACGAAGCGCTCACCACTGTACTCGACGCCGCCGACCCCACCCTCACCACGCGCTTTCGCAACTACTTTACCAGCCTCAGTGGAAAAACCTTCACCCTCCACTACCAGCTCAAGGACGGCAAAGTAGTCTCGCTTAACTACGGCCGAGCCGAGCTGCTGAGCATCCTTCACGGCCAGATTGAAGACTACGACGGCGTCAAGAACTTGCCCCAAACCGTCACCAACATGATCAACGGCCAGCAGGAGCGCTACATCAAGTCCTACTTCGACGACATCTTCTCCGGCAACGGCGGTCTCTCCGGCATGCGTTTGTCCGTCTATTGTTCCGACAAGATGGCCTTCGAAGATCCAGCGATCATTCAGCAGCAGTCGGAAGCCATGCCATGGCTCGCCGGCTTTCACGTCAACGACGTCTACGGGCAGGTCTGCAAAGCGTGGCCCGTCAAGCCCATCGATGCCACCACGAAAAAGCCCTTCTACAGTGAGGTCCCCGCGCTCCTCGGTGCAGGAGCGCTCGACGACGCCTGCAGGCCTCTTTACAACGACATGATCCATCACTACCTCTTCAACAGCCAGCGACTTCTCTTCACCAAACGCCAACACGCCCCATTGCTCAACTCCATGGAAGGCGACATCTACATCGGCCAATTTCTAAACAATCCTCATCAGCGCCTCGCTGGGCAAACTGATATCGAGGCATACTAATCTAACGAATTAAGGATTCCTTCCCCAGCTACGCGAAGCCTCCCACCGTCCGCGAAGGACCCGCGTAAAATCACCAAGTGACCACCACACGCAAAACCACCTGGGCATGGCTCCTCTCCACTTTCTTCGGAGCAGGCTACGGCCAACCCGGTCCCGGCACCTACGGCAGCGTCGCCGCGGCTCTCCTCTGGTACGCCGCCGCGCACCTCTTCCCGAGCACCCGTCTAACCCTCGCCATCGCCACCACCCTCGCCGCCATCCTCGTCACGGCCATCGGCATCCCCGCCTCCACCATCGTCGCCCGCGAAGCCAACCGCGAAGACCCCGGCTTCGTAGTCATCGACGAAGTAGCCGGCCAACTCGTGGCCCTTATCTTGATGCCACCCACCTGGCCATACGCCCTCCTCGCACTTCTCCTCTTCCGCGTATTCGACATCACCAAGCCCTGGCCCATCCGCCGCCTCGAAGCCCTCCCCGAGGGCACCGGAATCATGCTAGACGACGTAGCCGCCGGCTTAGCGGCCCTAATCACCGGCGTCCTCCTCACCCTCCTCTATCACCACGTCCGATAGCGAAGTTGCATCGCCTCCCCACCGCGCATACCCTAAGCATCAATGCCTCTGCTACACCCATCGCGCCCGCAGCCCACGCCTCCCGCAGCACCACACCTCGACCACCTCCACCCCCGCGCAGCCATCCCCGGGGGCAGCTTCGAGCTCCTCGGCTCGCATCTCCTCTCCGCCAACCTACCGCAACTCCCCCAGGCCTACTTCGGCGAAACCCACGCCAACCTCGATCTCGCGCGCTCCTCCCGCGCCGTCATCCGCGTCCCACCCGGCGCCATCTCGTCCGACTTACACCTCCGCCACAACGGCCTCACCAGTAATCCTCTCCACGCCAACATCGGCGTCCCCATGGTCGAAGACCTCCACGTCATCTCCAACCCCGTCACCGACGCCGACGGCAACCTCTACGCCATGGTCTCCGGCCCGCGCGGCGAGCAGGTCCCTGTCTCCATCTTCCGCATCGCCCGCGATCTGCAAGTGACTCCGTTCGTCCGCGACCTCCTCAACGTCTCCGCCCTCGCCTTCGGCCGCGACGGAAACCTCTACGCCAGCTCCCGCTCCGAAGGCGCCATCTACCGCATCACCCCTGAAGGCGCCATCTCCACCTTCGCCGAAGGCATGGGCATAGCAACAGGTATCGCATTCGACCGCGACGGCAACCTCTTCGTCGGCGACCGCTCCGGCACCATCTTCAAGATCGTCCCCGCAGGCGCCGTCACCACACCAACCGACGAGCCTACTTCCGTCCTAAACCCTCACCACCCCGGCTCCGCCGGCGAGATCTTCGTCTTCGCCACCCTCGAACCCTCCACCGCCTTCTACCACCTCTGCTTCCGTCCCGACGGCGCGCTCATGGTCACCACCCCCACCATCGCCTCCCACCAATCCATCTACGCCATCGACCCCCACGGCAACACCACCACCTACTACCGCGGCCTCGGCCGTCCCCAGGGCATGGCCTTCGACATCGACGGCAACCTCTACGTAGCCGCCTCCCTCCGCGGCCACCGAGGCATCGTCCGCCTCTGGAACTCCCTCGAAACCAGCACCCCCGAAGCCGAACTAATCGTAGCCGGCAACGACCTAATCGGCCTCTGCTTCCTCGACGACGGCTGCTGTGCCCTGGCCACCAACAACACAATCTTCCACGCCGACCTAGGCATAGAAGGCCTCCCCCTCATATGACCCGCTGGAAGCGCGTCGTCATCTCGTTCGCCGCAGCTTTCATCGCAGAACTATTGATCGGCGTCGCGCTTGGTATAGCAGATGGCAGGGCGCTCTTCTTTGAACACGTATTTGGCTTTGTATATTTTGCGAGCTTTTTTGTAGTCCCAGGCTGGCTCATAGCGTTGCCAATCATTGTGATTCCGAAAAATGCAGCACTCCCAGTCTGGCAGTTAGCTCTGATTGGGACCGCCGTTGGTCCAGGTCTCATGCTCGCCATAGGAATATGCATTGGATTAGCAAATGGCGGCAACTTCAACTACGACCACACAACCTATGATGGAGTCGGGATAGCCGCGCTAGTCGCAGGCCTAACAACAGCTCTCTACCCAACCGCTCTCAAGCTCTGCTCCCGTCCCACACCAACTCCCATATCCTAAGCCGCACCCTGCCGAGAACTCGCCCGCCAACAACCAACGCGCCACGCGAAGCCCCTCGCCGTGCGCGCAGCACAAAGGGCGAATCCTCTCGCGAGAACTCGCCCTCTGCCATCCGAATCTCTCGAAGATCTGGCTTCGGCTCCAGATCATTCTCTGTCATCTCGTCGTCTCTCGGAACCCACGGTCTAGCCCGTTTGTCCTTCGTTCTTCCGTGACGTCATATCCTGCGAGCTTCCTCTTCGTCAGCTTTCATTGGTCGCCCAACGTGGGTGTCGCGTCCGACTCCCGGCTGCCTCCGATTCTTCTCTCTTCTCTGGAAGATCTCTCTTCCGTTGCTGAGAATCATGCCACAAAATCCCCGTCGCGCAACAGCAAAATATCTGTGCAAATCCAAGCCTTTTTGTGCTTAACTCGCACCTCGCCCAAGCCCTCAAACCACCCACTCTAGTGCCGATTCGCAGTCAACTCTCCCGCCCAAAACGCACCATCAGGGGTACGCTTATCGGCTGAAAGGTATGCGCGAGTTCAACTTCACGCATCCATAAATTCAACATCGGCATCCATTTATCCAGAGACGCTTTTTCCCCCAGGAGAGCCTGTATGTCCAGCTCAGAAAAGTGGTTTCAATCCCTCATCTCCTCCGCCGGGATCGCCATCAACGGCACCCAGCCCCACGACATCCACGTCAACAACCCCGCCATGTTCGAGCTCGTCCGCCACCAGGGCACCCTGGGCCTCGGGGACGCCTACACCCGCGGCTGGTGGGACTGCCCCCGCCTCGACGACTTCTTCCGCCGCGTCCTATCCACCGAGATTCCCCACCGCGCCGGCCTCTTCATCCCCCAGCTCTACGGCATCCTCAAAGCCCGCTTAACCAACCTCCAATCCACCGCCCGAGCCTTCGAAGTCGGCCGCCGTCACTACGACCTCGACAATGATCTCTTCCAGGCCATGCTCGGCCCCTCCATGGCCTACAGCTGCTGCTACCGCGGCGACGGCGCCGACACCCTCGACGATGCCCAGTTCGCCAAGTACGACCTCATCTGCAGCAAGCTCCACCTCCTCTCCAACTCCACTCTGCTGGAAATCGGCTGCGGCTGGGGAGGCTTCGCTCGCTTCGCAGCCGAGCATTACAACGTCCGCGTCATCGGCCTCACCGTCTCCGAGCAGCAGGCCAACTTCGCTCGCAAGCACTGCGCCGGCCTCCCCGTAGAAATCCTTCTCCAGGACTATCGCAGCTTCAACACCCCCGTCGACGCCATCGCCTCCATCGGCATGTTCGAGCACGTCGGCCTGAAAAACTACCCCACATTCTTCGATACCGCCCGCCGCTGCCTACTCCCCGACGGCCTCTTCCTCCTCCGCACCACCGGTACCCCCCAAACCACCCTGGCCACCGACCCCTGGATCAACACCTACATCTTCCCCAACGGCAAAATTCCCTCCCTCCGCCAGCTCACCACCGCCCTCGAAGGCCGCTTCCTCGTCGACGAACTACAAGACTTCGGCCCCGACTCCGACTGCACGCTCATGGCCTGGTGGAAGAACTTCAACACCTACCTGCAAACCAGCCCTCTCGCCCAAAAAATCGACGACCACTTCCAGCGCACATGGCAGTACTACCTATTAAGCTGCGCCGCCGCCTTCCGCGCACGCACCCTCCAGCTCTGGCAACTAGTCCTCTCCCCTAACAGCATCTCCAACAGCCTGTCCACCGGTTACCAAACCGTCCATTAGCAACTCCCCCTCACACCCCTGCAGGCTTGCCCGCAATCTGCGCCTCAAGCTCCGCCACTCGCTTCCTCAGCGTGCGCTCGTCGTTGAACCGAGCCGTGTCATCGCGGATCACCGCGGCAATCCCCGTCACCGCGTGTTCCTGCGAGTACAGCAGCGCCACCGTGAACGCAATCGAGAGTGGCCGCCCATCCTTATGTACTGCCGGCACCCTCAGCAACTCGCTGCCATACTTCGTCACACCGGTCTCCATCGTCTTGTCATACCCATCCCAATGCCTCTGCCGCAGCCGTTCAGGGATGATCAGATCCAACGATTTCCCCATCGCCTCCTCCGCACTGAAGCCAAAGATCCGTTCCGCCGCTGGATTCCAAAGCGTGATCGTACCGGCTGCGTCTGCGATCACAACACCATCGCCAATAGCTCGTATCAGTTGCTCGTACTCTATCTCCGTGGACATGGGATCAACTCGCCTCCATCTCAATACTCTCAAGCCAGGGACCTGTACTTGGGAAGCCCTCTGCAAAAATCTTCAGCGTTACAGCAGATAGCCCCCCCGACCCGACCATCTCCCAAACCCATACCACCACCATTCCTACTCTCGCCGTCCGCGCAGGGCCCCAAAATCTGTCAAGCCCCCAAACCCACCCAAGACCGCCGAACCCCGCGTAAACACTGGCGATATAAATTTTCAAAACCTGGCATAGTCACCCCGCCGGCTCCATTAAAATGGAACTAGCCCCAAAAATCCCTCGCACCAAAGCCGAGCCGCTCAGGACCGGGTAAGACTTCCACAAGTCCGCGTCTAACCCTCAAAAATTGAATACCTTGAGCTCAAAAATATAAGGGGGGGGTACAACCGCCCGCAAGTACATAAAAGGAAGCGCCGCCACGCGAAGCCTCCCGCCGTCCACGCAGGACCGCAGGAACTATCATCGAATCAGTGCCCAATCCTCCCAAGCCAGAGCTCGCCCACCACCCCCGGCCCGAGGACGCCGAACTCTTCCTCCGCCGCGCCGAGCTGGCGACCCTCCGCGCCACCCTCACCGCCCGCGAAGCCGAACTCGACCACCTCCGCGCCCAGCTCAACAGCTTCGAAGGCCGCTACATCCGCCAGGTCGGCGTACTCTACATCCAGCTCGACGAGTGGGAAGACCGCATCGCCCAACTCCATAACCCAACCCACCCCCAACCAGCCGAACCCGAAATCGAAATCGCCACCGAACCCGAGCCCAACCCAACAGCCCTAACCCTCAAAGCCCTCCTTCGCGAGGTAGCCAAGCGAATCCATCCCGACCGCGCCAGCAACCCCCTCGACGAGCAGCGCCGCACCCATCTCATGGCCCAGGCCAACATCGCCTACCTCCGCGACGACGCCAACATCCTCCAGCGCATGCTCAACGGCTACGACCCCTCAACCGACTCCGGCGACGACCAAACCATAGCCGCCCAGCTAGCCCGCATCACCACCCAAATCTCCCAGTCCCAGCAAGACCACCTCGACCTCCAAACCGAGATCGAAGCCCTCCAGAACTCCGAAATGGCCGATCTCCAAACCCGCACCGTCGACGCCGCACTCCACGGCCGCGACCTCCTCGCCGAGCTCGCTGCCCGCGTCAAAGGCAGCATCGGCGTCACCATGCGCCGCTACGAGCTCGAGCTCGGACGCATCCGCCGCAGGCAGCCAGCCTTCAACCCCGAACCGCTTCTAACTGCCGAACGTGCCCAGCCCTCCGCTCCGAAAACCGTTCCGCATCACCGTTCCTGACTTGCATCAGCCTCCGCCCGCGATACCATCGAACCACATGCTAGCCGAGATCATCGCCGTTGGCTCCGAGATGCTCACGTCACATCGCCAGGACACCAACTCCTTATACCTCACCGCTGGTCTCAACGACCTCGGCGTAACCGTCGCCTTCAAGACCATCGTGGGCGACAACCGCGACCATCTCTGCTCGGCCATCCTCATCGCCCTCAACCGCGTCGACGTCATCCTCCTCTCCGGCGGCCTCGGTCCCACCGAAGACGACCTCACCCGCGAGTGCGTCGCCCAGACCCTCAACCTTCCTCTGGTCCGCAATGACGGCCTCCTCGATCTCCTCCACCAGCGTTTCGCCGCCCGTAACATGGCGATGCCGCCCAACAACGCCAAGCAGGCCGACCAGATCGAAGGCGCAACCATCCTCGCCAACAGCAACGGCAGCGCTCCCGGCCAATGGCTAGACCTCACCTACCAAGGTCACCGCAAGCTCGTAACCCTGCTTCCGGGCCCGCCCAAGGAGCTCAAGCCCATCTTCGACACCGAGTGCAAGCCGCGCCTCGCCGCCACGCTTCCGCCCAACCACCTCGCTCGCCGCCAGCTCCGCATGGCGCTCATCCCCGAAAGCCAGGTAGACGCCCGCACCGCGCCCATCTACCAGCAGTTCCCCGACGTCGAGACTACCATCCTCGCCGGCCACGCCGAGATCCAGCTCCACTTCGTCTGCGTCAAACCCGCCCTCGCCGAAGCCGAAGCCCGCGTAGAGGCCGTCGCCGACGCCGTTGCCCGTGAGATGGGCGACGACATCTTCTCCCTCAACGGCGAGTCCCTCGAGGAGGTCGTCCTCCTAATGCTTGGCGTGCGTCGCCGCACCCTCGCCGTAGCCGAGAGCTGCACCGGCGGCTGGCTCGGCCAACGCCTCACCGCTATCCCCAACAGCTCCCGCGTCTTCCTGGGCGGAGCCATCGCCTACTCCGACCGCAGCAAGACCGCCTTGGCTGACGTCCCCGCCTACCTCATCGACGAGCACGGCGCAGTCTCGGACGCCGTAGCCCGCGCCCTGGCCGAAGGAATTCGCCGCCGCACTGGCAGCTCCCTGGCCCTAAGCATCACCGGCATCGCCGGCCCGACAGCACCGCGAGGCCCACATGGGCACAAAGACGCCAACAAACCCCTCGGCCTCGTCTACATCGCCCTAACCGACGGCGAAGACACGCATGTCAAGGAGATCCACATCCCCGGCGACCGCGAGCGCATCCGCCTCTGGGCCACCCAGCACGCCCTCGAGATGCTCCGCCACCACCTCCAGTAAACTGCCCACTGCTACACTCATTTGCGACAGACTTATGACCCTCTGGCTCCTTACACTCACGACAGCCTACCTGCTCGGCTCCATCCCCTTCGGCTACCTCCTAGTCCGATTCCTGCGCAAGGAGGACGTCCGCGCCACCGGCAGCGGCAACATCGGCGCCACCAACGTAGCCCGCGCTGGTGGCACCATCCTGGGCCTGCTAACCCTCTTCTTCGACGCCCTCAAAGGCTACGCCGCCGTCCTCATCGCCATGCACCTGGCCCCCAATACGCAGCAAGGCCCCTCGACCCTAGCCATCGCCGCCGCGGTAGCCGCCGTCGTCGGCCACATCTTCCCGGTCTGGCTCCGCTTCCGCGGCGGTAAGGGCATCGCGACGGCGCTCGGTGTCTTCATCGGCCTGGTGCCCCTGGTCGCTCTCGCCTCCGTCGGCGTCTTCGCCCTCATCGTCGCCACTACGCGTCTGGTCTCGCTCGGCTCCATCCTCGCCGCAGTCTCCATCCCCCTCCTCGCTCTGCTGCTGGTGCCGCGTCGCTCGAATGCCCTGCTCGCGGGTCTTAGCTTTATTTCCCTGCTCTGCATCCTCAAGCATCGCGCCAACATCGTTCGTCTCCTGCACGGCGCCGAGAGCCGCTTTGGCTCCAGCAAGGGATCTGATTCTACCCACACGAAGGAGACCGCATGAGCCGCATTGCTGTCATCGGCGCTGGCGCGTGGGGAACCGCGCTCACCGTCTCGCTCGCCCGTCGTGGCGGACATCGGCTTACCCTCTGGGCACACTCTCCCGACCACGCCGTTAATCTGGCCGACACAGGCGAGAACACCCGTTACCTGCCTGGCTTCGTCCTACCCGCTGACGTCGACATCACCCACGACCTCAGCTTCGCCATCTCCGGTGCGGACATCATCCTCTGCGTCACACCCTCCCAGGCCCTGCGCTCCATCATGCAGCAGCTCGCCCCCATGCTCACCGCGCGCCAGATTCTCCTCTCCGCCAGCAAGGGCATCGAGGAGAAGACCTACCTGCGCATGTCACAGATCATGTTCGAGTACGCCCCCGACAACCCCATCGGAACCCTCGGAGGCCCGTCCTTCGCCTACGAAGTCGCCGCCGCCATGCCCACGGCCATCACCCTGGCCATCGACGACCCCATCCTCGGCAAGTCCTTGCAGGACGACTTCAGCTCCGCAAGTCTTCGCACCTACCGTAACGAAGACGTCATCGGCACCGAACTCGGCGGCGCGCTTAAGAACGTCATCGCTCTCGCCGCCGGCGTCGTCACCGGCCTTGAGCTGGGCAACAACGCAACCTCCGCGCTCATCACCCGCGGCATCGCCGAGATCACCCGCCTTACCATGGCCTGCGGTGGCCGCCGCGAGACCATGTCCGGTCTCTCCGGCATCGGCGACTTGGTCCTCACCTGCACCGGCGGCCTCTCGCGCAACCGCACCGTCGGCGTCGAACTAGGCAAAGGCCACAAGCTAAACGACATCATCGCCGGCCTCAACGGCAAGGTCGCTGAAGGCGTTCTTACCACCACCGCAGCGCTCGGCCTCGCCAAGCGCTACGGCGTGGAGATGCCTATCACCGAGCAGATGACCGCCATCCTTCACCAGGACAAAGCCCCCCTCGACGCCATCCGCGACCTCATGTCCCGCCCCGGCCGCACCGAGTAGCCATCCCTCTCCGCTAAACTAAACCTGATGGCTTTTTCACTCTTCAGCAAGCGCGACACCCCAACACCGGCACCAGAGCCGCAGGAACCACAGCAGTCCCGCGGCCTCTTCGACCGCATGAAGCAAGCGGTCACGCGCACCCGCGAATCGCTCTCCAGCTCTCTCGCCTCGGTCGTCGCCCTTACTCGCGAGGTAGATGAAGCCTCGCTCGACGACCTCGAACTCGCGCTTCTCGCCTCCGACGTAGGCTCCACCACGACCAACGAGATCCTCACCAGGCTGCGCGACCGCGCCCTCATCCACGGAATCTCAGACGGCGCCGAACTCAAGCTCCAGCTCAAAGCCGAGATCCTCCGCATCCTGAACTCCGTGGACACGCCCGTCGCCTACCTCGCAACCCCTCCAGAAGTCATCATGATGGTCGGCGTCAACGGCACCGGCAAGACCACCACCAGCGGCAAGCTCGCCGCACTCTATCGTCGTGACGGCCAGTCCGTCCTCCTCTGCGCCGCCGACACCTTCCGCGCCGCCGCCATCGAGCAGCTAGAAGTCTGGGCCCAACGCTCCTCGGTCAACCTCATCAAGACTCGTCAAGGTGGCGATCCATCCGCCGCGCTGTTCGACGCGCTCACTGCCGCCAAGGCCCGCTCCACAGGCATCCTCATCGTCGACACCGCCGGCCGCCTGCACACCAAGACCGACCTCATGAAGGAACTCGACAAGATGCGCCGCACCGCCGAGCGTCTCGTCCCCGACGCACCGCACCAAACGCTGCTCGTCATCGATGCCACCACCGGCCAGAACGGCCTCCAGCAGGCCCGCCTCTTCACCGAAGCCGCGCGCGTAACCGGCATCGTCCTCACCAAGCTCGACGGCTCCGCCAAAGGCGGCATCGTCGTCGCCATTGCCCACGAATTAGGCCTCCCCGTCCGCTACGCCGGTATTGGAGAAAAGCTCGAGGACATCATCCCGTTCGACGCCACCGCATTCGTGGACTCACTCCTCGACTAGCCAGCGTCTATCCTGATCAGGCATGTCCTTCACGCTCCAAGACGAGCTGCACCTCACCCGCGCTCTAACCCTCGCGCAGCAGGCCGCAGCCTTCGCCAATCCCAACCCCACCGTCGGCTGCGTCCTCACCCACAACGACATCACCATCGGCGAAGGTGCACACTACTACGAAGCCCGCGACCACGCCGAAATCGCAGCTCTCAAGCAAGCCTCCGCACTCGGCCACAACGTCCGCGGCGCTACCGCATACGTCACCCTCGAACCCTGCTCTCACCACGGCCGCACCGGCCCTTGCTCCGACGCCCTCATTGCCGCCAACATCGCACGCTGCATCGTAGCAACGGTAGACCCCAACCCTCTCATCAGCGGCCAGGGCCTGGCCAAACTCCGCGCCGCGAACATCGAAGTTCTCATCCTCAACCCAGCTCATCCGTTAGCCCAGCAAGCTCGTCACCTCAACGACGCCTTCGCCCACTTCATCCAGCACCATCGTCCCTTTGTAACTCTCAAGGCCGCGCTCTCGGTCGACGGCAAACTCGCGCCGCCACCCACCTCCCGCTCCACCAACGCACCTCACTGGCTAACCGGCACCGCCGCGCGCGCCGACGCACAACAACTCCGCCACACCTCCGACGCGATCCTCACCGGCATAGGCACCATCCTCGCCGACAACCCCTCCCTCACCGACCGCACCAACCTCCCACGCCGCCGCTCGCTGCTGCGAGTAGTCCTCGACAGCGCCCTCCGCACCCCGCTCGGCTCCGCACTCGTCGCTACCGCATCCAACGACCTCCTCATCCTCTGCTCCGAGAACACTACGCACGCCCCCATCGAACGTGAAGCAGCCCTCACCGCAGCAGGAGCCGAAGTCCTCTGCATCCCCACCGCATCCAACCACCTCGACCTGCAAGCCGCGCTCAATACTCTAGCCCAACGCAACATCCTGAGCGTCCTCGTAGAAGCCGGCTCCGCCCTCAACGGCGCCCTTCTCCGCGCAAACCTGGTCGACCGCGTCGTCCTCTACTACGCCGAGAGCGAACTCGGCCTCAACGCTCTTCCCTTCGCCGCCGGCTACGATTCCCCCTACGCCGTGCAGCAACGTCTCACCCAAACCACTCGCACCACCTTCGCAGGCCTCACACCTAACGCCGAAGACGTCCGCATCACGGGCTACCTCCATGACCCGTGGTCCACCATCCCATGAAGCGCCTCCAGCCCGCGCGCTCTATACTTGCCTCATGTTCACCGGACTAATCGAAGCCACCGGCAGCATCGTCTCGCGCACCAACACGGAAGGCGCTACGCGCCTCATCATCGCCGCGCCCACGCTCTTTGGCCGCTGGCGCGCCGGCGACAGCATCGCCGTCAACGGCGTCTGCCTCACCGCAATCCCCGTCTCTGAACCCACCCACTTCGCCGCCGATCTCGCCGCCGAAACCCTCGCCCGCACCACGCTCGGC
>JBAVDD010000007.1:0-29117 GCA_049587035.1 Acidobacteriaceae bacterium | reverse complement strand
TTTTTTTTTTTTGGGTTTGGGGTTTGGGGGGGGTGGGGGGCTGGGTTTCAGGGCCGGTGATCTTGATGCCGTGGGGTTGGAGGAGGGTCCAGGCCCAGCGGATGCCGAAAGCAATGAAGAAGAGGAGGTAGAGGGCCGTCTGAGAGTGGCCGGTGATCAACATGAGGAGCGGGCCGAAGACGAGGACCGGGTAGGCGTAGAGGGGAAGGCCGCGCATGGAGAGCACGCCGGCGGTGCTGGCCAGCGCTACGGCAGCGTAGGTGAGGAAGGCGCCGGTAAGTTGAAAGCGGCGGCCGCGGGCGGAGGAGCCGGCGCATTGCATGGCGCGTCCGATGGCGTAGCCGACGGGGATGGCCGCTAGTGGTGCGAAGTCTGCCGTGCCAAGGCGCGCCATGAAGCGAAGGAGAAGGAGGTAGGCCAGGCTGGCTCCTGCGGCTACTACGAGGCCGTAACCAGCGCTGCGCCAGTAGGTTTTGCGGGTGGGGATAGGAAGCGCGCTTTGCAGGTGTGCGGCGCAGATGGGGCAGGTTAGGTCGCCGTTGGTGCGGTAGAACTCGCCGTCGATGGCGCGGCTGCAGAAGGTGCAGTGATCGAGGGAGACGGGCTGGCCGCTGTACTGGGCGCGCTGGAAGTTGGGCTGGTTGAGCTGGTTCGGAGACATTCAATGCGAAGGTAGCAGAAAACTGGAGGAAACGGGGTGCGAAGGGGGCTGGGAGGCGCGTGGGGCGCGTGTGCCGTGAGAAAATGGTAGTGATGATCTCTGTGTCCAATGTAACGATGCGCTACGGCGCGAAGCTCCTTTTTGAGGACGTCTCGGTGACGTTCACGGCTGGCCGCCGGTATGGCCTTACGGGTCCGAATGGTGCGGGTAAGACCACCTTTATGAAGGTGCTGACCGGCGAGATTGATGCCCAGAAGGGGACGGTTGTTCGTCCTAAGAAGCTGGGCGTGCTGAAACAGAACCAGTACGAGTTTGACGCCTACCGTGTGGTGGACACGGTGATCATGGGCAACAAGGCTCTTTGGGCGGCGCTGGAAGAGCGCGAGGTGATCTACGACAAACCTGAGATGACCGACGCGGATGGGTCGCGGCTTGGGGAGCTGGAAGGCATTGTCGGGGATGAAGACGGTTATGAGGCCGAGGTGAATGCGGCCGTGTTGCTGCAGGGGCTGGATATTCCGGATGAGCTGCACGAGCGCAAGATGAGCGAGTTGCAGGGCGGGCAGAAGGTGCGTGTGCTGTTGGCGCAGGCGCTGTTCGGCAACCCGCAGGCGCTGCTGCTGGATGAGCCTACGAACTATCTTGATTTGGAGTCGATTCACTGGCTGCAGGATTTTATGACGCGTTACACGGGCACGGTGATTGTGATCTCGCATGATCGGCATTTTCTGAATAACGTATGCACGCACATTGCTGACATCGACTACGAGACGATCATTACGTACAACGGCGGATACGACGACATGGTGCTGCAGAAGACCAGCATTCGCACCCGTATTGAGAGCCAGAATGAGCAGCGCGAGAAGAAGATTGCGCAGTTGAATGATTTTATTGCGCGGTTCTCGGCGGGTACGCGGAGCTCGCAGGTGAACTCACGCAAGAAGGAAGTGGAGCGGCTGGCTACGAGTGAGTTGGCGCGGTCGAACATTGCGCGGCCTTATATCAGCTTCAAGATGGAGCGACCTTCGGGCAAGACGGTGCTGGAGTTTGAGGACGTTAACAAGAGCTACACGCAGCCTGACGGTAAGACTGAGCATGTGATCAATGGATTTTCGGCGATGGTGCAGCGCGGCGATAAGGTGGTGCTGATGGGGCGCAACGGCCAGGGTAAGACGACGCTGCTGAAGGCGCTGCTGGCGAATGGTCCAGGGCTGCAGGATTCCGAAAAGGCGGAGAAGGGTGTTTCGATCGACTCGGGCACGGTGAAATGGGGGCATGAGGTCGAGATCGGATACTTCGCGCAGGACCACAAGGGATCGATCCAGCTGGGGATGACGGCGCAGGACTGGCTGCACCAGTTCGATCCAAAGGCGGTGAAGGAAGACATTCGCGGCATTCTCGGGCAGATGTTGTTCAAGGGCGAAGAGGGTTTGAAGAAGACCGATGCGCTCTCGGGTGGAGAGGCGGCGCGGCTGCTGTTCTGCAAGATCATGCTGCAGAAGCCGAATGTGCTGGTGCTGGATGAGCCTACAAACCATCTGGATCTCGAAAGCATCAATGCGCTGAATCAGGCGATCCAGAAGTACGAGGGAACGGTGTTCCTGGTGACGCACGATCAGGAACTGATTGAAGAGGCGGGAACGCGGATCTGGCACTTTGAGGGTGGGCCGGATGACTTCCACATTACCGATCACAAGGGTCCGTATGAGGAGTATCAGCAGCAGTTGACGATGGCGGCGAAGTAGCTGGACTCCAGTAGGCTGGAGTTCAGGCTGGCCGCGGCAGGGATACAATCGAGCCATGGATACTGGCCCGCAGATCTCGACGCAGAAGAACGTTCTTGGCCAGCCGCTGGAGACCTGCGGCGCAGACCCGCTTACTGGCTTTTATCGCGACGGTTGCTGCAATACAGGTCCCGATGATCTGGGCGTGCATACTGTCTGCTGCATTGTGACGGAGGAGTTTCTGGCGGCGTCAGCGCGGCTGGGGAATGATCTTTCGACGCCTATGCCGCAGTACGGGTTTCCGGGGTTGAGACCGGGGGACCGGTGGTGCGTTTGCGCTGCACGCTGGCTGCAGGTGCAACGCGATGGGGCCGCGTGTCCGGTGGTGATGGAGGCTACGCACGAGGCTACGCTGGAGATTATTCCGTTTGAGATTCTGTTGCAGTATGCGGTGATTCCGGAGACGCTGCACTAGGAGCGAAGGGGTAAGGAGTAGAGAGTACGGAGTAGAGAAGGTGCGGCGGTGCGTTGCTTTCTTGCTTGCTGCTCACGTCTGAACCACGACAACTTTTAGCTCTGCCTTCTACTCTTACTCTCCAATCCTTACCCCTCAGGCGGTCTGGCCGTTGGGAACTTGCTTGGCGTCGGAGAGGGTTACCTTTACGTTCATGCGCTGTTGGCCGCGGTAGATGGTTAGCGTTACGGTGTCGCCGGCGTGGTGCGCGTTTAGCGCGTTGGAGAGATCCTGGGGTGAGGTGATTGCCTGTCCGTCGAAACCTACGATGAAATCGCCGCCGAGCATGACTTGAGTGTTGCCCTTGTAGGCTAGCTGGTTGCCGCCGTGGAGGCCGGCGCGGGCTGCGGCTCCGTTGGGGAGAACGCGCTCGATGAGGATGCCGTAGTCCGCGGGAAGGCCGATCTGCTGTGCTTCGTCGGGGCCTATGGGGAGGGTGATGATGTCGAGCGAGGGACGCAGGGCGTGGCCATACTTCATGATGTCTTCGACGACCGCCTTGGCGGTGGAGATGGGGATTGCGAAGCCGATGCCGGCGGATTGATCGGCGCCGCCGTTGGGGTTGGAGGCGATCATGGTGGTGATGCCGATGACGTCGCCGTGGGAGTTAAGGAGTGGGCCGCCGGAGTTGCCGGGGTTGACGGAGGCGTCGGTCTGAATGGCGTCTTCGATGCGATTGCCGGAGGGCTCCAGGATGGAGCGGATGGCGGAGATGATGCCACGGGTCATGGTGCCGGAGAAGCCGAAGGGGTTGCCGATGGCGTAGACGCGCTGGCCTACGAGGAGGTGCGTGGAGTCGGCGAGGGTTGCGGGCTGGAGGTCTTGCGCGCCGTGGATCTGGAGGAGGGCGAGGTCGTGAATGCGGTCTGCACCGATGACGGTGGCCTTGAACTTCTTCTTGTTCGAGAGGGTGACTTCTACGGTCTGGGCGTTGTCGATGACGTGGTTGTTGGTGAGGATGTGGCCCTGGTTGTCGATGATGAAGCCCGAGCCCTGGCCTTGCTGGGGGACGGGTTGGAGGAAGAAGTCGCAGCAGACTACTTCTGTGCTGGTGATGTTTACTACGCTAGGGAGGGCCTTTTTGTAGACGGCTATGTTCTGGAGTTCTTCGGCGTCGTATTCGGGGGCGGCCTGGGCTTCGGTGAGCGAGAAGTTGCCTAATGGGGCGCTGGTGGTGGAGGTGGTGGCGTCCACTAAGACCTTTGGATTGTGGTGGATAAGGCCGGCCAAGGCTCCGGTAGGGAGCCAGCGGGTGGTTAGGAAGTAGAAGCCGCAGAGGATCAGGAGAACCAGGAGCACGGGGCGCAGTTTCATCGGTCGGGAGCCTTCAGCGGCGCTGGGAGCGCCTAATTCCCTATTTTAGACGCTGTTTGAGCTGGGTTATGTGCTGCGAATCGCGTGCTTGAGGTGTCTTTTCTGCGTTAGGGGGTTTGTTCGAGATCTAAGAGCTGGCGTTTGCGGTCTAGTCCCCAGTGGTAGCCGGTGAGCTTGCCGTTGGAGCCTATGGCCCGGTGGCAGGGGACAACTACGGCGAGGGGGTTGCAGCCTATGGCGGCGCCGACAGCTCGGACGGCTTTGGGTGAGCCGATGGCCTGGGCGATCTGCGCGTAGGAACGGGTTTCGCCGCGAGGGATCTGGAGGAGGGCTTGCCAGACGCGCTGCTGGAAGGCGGTGGCGCGGACGTGGAAGGGGAGGGTCTGGGCGGTGGGATGCTCGGTTAGTTGGGAGAGGACGTAGTGGAGGGCTTCGGCGAGTTCGCTGGACTCTTCGGGGGTGGGGCGTAGCACGGCCTGGGGGAAACGCTCGCGGAGTTCGATGGCTAGTTCGGGGTCGGTGTCCGCGAAGAGGACGGCGCAGAGGCCGCGGTGGGTGGTGGCTACTAGCAGGCGGCCGAGGGGGGAGTTGGTGGTGGTGTAGTGGATGGTCTCGCCGAGGCCGCCGGACTTCATGGCGGTGGGGGTCATGCCGAGGGTTTGCGACGCGCCTTCGTAGAGACGGCTGGAGGAGCTGAAGCCGGACTCGTAGACGGCGTCGGTGATGGAGAGCTTTGGCTTGCGGACGTTGTCGCGGAAGCGGTCTTTGCGCTGCTCGCGGGCGAAGTCTCCAGGGGTAACGCCGAGGACGCGCTTGAAGCCGCGCTGGAGGGCGAACTTGCCGAGGCCGGCGGCGGCGGCGAGGTCGTCGAGTGAAGTGCGCTGGGCTGAATGCTCTGACAGATAGGTGGCAGCCCTATGGATGGCTTCGGCCTGGGGGTCGGGTTTGGGGGCGGTGCGGAGGGGTTCGCAGCGGAGGCAGGGGCGGAAGCCGGCGGCTTCGGCGAGTGCGGGGGTGGGGAAGAAGCTGACGTTCTTGCGGTCGGGCTTTCGGCTGGAGCAGCTGGGGCGGCAGTAGATGCCGGTGGATTTGACGGCGTAGACGAACTGGCCATCGGCGGCGGGGTCTCGGGAGAGGACTTGTTGCCAGGCGCGGCCGGCGAAGACGGAGGGTGTGGGCTTGTGGTTGGGCATCGGGTTGAGGGGCGCGAGGGTGAAGGTTGAGGTCGCCATAACTAGTATCGTGCATGCAGGGGTTGGTGTGGCGCACTCCGGGGATTGCGGGGGAAGTTTTGGGGTGAAGCCAACTTTGCGTATTTCGATCACGAGGGCGGAGAACACTGCCATGCGGTGATGGCAACCGGCAGACTTGAGATATTCTCCAGTTCATGGCCGAGTTATGGCTTTCCCTTTCGCGCCGTCGTTTGTCGGCCTGCGTGCTATTTGCCTCCATCTGTGGTCTCGCGTCGCCCGGCAGTTCTGTTGCGCAGACGGTCCGGCAAATCAGGCAGATCGGGGACTTCTACCACCAGCGCGATGGTTTCAGCGGTGTGATCGTTGTCGCGCGCGGAGGAGTTCTGGTCTCGCAAACAGCTTATGGCTATGCCAATCAGGAGCTGAGAGTCCCTATTTCCGCAGATACGCGCTTCGCTATCGGCTCGGTGACAAAGCAGTTCACGGCTGCGTGCATTCTCCTTCTACAGGAGCAGGGTCGACTCAAGGTCTCCGATCCGCTCAGCCTTTATCTGCCATCCGTTCCGAAGACGTGGAAAGACGTTACACTGCGCGATCTGCTGACGCACACTTCAGGCATCGAAGACGACGTCCTTAACTATGGCTTTCCCCAGTTCTGGCATGGCGCTTATACCGTTCCGCAATTAATCGACGCAGTGCGTAACCTGCCCCTGAAAAGCCTTCCAGGAGAGAAGTTCGACTACAACAATCTCGGTTATGTTCTGCTTGGAACCGTTGTAGAGAAGGTTAGCGGCCAGAACATGGCGGCGTTTCTGCACGACCATATCTTTAGGCCGTTAGGCATGAAGAATTCCGGCCTTGGATGGGCTCCGGAGATTATCCAAGGCCGCGCCTACGGTTACTTTCCGGAGGCGAATGGCTTGCTGGATGCGGATGTACCCGATGCGTCGGTCTTGGGAGCCGCGGGCGCGATGTACTCTACGGGCGCGGATCTGGCGAAGTGGGTGGATGCGCTGGAACACGGGCGTGTTCTGAAAGCAGCGAGTATCGACGAGATGAATACTGCACACCTGGATAGTTACGGTTATGGCGTGTTCATTGAAACGCAATACGGAACACGGGTGATCGACCATCCTGGCGATATACCTGGCTTCCATTCGCAAGTTGCTTACTATCCCAAGAGTGACACCGAGTTCGCCGTTCTCTCGAATGTTTCAAGGTTTGCCTCCAAGGACGGTCCGACAAATTCACCCGGCACGTATGCGGTAATTAATGAGCTCTTCGAGTTGGAAGCGAATAAGAACGCGATTATTCCTTCTTCCGGCCGGGAGGTTGTGCTTCCCGAGAGGAGTCTACGCACGCACACTGGCACTTACAGCTCGGATGACACAACGCAGAAACTTGAGATCGCGCTGGAAGGCGGCAGGCTCGTGATGAAGATCGGGTCGACCGGAGGCAATTACCCACTGAAAGCGGAATCGGACTCGCGGTTTTACCTCACTACGAGAGACTCTGAGCTGGAGTTTGACTCAGGCGCACTCATACTCTTCGACTACTCTCATGAAACAAGAATGATCTGGCGGAGAGAACGCGCAGTGCCATGAAGGTAAGCCACGAGGGCGGCTGCGGGCGAGAGGACGAGCTCTGTGTGTTTGCGGGAGCTGCTTTCGCTATTGCGGATGTTGCTTATGAGTTGGGCTATGCGGACCAGGCGCACCCGGGAAGCGGTCGACATGGTCGCGTTGGTCGCCTGGAGTGTCGACAGAATTTCACGATTACCCGCATGAATGTGAACATTCCGCCAGGGATATCCGTCCAATCGGGATGGTGAGCTAAATACGTGGCTATTGAGGGAGACTGTATGCGACGTTTTTGTTCAGAGCTGTGCGTTGCCTTGTTGTTGTTTTTTGCTGGCGGGGTTTGTGCGTTGGCGCAGGGGCAGACGGATGTTGCCCTCAGCGTTTATGGGGCGTTTACCAATAGCACTACACCCGGCAACTCTAACTTCTCTCGCATGATCCCGGCCAATGCGGCGGGAGGACTGCTGGAGGTTCGCCATATCTCCAACCCGTTGCTGGGGTGGGAGGGTAGCTACTCTTTTCGTCGCGCGGATGAACTGTACGACGAGATGGTTGAAACAGCCGTGCCCGCTTGTCCTGGCCCCGGCTGCTCCAACTACACGGATGCCGTCTCCGCCAATGCGCAGGAGTTGACTGCGGGATGGGTGCCTTCGGTAAAGACTGCGAACTTTAGACTGTTTGGACTTCTTGGCGTGGGGCTTTTGCTGAATCAGCCTGTGGGCGGCCAGAGTGGGACCACGAATACTACCCAGGCTGCGATTGTTTATGGTGCCGGGCTGGACTGGGGATTCGGTCGGCACATCGGGTTGCGGATGCAATATCGCGGGAATGTTTACAAGGCTCCCGGGATTGTTCCTCCCAACAACACGAACCCTAACGTTGGATATATGCATACGGCAGAGCCAGCGATCGGCTTGTACTACAGGTTCTGAGTATTCTTGCCGGGGACGCCACTCGCGACGACGAGATTGGAAAACGCTGGTGAAGTTTTCTCCTGCCTCTGTTGGCCTTTCCGACGAGCTCGGGAATTATCCGCTCGTCGGAAAGGGTATACGTGGTGAAGCTAAAGGTTCAGCGTGACGGCGGCGTTATCGACTACTTTGGCCCATTTGGCGTCCTCGTTGCCGTACACGTCGTGCCAGCGCCACCACTTGTAGCGTGGGGTTTGGGGATAACCCACGGGTGAGTCCTCCCAGTCCTCCTGGCGTCCCAGGGGCGTGACGTCGAGGAAGTTCCAGACGGTGCCCATGGCTTCGTCGCCGCGGTCTTTGATGAAGTAGGTGCGGAAGATTTTGTCGTTCTCATCGCGGAAGAAGACGTTGTGGCCGTGCCACTGGTCGACGCCGAAGTCTTTGTCGAAGTCGTCGGTGATGGTGTACCAGGGGATCTTCTGCCAGCCCATGCGCTGTTGCAGGCGCGTGATGTTTTCCTGCGATCCGCGTGAGGCGTAGGCCAGCGTGGTATCGCGTGCGTGCAGGTGGGCGAGGTGCGAGACCTGGTCTGCGCCGAGCGAGCAACCGACGCATGCGTGGTCGGGCCAGCCGTAGACGTTGGGATCGTAGAAGGCACGGTAGAGCACTAGCTGGCGACGCCCTTGGAAAAGATCGAGCAGAGATACTTTTCCTTGTGGGCCGTCGAAGACGTACTGCTTCTCGACGGCGACCCAGGGCATGCGGCGGCGCGCTGCTGCCATGGCGTCGCGCGCGTGGGTGAGGTCTTTCTCTTTGATCAGCATCTCCTGCCACGCTGTCTGCCATTCCTCTGCTGACACGATGGGAGGCTTCTTCATTGCTGCGATCTGCTCATTGCTGTGCTGATTGGTGTGTGTCTTGTTGGTCATGACTACCTCCTTGTTCGCGCTGGTGCGCGTTGCTGCTGCGTAATTTTTTGACGGCGAGCACGGAAAGGCCGCCGGTTGAGACGGCGCTCGCCGCAATCCAAATGGCTGTGCCGATGCAGAAGGGGCACATGTTTACCTGCCTGCCTTCTTTGCGGCTGCGGTGCGGATGCGTCCGATCAACTCGCTCCAGCCTTCGTCTACGCCGCGCTCGTGCTCGCCGATCCAGCCCATCGCACGGTGCGTAAAGCGCATGCGCGTTACGCCGTTTTCTTCCGTAAGGCGATACTGGAGGTTCGAAACTGCGGGGTTCGACATAAAGAGCGGCCCCGAAATTTCGAGCAACGAGGATGGTTTGATGGCCTGCACGGTCCCCCAGAAATGGCCGGTGTTGTTGCCAAGGTCGCGATACCATCGACCGCCGGGCCAAGCTTCAAGCACCATGGGCATGGGCTTTTCGGGAGTGGAGTTCAAGGGCCCCATCTGCTCGAGGATGGTCTCGAAGACGATCTCGATGGGGGCGGCGATCTCCTCTTCCTTGATGATCTCGAAGGCCTGCAGTACGTCTTCTTTTACAGTGGCTGGCATTAGTTCTTCTCCTTTTGTTTTGGGTTTGAGTTGTCGTCGAGGCGAATCATTCGTTCCAACGCCTTGCGCTCGGCGCGCTGCTTGATCTGGTCGACCTGGTGGGTCCAGTAGCGTTCGAAGAACTTTACCCAGTCGTGGACGGGCTTGAGGGCTTCGGCGTTGAGCCGGTACATGCGATGCTGTCCGCGCTTGACTACTGTGACGACGCCGGCCTTGCGCAGGGCACCGAGGTGCTTGGAGACGGAGGGCTGGGCGAGCTTGATGCGCAGGATGATCTCGTTGACGGCGTACTCGTTGCCATCGGAGAGGACGGCGATGAGCTCGCGGCGGCGGGGTTCGGCGATCGCGGTGAAGACGTCGGTTGGGTGAGCTGTTCGCGTCATGGGGAGAATATATATTCCTGTTTAGGAATATGTCAAGACGTTGCGGAAAGAAATGGTGGCGAGATCGACTCGGGCAGGTATGGGTTTGGAGTTATAGCGTGGTTGCGCCGAGTGAATTTTCAGAGCCTCTGGCGCGGATTCGCGAGGGACTGGGCTGTAGTATGGCTTCTACGCTGCAGTGTGGGCTCTGGTGTCGGTGAATGGGTCGATGGAGGTGGTGGCTTATGGTGGTTTTGACCTGGGGGATGATTGCTGCAGGGGTTGTCGCGCTGGTTGCTGGATTGGCGCTGGTGCGCGGGCGGTTGGTGGGGACTTCTGGGGTGAGACGGGTGCTGGTGCTGGGGCCGGTGTTTGAGGGTGTGGCGCTGGCGATGTTTGCAGCGGAGCATTTTCTGGATGCGCGCGATCTGATGGGGATTGTGCCGAAGTGGCTGCCGGGACATCTCTTCTGGACTTACTTTGTGGGTGTAGCGCTGCTGGCGGCGGCGGTTAGTTTTTTGGCCTGGCGGTGTGTGCGGTGGTCGGGATGTTTGCTCGCGTTGCTGTTTTTGATCATCGTGGTGACGATTGATTTGCCGGGTTTACCGAAAGGTCTGCACAACCGGATTTTTTGGACGCTTACGTTTCGGGAGACGATGTTTGCTGCAGGAGCGATGGTGCTGGCGGGGAGCGTTTGGCGGCGTGGGGCGGCGGTGGGGCGCGGGTTAATGGCGGTGGGGCGGTCGATTGTGGCGGCTACGTTTGTGTTTTATGGAGTGGAGCACTTTGTGTTTCCGCGGAATGTGGTGGGGGTTCCGCTGGAGAAGATGACGCCGGCCTGGATACTGGCGCCGATGGTGATTGCGTATTTTGTTGGAGCGGTGCTGGTGGTGGCAGGAGTAGGGCTGATGGTTCCGCGTATGCGGCAGAGGGCGGCGGCGTTGGCGGGGTCGGTGCTGGTGCTGGTGGTGATCTTTTTTTATGGGCCGATTTTGATTGCGCAGATGGGGACGCCGCTGGCATTGGAGGGGGTGAACTATTTTGGAGATACACTGCTGTTTGCGGGGACGGCGCTGCTGGCAGGGTTTTCGGCGGAGCTGGTGGAGAGAGTTGGCGTGCCGCGGGGGTAGAATACAGGCGTTGCTGGTTCGGGCTCCGGGGTTGTGTTGAGGAGGTTTCCGATGACTGAGATAGCGGCTGCTTCGCATGTGCTCAATACCGAGACGAAGTATTACAAGGACCATGTGGTGATGGTGGTCTGCCATGGGCAGCTGGTGGCGGGTACCGAGGAGGCGCTGTATGAGACGGTGCGGGCGCTGATTCCGGAGAACAAGCGAGTGATTCTGGAGCTTGCGGACCTGCACCATACCGATAGCCGAGGGCTGGGAACGCTGGTGCGGTTGTATCTGGCGGCGCGGTCGGCGGGATGCAGCCTGGAGCTGATGCACCTCAGCAAACAGATTCGGCAGCTGCTGGGGATGACGAACCTGTTTGATGTGTTTACGGTGATTTGCGGGAATGGCGTGAAGTTTATGTAGCGCGGGTGGTTGCGGTTCAGGCCGCGATGCAGGTGCGCAGGTAGGCGTGGACCAGGACTGTGAGTTCGGTGCGGAGGGGTTCGAGTTCGCGCTCAGGGGATTTGGCTTCGAGGATGCGGCGGGCGATGCCGTTGAAGGAGGCGACGACTACGGTGGCGATGAGGGTGGGATCTTTGGTGAGGGGTTCCGGCGCTGAGGTGAAGAGGGTGGTGACGGCGCGCAGGCCGCGGGCGCTGGCGGCTTTGGCGATGGCCGCGCCGTCGATGTCGGAGCTTACGGAGTAGAGGCTGGCGCTGGCTTTGACGTGCTGCATCTTGGCGTTGAGATAGGCGTGGAGGAGCGCGTCGGCCATGATGAGCAGTGGCTGGTTTTGGTATTGGGTGCAGACTTGATCGAGGGCGGCGGCGACCTGATCCATGTGGAGGCGGAGGGCGGCCTGAAGGAGGGAGCTCTTGTTGGGGTAGTACTGGTAGAGGGTGCCGACGGAGACGCCGGCGCGCTGGGCGACGCGGGTGGTGGTGAGGCGTTCTTTTCCAACACTCACTAAAACCTGAAGGGTGGCCTGGAGAATGGCCTCTACGCTGGCGGAGGAGCGGGCCTGGATGGGCGTCTTTCGCGGGGTTAGAGGGGTGCGGGTGAAGGGGGGCAAATGCGAACTCCGAAACTGAAGATTGCTTCATCTAAGTGTATGTGACCCCGACAGGGTCGAGGAACAGGGCTGAAGGAGGATTTTATGGCGAAGACGAATGAGGCGTTGGGTGGAGAGTTTACGTTTGCGGGCACGGAGCTGACGGTGAGGCGCATGGGATATGGCGCGATGCAGCTGGCGGGGCAGGATGGCGAGAAGCGTGTGTGGGGACCACCGCGGGATGTTGCGGGTGCGATTGCGGTTTTGCGCGCGGCGGTGGAGGCCGGCGTGAATCATATTGATACGAGCGACTTTTATGGGCCGCATGTTACGAATCAGATTATTAAGGAGGCGCTGCATCCTTACTCTGATGATCTGGTGATTGTGACCAAGGTGGGTGCGCGGCGAGGAAGTGATGGATCGTGGCCGCATGCTCGGTCGCGGCAGGAGATTATTGACGCGGTGCATGACAATCTGCGGAATCTTGGGCTGGATGTGATCGACGTGGTGAACCTGCGGCTGGGTGGATTTAGCGGGCCGGAGGATGAGCCGTTTGAAGAGCCGCTTACAGCGCTGGTGGAGTTGAAGGAGCAGGGGTTGGTGCGGCACATCGGGCTTAGTACTGTTTCTGCGGAGCAGTTGAAGACGGCGCAGGCTATTACGGAGATTGTTTGCATTCAGAACTTCTATAACCTGGCGCAGCGTGGCGATGATGGTTTCATTGATACGCTTGCGGCGCAGGGGATTGCTTATGTGCCTTACTTTCCGCTGGGCGGGTTTTCGCCGTTGCAGTCGTCGGAGCTGGATGAGATTGCGAAGCGGCTGGAGGCTACGCCGATGCAGGTGGCGCTGGCCTGGCTGTTGCATCGCGCGCCGAATGTGTTGTTGATTCCGGGGACTTCGTCGGTGGGGCATTTGCGGGAGAATCTTGCGGCGGCGAAGTTGAGGTTGTCGGAGGAGACGTTGGCGGAGTTGGAGTCGATTGGAGCGGTTGCGGGTTAGTTTGGAGCGGTCGGGTTGGGGAGGGGTGGGGATGTGGGACCGGTGAAGGGTAGGAAGATGCTCATTACTGTGCCGTGGCGTGTTTCGTTTTGGCTGCTGCGGACGGAGATGCGGCCGTTGTGTCGGTGGAGGATGTCGGTGGTGATCCAGAGGCCGAGGCCAGTGCCGGCCATGCCCTTGGTGGTGAAGAAGGCGTCGAAGATGTGGGCGCGGGTTTGGGGGCTCATGCCGGCGCCGGTGTCGGCGATGGTGAGGGTGATGCCGGGTTCGTTGGTGGTCCAGTTGTGGGACTCGCGGCTGCGCAGGAGGAGACGACCGCCTTTGGGCATGGCGTCGATGGAGTTGCCGAGGAGGTTGTTGAGGACCTGGCGGATGTCGCCTTCGAAGACTTTGACGAGGCGGTTGGCGCGCTTGCGTTTTTCTACGGAGATGCGGGCATTGCGGAGTTTGCCTTCGTACATGGAGAGGACGGTGGAGAAGAGTTCGTCGCAGCTGATGTCGGTGGGAAGAGAGCTTTGCTTGTGGAAGCGGAGGGTCTGGTTGGCGATGATGGAAACGCGGCGGAGTTCGGCGTCGGCGGTGTCTAGCATCTGGTGGATGTCGGAGATGTTGGTGGAGGTGCGGGCTAGGTAGAGGAGGTTGGTGATGGATTCGAGAGGGTTGTTGATCTCGTGGGCGATGGAGGCGGCGAGGCGGCCGACGGCAGCGAGCTTTTCGGACTGGATGAGAGCGGCTTCGGCGAGGTGCTTCTGAGTGATGTCGAGGGTGACGCCGACTACCTGGGGAGAGCGGCCGTCCTGGAAGTGAATGAGTTGACCGATGGCGGAGATCCAGTGGAGTGAGCCGTCGGGCCAGAGGATGCGAAAGTCGGCGCGATGGATGGAACGCTCGTCGGCGGTCTTCTGGACGGCGGCGCGAACGCGTGCGCGGTCTTCGGGGTGAACACCGGCGAAGAGATCAGCGTAGGCTAATGTGTCTTCTGGCTTGCGTCCGTAGTTGGCTTTGAAGATGTCGGTGCAGTAGAGGAGGGTCCGGGTGGCGGGGTCGAGGCGGCAATAGCCGAGGCGGGTGACTTCGACGGCGATGCGGAGGCTCTCTTCGCTCATGAGGAGAGCTTCGTCGGTGTCGACGAGGGCTTGCTGGGTGAGGCGGTCTTCGGTGATGTCGGTGTGGACGCCGACCCACTCGCGAACGTTGCCTTGGTGGTCGAGGATGGGGAGGGCGCGGATGGAGCAGAGGCGATACTGGCCGTCGTGGCGTAGGACGCGGTGCTCAAAGGCGAAGAGGCTGCGGTTGCGGACGGCGATCTCCCAGGCGTCGATGGTGGGTTGGGCGTCGTCGGGATGGACGGCGGTGGACCAGCCGTAGCCCTGGTAGTCGGCGAAGGTTTGGCCGGTGAAGGCGGACCACCCGGGTTGCTCGCCTTCCATCTGGCCCTGGGCGTTGTTGGTCCAGAGGATGCCGCTGATGGCTTCGGTGGCGGTGCGGAAGCGCTGTTCGCTTTCGCGGAGAGCGGCGGTGGTGCGGAGCTGCTCGCTGATGTCGGTGTTGGTGCCGAACCAGCGGAGGACTTTGCCTTGCTCGTCTTTGAGAGGGAGCATGCGGGTGAGGAAGGGACGATGGATGCCGTCCGCGCCGCGCAGGGTGAAGGTCATCTCGAAGGGTTTACCGGTGCGGATAGAGGCATAGAAGCGCTCCATGACCTCGGGAAGGAGGGTGGGGTCATGGAGAGATTGCCAGCCGAGGCCCTGAACGTCGGCGAGGGTTGTGCCGGTGTACTCGAACCAGCGCTGGTTGTACCAGTAGATGAAGCCGCCGGCGTCGGCGATCCAGGCGAGGTTGGGGATGGTGTCGGCGAGGAGACGGTATTCGAGGTTCTCTGCGAGAGATGACGGAGTCGACGAGTTTGGATCGGGGTGGGACGGTTCGTTCACGATTCACCGATAGCAGGAGGCAGTGTTGAGAATATTGTTACAGGATGCTTGCGGCAATCTCCAACTGAGAGTGGGACTGATGGTTGGATGCGCGCGGCGAGGTGGGGATGGCTTACACTCGTAAGCAATCTACTGCTGGCTTCAGCGATTTTACGAACTTCAGGAGCAACTGTTATGCGTTTGGCTTTGCGTCTGGCTTCCCTGCTTGTGCTCGCGACTGTTTCGGTCGCCGCTGTGGCTGCTACTTCCGCTGCTCCCGATCCGCGGTTGGACGGTGCATACAAGTTTCATGAGGGCGGGTGGACGTATGTGCATTTGCACGGGACGCCGGATGAGATTGGGTTTCAGCATGGGTATCTGCTGGCGCGGGAGATTGAGGATAATGTGCATGTGTACTCGCTGGAAGCCGTGCATGAGGATCATCGGCCCTGGGAGTTTTTTCGGCAGGCGGGGAAGAATGTGCTTTGGCCAAAGCTTGATCCGGAGTACCAGGCGGAGCTGGAGGGGATTGCAGAGGGGCTGAAGGCGCAGGGGTCGAAGGTGGATTTGTGGGACGTGGTGGCGGTGAATGGCGATGAGGAGTTGACGGGATATTACCTGCCGATGATCGATGCCAAGGAACATAAGCCGGTGCCGAAGGCGGCGACGGCTCCGGGGAAGTGCAGCGCGTTTATTGCTACGGGCTCTGCGACGAAAGACGGGAAGATTGTGATCGCGCATAGCAACTGGTCTTCGTATGCGGAGGGTGAGCGGTGGACGATGGTGTTCGATGTTGCGCCAGAGAAGGGGTTCCGGTTTGTGATGGATGGGTCGCCGGGAATGATTACCAGCCAGGATGATTTTGGCGTGAATGCTGCGGGGTTGATGATTACCGAGACTACGCTGCCGATGGCGAAGGGATTTGATGTGAATGGGATTCCGGAGTTTGAGCGGTCGCGGAAGGCGATGCAGTATGCGGGCTCGATCGCGGAGTATGCGGCGATTATGCGCAAGGGGAATAACGGCGGATATGCGAACTCGTGGCTGATTGGCGACCGGAAGACGAATGAGATTGGCTACCTGGAGCTGGGGCTGCGGCATACTCCGCTGACGGTGAAGAAGGACGGGTTCTTTGTGAGCTCGAACTTTTCGCAGAACCCGATGGTGATTCGCGATGATACGCCGGGGTTTGATCCGAAAAATATGGAGTCCTCTATGAATGCGCGACATCTGCGGGCGCTGGAGTTTATGAAGGCGCACTACGGGAAGCTGGATACGACGCTGGCTGAGGCTTATTTATCCGACCACTACGACACGTATGAGAAGAGAGTGAATGCGGGGATTCGGAGCCTTTGCGGGCATGAGGATCTGTCGACACGCGGGGAGCCGGTGTGGGGCGATCCGCCATTCAATCCGGGTGGCGCGGTGACGGGGAAGGTGATGGACTCGGATATGGCGGCTAAGCTTAGCTTTACCGGGCGTGCGGGACATCCTTGTGGGGAGAATTTTCTAGCGGGGCCTTTCTTTAAGGCGCACCCGCAGTTTGATTGGGAGAAGCCGATTCTGCATGATATGAAGGCTGGTCCTTGGACTACGTTTACGGCTGGGGAGAAGGCTCCGGCAATGGTGGCGGGAGAGTAAGCGCTGTCCATAGGTTGAATCGGTTCGACGCGCAGAACTGCAGGTCTCTCCACTGCGCAGGACGGTGAAGCAGTCCTGCGCCGGTCGAGATGACAATTTAATTTTTGTTGGGCTGACGCGGGATGCGGTTGCCGTTGGGGTCGATCTCGAAGGAGTCTACGTAGAAGTTTGTCAGGTCGGCGTTGCCGAAGCTGGTGGTGATGGCTACGTCGGCGGCGTCGCGGCCGGTGGCCATGAGGATGCGGCCGTAGCGAGGGTGGTTGTGGCGGGCGTCCATGTCCCACCATTGGCCGTCGAGCCAGACCTGGTACCAGGCGCTGAAGTCGCCGGGGCCGGAGAAGGGAACGTGGATGTCGCCGATGTAGCCGGTGACGTAGCGGGCGGGGATCTTCATGCAGCGGGTGAAGGTGACGGCGAGGTGCTGGAAGTCGCGGCAGACGCCGAAGCGCTCGGAGAAGACGTCCATGGCGGTCATGGTGGGGCGGGCTTTCGCGTAGTCGAAGGAAACGGTCTGATGGACCCAGTCGCGGATGGCGGTGGCGAGGGCCCAGCCGGCGGGGAGCTGGCTGAAGAGGTCGTGGGCGATGCCGCCGAAGAGATCGACCTGGCAGTAGCGGCTGGGGAGGAGAAACTGCAGGGTGTGGGCGGGGAGCTGCTCCATGGGGGCTTGGAAGGCGTTGATGGGCTGGGGGTCGGGTAGGTCGGCGATGGTGATGACGTTGCGGGCGTGGAGGCGTAGGTTGCCGGCGGGCGCGACGAAGCGGGAGCAGCGGTTGCCGAAGGTGTCGAGGTACTCGTCGAGGGGGAGCTCGCGGAGGAGTTCCTTGCTGGGGCCGAGGTGGTCGGCGTGGAGGTGGTCGTCGGCGGCGGGGTTGGGGGCGAGGCTTAGCTGCGGCTCGAGCGATGGATGCAGATGGAGAAGGGCAACGAAGGGCGTCGGTTGGGCGAGGTTGAACTGGATGTCGAACTCGGACTGGATGAGCAAGAGGACCTTTCGTGACGGAGTACCTGATGCTGATGAGGGCCGACTTCTAAACTAGATGCGCTGAATGAGGAGCAGGGTGCCTAGGCGGGTTCCGGGAGATGGGTGCGGGGACGGCGGAGAAGAAAAAGAAGGAGGCCGAGGAGCGCGCAGGCGATGATGCCGATGCCTGCGTCGGCGAGGAAGGAGCCGGTGACGCCGTGGCGGGTGTAGGCGCCGCCGTCGATGACCTGCATGTAGATGATGGGTACGAGCGAGGCGGCGCTGAAGAGGCTGTACTGGGTTGCCGCGAGGGGGTTGTTGCGGCCGATGGTTTCGAAGGAGATGGCCGTGATGCCGGTGTAGGCGAGGGCCTGGAAGATGTTTTCGCCGACCATGGCAATGCCGAAGGTGGCCGGGGTGTGGTGCAGAAGGAGTAGCGACGCGGTGAAGATTGCGCCGACGGCTCCGATGGTCAGGTAGAGCGGGCGCAGAGGAAGGAGCTTGGCGAATGGAGTGAAGATGAGGCTGCCAAAGATGCCGGCCAGCGAGAGCCCCGCGCCTCCGATGAGGCTGACGAAGCGATCGGATGCGTCGAAGTTTCGGCCGAAGCCTCCGAGAGTATTGGTGAGGGCGAAGGAGGCGCAGGGTGAGGCGAAGAGAGCGAGGGCGATGAGGACTTCGCGGCGTCGGATGACAGCGACGACCTCCGTGAAGAATTTGCCGAAGCTCTCGCGGGCGAGACGGCGGTCGGGTGCGGGCGATGGCATGATGAGGAAGATGACGGTTGGGATAAAGACGATGAGACCAAGGAGTGCCGCGGCGAGAGACAGCGGAAGCGCGCGGACGAGCTCGCCGGCAAGGATGGCCATGAGGCCGTTGCCGGCGAACGTGGCAGCCCAGGTCCAGGAGCTGAGTTTGGCTTCGTCCTGATGATGGACGATGGTGGCGAGCCAGCCGCCAAGCGCGTTGGCGCAGAGTTGCGCGGCGGCGAAGCCGATGAGCATCAGGACTTCGAGGAGCTCAAGGTGGGTTTTGTAGATGAGGCCGGCGGTGAGGCAGATCGCTGCGATGGCGGCGAAGAGAGTTGCGTAGTAGCGGCGGCTGAAGCGGACGTCCAACATGGGGCCGAGGAGAAAGACCCAGATGCCGCCGGAGAAGACCGTTGCCGTGAGAGACGCGATGCGGGCTTCGGGGACGTGCTGCGCGGCGAGAAGTTGAGGAAGAGGGACGGTGATGAAGCCAGCGTAGAAGCCGAAGGAGAGATTGGAGAGGCCCATGAGCCAGATGGGAGCAGTGCGGCGGCGAAGGTTCAAAAGGAATCTCCTGGGAGTGCCTGCGTGCTTGTTGATGGTTAGACGGGCCGGTAGATGGAGCGTACACCGAAGCTTCGCAGAGGGGAAGTGTGGAGTTGGTTGTTACAATCGCGCCAGTGTTCTGTCGGGTCTGGTGTTGTGAGCTGAGAGAGGGTTGGCTATGCGTGATTGGGTTGAGCGTTGCTTTGTGGTTGCGTGTGCGGTGGTGTTGTTGATTGCGGTT
Organism: Acidobacteriaceae bacterium; assembly: GCA_049587035.1. Taxonomy (GTDB): domain Bacteria; phylum Acidobacteriota; class Terriglobia; order Terriglobales; family Acidobacteriaceae; genus Granulicella. The sequence goes on along the minus strand of JBAVDD010000007.1, from coordinate 10,122 downwards.
GGGCAAGTGGGGATGGCGCAGGTGCGGCATCGGGTTGCGCGTGCGGCGGTGAAGAACGTGGAGCCTGCGGGGCCGGTGGTGGTGATCGATACGTCGATGGGGAGGATTACTTGCAGGCTGTATGCGAAAGAGGCGCCGCTGACTTCGGCGAACTTTGTGGCGTTGGCGGAGGGGTCGAAGGATTGGACGGATCCGGCTACGGGCAAGGTGGTGCATGGCAAGGGGTTTTATGATGGCACGGGGATGGTTGGGGTGTCGGATGGTGTGATGGGCGGAGACCGGATGGGGATGTTGCATGGAACAGCCGGCGCGCCGTTTCCTACGGAGAAGAGTGGGTTAGGGTTTGATCGCGCGGGGCGGTTGGTGATGGCGAAGTATGCGCCTCCGATGGGCGTGGGCGCTCCGGCTGCGACGAGTAATGCGAAGGGGCCGGCGATGACTAGCAGCTCGGTGTTCTATGTGCTGGGGCATGCGGATCGCGAGTATGACGGACGGGGGACGGTGTTTGGGCAGTGTGATGAAGCTTCGCTGCCGGTGGTTGCGGCGATCTCTCATGCGCTTTTGAGTGTGGACAATCATCCGGCGGCGCCTGTTGCGATCAACCATATTGCGGTGGTGCGCGCGGGGGACGCGATGCCTCCTGTGGCTGCCGCTGTGCCGCTGGCGGAGGTGACGCCGCAGCCTGCTCCGATGCCGGTGGGGATGATTCCCGCGCCGGAGCCTACGGGGCCGACGGCGGTTATCGATACGACGATGGGGACGCTGCGGTGTCGGCTGTTCAGCGAAGAGGCGCCGGTGGGGGTCGCGAATTTTGTCGGGCTTGCGGAGGGGACGAAGGCGTTTCGAAGTCCTAGGACGCGGGTGGAGGTGCGGGGGAAGAAGTTTTATGATGGGCTGAGTTTTCGACGCGTGATTCCGGACTTCATGATTCAGAATGCGGATATGCCGGGAGATCCTTCAGGCGATGGCGATATTGGATTTCACTTTGCGAATGAGATTGTGCCGGGGTTGACGTTCGATCGGCCGGGTAGGTTGGCGTATGCGAACGCGGGGACGGATACGAATGAGAGCGAGTTTTTTATTACGGAGACGCCGAATCATCGGCTGGATGGGAAGTACACGATCTTTGGGCAGTGTGATGATGCGTCGGTGAAGGTGGAGGAGGCGATTGCGCGGGTGGAACGGGATGATCGCAATCGGCCGCTGAAGCCGGTTGTGATTCGGCATATTACGTTTGAGGCGGCGGCGAAGTAGCACGGTGGAAAAGACAAAGGGCGAGCCGTTTGGCTCGCCCTTTGTGCTTGGTGTGGGGTTGATTACTTGGCTGCGAGTTCGGCTGCGGCGCCTGCTTTGAGGGCTGCTGCTTTGTCAGTGGCTTCCCAGGTGAAGTCCGCGCCGGTGCGGCCGAAGTGGCCGTAGGCGGCGGTCTGCTTGTAGATGGGGCGGCGGAGGTTGAGGCTTTCGATGATGCCCTTGGGGGTGAGCTTGAAGTTCTCGCGAACGAGCTCGATGAGGCGCGGCTCGGAGACGGTGCCGGTGCCGAAGGTGTCGACGCGGACGCTGACGGGCTCGGCTACACCGATGGCGTAAGCGAGCTGAACTTCTACGCGGTCCGCCAGGCCAGCTGCCACGATGTTCTTGGCCACGTAACGCGCCATGTAGGCGGCGCTGCGATCTACCTTGGTGGAGTCCTTGCCGGAGAAGGCGCCGCCGCCGTGACGGCCCATGCCGCCGTAGGTGTCGACGATGATCTTGCGGCCGGTGAGGCCGGAGTCGCCCATGGGGCCGCCGATGACGAAACGTCCGGTTGGGTTGATGTGGTACTTGGTGTTTTCGTCCAGCAAGTTGGCGGGAATCACAGCCTGGATGACGTGTTCGAGGATCTCGGCGTGGAGCTTCTCGTTGGTCAGCGTGCTCTCGGGATCCTTGTCGGCGAACTCCGCGTGCTGGCTGGAGATGACGACTGCATCCACACGAACGGGCTTGTGGTTGGCGTCGTATTCGACCGTGACCTGGCTCTTGCCGTCGGGGCGGAGGTAGCCGAGCTTGCCGTTCTTGCGGACTTCGGTCAGCTTGGCGGCGAGCTTGTGGGCAAGCGAGATGGGGGTGGGCATCAGCTCGGGTGTCTCGTTGGTGGCGTAGCCGAACATCATGCCCTGATCGCCGGCTCCGCCGGTGTCGACGCCCTGAGCGATGTCGGGCGACTGGCGGTTGATCGTCGAGATGACGCCGCAGGTGTCGCAATCGAAGCCCTTCTTGGCGTCGTCGTAACCGATGCCGCGGACGGTCTCACGCACGACGGTCTGGAAGTCGACGTAGGCCTTGGTGGTGATCTCGCCGGCGACGACGACGAGGCCAGTGCAGGTGAGAGTTTCGCAGGCGACGCGGCTGGTGGGGTCCTCGGCCAGGCAGGCGTCGAGGATGGCGTCGGAGATCTGGTCGGCGATCTTGTCGGGGTGACCTTCGGTCACGGACTCACTGGTGAAGAGGAAACGGTCGGTTGTGTTAGACAAAGCAGAATGCTCCTTAGCGAAGATAGCCGGACACGCCCAGGGTGATGCAGAGCGCCCGACGACCGGCCCCTCGTGCTGCAATGTGCCACTGGCGTGGCGGCGGCATTGGTTCCCGGTCGTTCTGTCTCTACGATGTAAGAATCGTGGAAACAGAACCTTCTTATTCTACCTGCCGACGGGGCATGGGAGGAACGAGGAACAGCGGGGAGGGAGATTTGGGGGGTGAGCGGAGGATTGGCGGGGTTAAAGGGGGAGGGTCCGGGACGGACTATGCACGCTACGTGCAGAGAAGCCTGCGCGCTACAATGCTCAAGATTGCGCACGACGTTTTGGAAAGGCGGCGGAACTCCGCCGCATGGGACGGACATGAAACGATTGCTCACGCTGGTTTTGGTGTTGCTAAGTTTTTCGGGAGTCTATGCTGTAGCGCAATCCGCGATTCTGTTGAGCAACGTGCGGAAAGTTTATATCGAGAAGATGGATAACGGCCTTGACCAGTACCTGGCGTCGGCGATTTCTGCGAAGTTTCATGGGACTCTGACGGTGGTGCTGAATCGCGACGCGGCCGATGCGATTCTGCGTGGCGAAGGCATGACGGCACAGCAGACGCAGAATGGGACGGTGCAGCTTGTCGATAAGAACGGATCTACGGTGTTGTGGTCAGGCAGCGCAGGCGATAAAAGCCTGATGACGCTGGGACTGAAACATAATGGGGAAAAACAGGTGGCGGATCACTTGATCAGCGAACTGAAGAAGGCGATGCAGCCTTAAGGTTCCCGGACGCGCTTCTAAATGTCGCTCAGACACGACTCCGTCACGGGGTTCGGGCTGTGATTTGACGATTGCTGTCTGAGCGCGGCTCTGCAAAATACAGGGTCTCCCCACTGCGCACACTCACCGGTAGATGCGGCTTAAGTCCCGATGCTCAGGCGGGTTTGAGGCGGAGGACTTGCCTGGGAAGTTTGGAACGCATGATCAGGAGCATGACGAATGCGGTGATGGCCCAAGTGGTGGTTCCGGCGGCGATGATGAGGAGGTCGGCCTTGTGGCCGTGCAGGCTGGGAAGGGCGCGGACGAGTGCGTGGGCTGTGAGCAGAGCGACGGCGTAGGCGAAGAGTGCGGCGGTGAAGGCTCGGGCGAGCTCGGCGAATTCGAGGTGCGCGAGACTGACCAGGCGCTTGCGGTGGAGCAGGATGGCTAGAGTTGCTGTCTGGATGAAGATGCCGATGTCGGACGCGATGGCCAGGCCGGTGAGGCCGTGGGTTTTGAACAGCGCCCAGTACATAGGTATGGAGAGGACGGTGATGACGGTGCCGGTGATAGCGGGGGTTTTGGTGTCGCTGGCGGCGTAGAAGGCGCGGGCGTAGATGCCTTGCACGGCCCAGATGGCTAGCGTGATGGATAAGATCTCGAAGAGCTGGGTGACGGATTGGACGTCGGCGCGGTTGAACTTGCCGGCCTTGAAGAGATGGAGGAGCCAGGGGGCGAGCGCCATCATCCATGCCGACACGAGCATGCCTACGGCGAAGAGGCGGGAGACGGAACGTCCTACGGAGGCGGAGAAGTCGAAGCCACGGTTTTGCTGGAAGAGACTTGCGAAGAAGGGTAGAGAGGCTGCGCCGGCGGCTGGGCCGATGACGTTGAAGGGTGCGTTGAAGAGATCCTTTGCGTTGCCGATGAGGGTGATGCCGCCGGTGGATTTGGAGGCGAAGTAGTAGAGGAAATAGCCGTCGAACATGACCAGCGAGACGCCGATCATGAGAGGGAGGGTTAGCTTGAACCACTCTAAGAATGCTGGAGCTTTGAAGTTAATTTGTGGGGTGTAGTGGAAGCCGGTGCGGAAGGCACCGATGGAGTTGAGGAGGAAAGAGCCGCAGATCACGCCGGCGAGGACGCCAACGGCTAGCGAGTAGACGTTGATTTGTTTATGGAGGAAGAAGGCGCCGAGGACGATGCCGAGGTTGTAGATGAGCGGAGCCCCGGCCTGGTAGATGAAGATCTTGCGGACCTGTAGGCGCGAGCTCATGCAGGAGCCGATGAAGAAGAAGAGCTGCGCGGGAAGGATGAGACGGGTGAGAGCGGTGCAGAGATGGGCGCGGACGGGGTCCGTGCGGAAGCCGGCGTTGGCGAGCCAGACGTACCAGGGCGCGGCTATTTCGGCGAGGATGACGCCAGCGGCTAACACCACGAACATGGTGGTGAGGACGACGGAGAGGGCGCGGTCGGCACCTTCGTCGTCGCCGCGCTCGCGGTAGCGGTTGAGGATGGTGATGAGAGAGATGGCGACGGCGCCGCCGGTGAGGAAGTAGCTGAGGAGGTCGGGGAGCTTGAAGGCGGCACGGTAGGCGTCCTGCGCTGCGCCGGCGCCGAAGAGATAGTTGACGTACTCGATGCGCACCAGAGCTAGGAGGCCGGAGCCAAAGGAGCTGAGCATGAGCAGAATGGCTGCGGAGCCGACCGTGTGGGTTCGCTTGCGCGGGGCTGGGCTGGCGGGCATTGGGCTGGAGGCGGCTGGAGAAGGCATGGAGTGATGAGAGGCTCAGGTGCGCAGATCTCTGCGGGAGTCGGATGATGGCGGCGGCGCGGGAACCGGGTTCGGAGCAGGGTTCAGCTCAGGGTTCGGCGCTGGTCTCGGCTTAGGGAGCTTAGGGAACAGGTGCAGAGCTCAGTATGTCATTCCGAGGGGAAGAGGTCACCCTGATCGACGCGGCGGGGGCCGGACTTGGCGTCGGGCTTGGGTTCGAGAACCAGGCGCGGACGCATGGGCTTGACGCGGGCGGCGGGAGCTTCGGGGATGGAAACGGCTGCTGGCGCCGGAGCTTGATGGCTGGACGAAATGGGCTTGGAGAGCGCGTCGGCGATGGAGCGGAGCTCGTCGCGAAGGGCGGTGAGCTGCTGGCGGCGCTGGGCCCGCTCGCGTATGGTGGCGCCGACGTCTATGGTGGGCGCGGGCTCTGGAGTTGGGACTGGAGCGGGTGTGGCGGCTAGTTGGGGCGCGGACTCGGCGGTTGTGTCCTTAACTTTGGGCTCAACACCTTTGGGTTCGGCGGAGAAGACCTGGCGGGCGCCTGGGATGGTGTAGCCCTGGTCGTAGAGCAGGCTCTTGATGCGGAGGGCGGTTTCTACGTCTCGCTTGCGGTAGAGGCGCTGGCCGGTGCCGCCTTTGTTGGGCTTGAGCTGCGGGAATTCGGTCTCCCAAAAGCGGAGAACGTAGGCGGGGACGTCGCACAGCTTGGCCACGTCACCGATGCGGAAGTAGAGCTTGTCCGGGATGACCGTAGGTTCGGGGGTAACGACTTTGCGAATTGGATGATGTGACGTCACTGCTGTCTGAAGTACTAAAGTATAGGATGGCAGAGGAATTCAGCTAGTAGTTAGCACGGTTCCGCCTATGGTTCACCTATGAGTGCCCACCGTATCATTATAGTAAACAGGTGGTTCGAGGATTACTTGAAGAGTTGGGGGTGGGTTAGTAAGGGGCAGTGAGTAAGGAGTAGAGAGTAGAGAACGGCGGCTGCTCACTGGTTCTGTCTGCTTGTTCACTACTGCTTGAATCATTACTCCTTATTCACTACTCCTTACTCACTGCTAAGTGGTTGGCGGCGTTGGACTTTGCCTTGGGCGGCACGTTCGTACTGGACGGGCCAGCTGGCGGGGTGGTGGAGCTGGTCGGCGGCGCTTAGGGGCCAATAGGGGTCGCGGAGGAGCTCGCGGGCCAGGAGGACTACGTCGGCCTGGCCGGTGCGGATGATCTGGTCGGCCTGGGACGGGGTGGTGATCATGCCGACGGCGCCGGTCGCGAGGCCGGTTTCGCGGCGGATGCGGTCGGCGAAGGCTACCTGGTAGCCCGGGCCGATGGGGATCTGCTGGCGGGGGTCGTTGCCACCGGAGGAGACGTCAAGGAGGTCGATGCCCTCGGCTTTGACCAGGCGGGCGAATTCTACGATTTCGTCGATGCTTAGGCCGCCTTCGGGCGTGCTTTCAGATTTAGAGACCCAGTCGGTGGCGGAGATTCGGACCCAGACGGGTAGGTGCGCGGGGAAGGCGGAGCGGACGGCGCGGATGATTTCGAGCGGGAATTTTGCTCGGTTGGCCAGGCTGCCGCCGTACTCGTCGGTGCGGGTGTTGGAGAGTGGGGAGAGGAACTCGTGGGCGAGGTAGCCGTGGGCGGCGTGGACTTCGGCGAGGAGGAAACCGGCGGCGGCGGCTCGGTGGGTTGCGGTGGTGAAGTCGGCGAGGATCTTGTCCATGCCGGCGCGGTCCAGGGCCTGGGGGAGGGGATACTCGTCGTGGAAGCGGAGGGCGGAGGGGGCTACTACGTTGGTCCAGCCACCTTCGGCAGGGGTTGCGGTGTGGGATTTTTCCCAGGTTGGGACCATGCTGGCTTTGCGGCCGGCGTGGGCTAGCTGGATGGCGGGGACGCTGCCGTTTTCTTTGATGAAGGCGGTGATGCGGGCGAGCATGGGGACGTGGTCGTCGGAGTAGATACCGAGGTCGCTGGGGGTGATGCGGCCTTCGGGGCTGACGGAGGCGGCTTCGGTGAAGACGGTGCCTGCTCCACCTATGGCGCGGCTGCCGAGGTGGACCAGGTGCCAGTCGGAGGCGTGGCCGTCGTCGGAGCTGTACTGGCACATGGGCGAGACGGCGATGCGGTTGGGGAGGGTGATGCTGCGCTGCGGGAGCGGGGTGAAGAGGCTGTCTGGCATGTGGGCTTAGATGTTGCGGGAGTTCGGTAAGACGCGATGCGGTGCGATAAGCGGTGGGGTTAGTGGGGGAGTTGGTTTAGCCAGTTTACGACCGCCGTTGCGAGGGCGATGCGCTGGCCGGAGTAGGCGTGGTCGGTGGCCAGGTGGACGGTGGTGAGGTGGGGGTCGTGGAGGGAGCGGAGGTTGGCGGCGAGTAGATCGTTGGGTGGGGCGAGGTGGTCGTCGGAGGTGATGATGAGGATGGGGCGCGGGTTGAGCAGAGGGGCGAAGTTGGTGAAGTCCCAGCGGGCGGTGTTGGCGAGGAGTTCCTGGGCGAGGCTTTGGGGTGTGCAGCCGGCCAGGGGATAGATGCCGATCTTGTCGAGATGCGCGGCGAGGTTGGCGACGTTGATGGTCTCGGTGGGTTTGACGACGGAGAGGCGGCCGGTGGACATGTTGGCGGCGGAGATGAGGCCAATGGCGCGGACGGAGGGGTTGTGGGCGCCGGTGTATGCGGCGATCATGCCGCCCATGCTGTGGCCGATGAGGACGATGTTGGTGGGGTCGGTGTGGAGGCGGGCGGCGTTGGCGGGATTGCGGAGGAAGACGATGGCGGCTGCGGTGTCCTGCATGGAGTTGTTGAAGGAGAAGCTGCCGGAGGTGCCCCAGGAGCCGCGATAGTCGAAGTAGAGGACGTTCCAGCCGGCGCGGCGGATGGCCTGGGCAATGTCGAGGTTGCGTTCATTGCCGGGAAAGCCGTGGAGGAGGATGACGGTGGGATGGACGCCGGGGCCGGCGGCGAGGTAGTCAAAGGCGTTGAGGCGCTGGCCGTGGCTGGGGATCTGGAAGATGGCCATGGATGGCGGGTGCGCGGCGTCGGGTGCGGGGTCCGCGATGACGGCGGAGGGAGGCTGCTGGGCGAGCAGAGGCACAGGGAGCGCCAGGGTGAGGGTGAGCAGGAACAGGCGGGGGAGCATGGATCGGATTGTAGACTGTTCGATCTGCGGCGCGTCGTGCGGGGTTGGGGCGCGTCCAATAGAATAGTGAATGCTGTGTCAACTTCGAATGCAACTGTATTGCCGCCTGAACCCGCGCCTCCTGAGGTGATCCATAACTGTCCGTCTTGCAGCCACTGGCTGCCGGAGGGGACGCTGGCTTGTCCGGATTGCCAGACGCTGACGTATGGGGTGCACCTGAATCAGATTGGGTACTCGGCGCAAGAGCTGGAGCAGGAGCAGAAGTGGTCGGAGGCGCGAGAGAGGTGGAAGTCTGCGCTGGTGTGGCTGCCGGAGGATACGCAGCAGGCGGAGAGCGTGCGGCAGCATATTGCGCAGATCGATGCACGGATCAAGGCGGCCGAGAATACGAAGGCCAAGTGGACCAAGCGGTTGGGGCCGTTTGCGCCGATTGCGCTGTTTCTGATCAAGATCAAGACGTACTTGTTCCTGCTCTTGAAGTTGAAATTTTTGCTTAGCTTCCTGGCGTTCTTCGGGATCTATTGGGCCCTGTTTGGATGGCAGTTTGCCGCAGGGTTCATTATTTGCCTGTTCATCCACGAGATGGGGCACTATGTGGCCGTGAAGCGGCGCGGGTTGAAGGCCGAGATGCCGGTGTTTATCCCGATGATGGGTGCGTATGTGCGGTGGTACAACCAGGGCGTGTCGCTGGAGGACCTGGCGTCGATCTCGCTGGCAGGACCGCTGTATGGCCTGTATGCGGCCATCGCGTGCTATGGGCTGTTCCTGGTGACGCATGCGGAGATCTTCATGGTGCTGGTGTATGTGGGCGCGTGGATCAACTTCCTGAACCTGGTGCCGTTGTTTGGACTGGATGGCGCGCAGGCTACGTATGCGCTGTCCAAGCTGCAGCGGGGGTTGATTGCGACGACTTGCGTGGTGCTATTTGGGCTGTCGATTACGAATGGAGATGTATTTGGGGCGTCGACTCTTTGGATCTTTTTGATTGTGGGCCTAGGCATGGCGTGGCGGTGCTTTACGCGCGATGAGCCGGAGAAGCCGAGTACGAGGACGTTTCTGTACTTCCAGGCGCTGGTGCTGATTCTGGGTGTGATTGTGTATCGGACGCAGTTTGCAGGGATGGTTGCGCCGGGGCACTAAAGTGATATCGTTTTTGATCAAGTGATATCATCGAGTCTGAGGTGCAGCGATGCCCGCAGTTTTAATTCGAAATCTTACGGTTGAGACACATCGCGCATTGAAGCAGCGAGCGAAGCTGCATGGGAGCAGTACCGAGGCTGAGATTCGGGAGATTCTTGATGCGGCGGTTAGGCCGAAGAAGGAAGTTGGGCTGGGAACGGCGTTGCAGGAGCTTGGCCGCAAGTATGGCGGGTGGGACCTAGAGATCAAGCGGGATAAGACTCCTGCAAGATATGTGACGTTCGAGTGATTATTTTAGACACGAATGTAGTCTCTGAGCCTTCCAAGCTGAAGCCGGATGCGGGCGTGATGGCGTGGTTCAACCGACAGAGGGCTTCGTCTCTGTTCCTGACGGCGATCAGCGTTGCCGAGCTTAAGGCCGGAGTTGTACTTCTACCTGAGGGCAGGCGCAAGAAAAATCTGGAGCACATACTCGATGGACTGCTGGCAGGTTTTGTTACACCTGTGCTGCCGTTCGATCGCGAGGCTGCGTTGGCGTATGCGGCGGTTGTGGCGTATGCCAAGGCGAAGCTGTACACGCTGCCGATTGCGGATGCGCAGATTGCCGCGATTGCGAAGGTGCATGGGTTCGCGGTGGCTACGCGTGATGTTGAGCTGTTCGTGGCGGCTGGGGTGCGCGTGGTTAATCCGTGGGAAGACGAGTAGCGCCTAGTTGTAGGTAATGCGGGGCGTGGTTTTGCGGATGACTCGGCCTAGCACGATGGAGCGCTCGTTCATGCGAGTAAGGGTCAGGCGGGCCTTCTTTAG
>JBAVDD010000006.1:0-2405 GCA_049587035.1 Acidobacteriaceae bacterium | reverse complement strand
TATAAGCTCTCAGCTTCCGGCTGCAAATTGAATGTCGCCGTCGCGAAGTAGAATACTTAAACCGGGGCTAAGAGTTTATGGCCCCTGAAGTGGACGGCGAGGCAAGGATAGAACGATGCGGGAGATGATCTTTGAGCTCTGCGCCGAGACGATCGATGCGTGCCTCGCGGCACAACAGGGTGGGGCGGACCGAATTGAACTCTGCTCCGGTCTGAGCGAGGGGGGACTTACGCCGAGCCACGGCCTGATTCGAGCAGCCGTCGCGAGGAGTGGGCTTCCGGTGCACGTGCTCATACGGCCTCGGGGTGGAAACTTTGTGTACTCAGAGTCCGAGATCGATGTGATGCGGGACGACATTGAGCATGCTAAGAATCTTGGGGCGGCAGGTGTGGTGTTCGGCATTCTCACGCCGGATGATTGCGTGGACGTTGAAAGAACGCGGGCTCTGGTACGGCTTGCTCGCCCCCTGGAGGTGACCTTTCACCGGGCCTTCGATAGCGCCGTATCGCTGGCCCAGGCGCTTGAGGACGTGATTGCGACGGGCTCGGATCGGCTGCTGACTTCGGGTGGGCAGAAGGATGTGGACGCTGGCTCCTCAGCTCTGGCGGATCTGGTTCTGAAAGCGAAGCAGCGCGTCACGATTGCCGTTGGTGGTGGGCTGCGACTGGAAAATGCAGCAGCTGTTGCACACGTCACGGGCGCAGCACACTTTCACGGCTCGGTTCGGCGACCGGTGAAAGAAGCTGCATCGTTCGCTGGAGAGGATTCTGAACTAATGCAAGTAGGCGCTTGTTACGTGGTGGAGGCTGCTGCAGTGCGTGGGATCATTCAGCGATTGAATGAGGCCTGATGCAGGCTGTCGCCATGAACCGGGGGGGCGTGGCGACAAGTTACAGCAGAAGTAGCTCAGGTTATCGCGGGCTAGTGTCCTGATGCGTGGATAGCTCGCAGGATATGGGTCAGGATGACGTCCGGGGCGCAGCCAAGGACTACGACGCTTCCGGCAAGGACTCCTACAACGATCCGGATGAGAATCGGGGAGGGAATCGGCGCAGCCTCTGTTTCGGGGTCCTTGACGAACGCACTCTTGAGCACTCGGAGATAGTAGAAGAGCGATACGGCGCTCATGGCGATAGCGAAGATGATGAGCCAGATCAGGAGCTTTGATCCGGGGCTCACGGCGAGCACAGACGTGAACAAGAGGAACTTGGCAAAGAACCCTGAGAGTGGTGGAATTCCCGCCAACGAGAGAATGAAGATGAAGAGGCATGAAGAGAGGAAGGGCGCGCGTCTGCTAAGGCCGGCCATTCCCGCAATGGTGTCATTGCCGATCTCTCGTTCTGTTACAGCAAGCACGCCAAAGACGCCCAGTGTTGCCAGCGAATAGGTTGCGACGTAATAAATCAGCGCTGCAAGGCTTTGCTCTGAGTGCGCGACGAAGGCGAGGAGCATGTAGCCTGCATGGGCTACTGCTGAATAGGCCAGTAAGCGGCGGAGGCTGGTTTGAGTGATGGCGACCAGATTGCCGAGCAGCATGGACACAACGGAAACCAATACGAGAACTGGGACCCAGCCGCTCCGGAAATGCAGCCATGTTGCACTGCCTTCTGCGCCGGCGAACCCTAAAGCAAGCACCTGAAAGAAGATGAAGAAGCTTGCTACCTTGGAGCCAGAGGCTATAAACGCCGCGCTCGGGAGGGGTGCTCCCATGTAGACATCGGGAGCCCAGAAGTGAAACGGCGCGGCAGCAACCTTGAAGCCGAACCCGATCACAGTCGTCACGATTGCCAGGATGACAAGCGGATTGAGTGGCGATGCGTGAATGGCGTGGGCTATCTGCACGAGGTTGGTGGAGTTAGAGAATCCGTACAGCAAGCTGAAGCCAAAGAGCATGAAGGCAGCCGACATCCCGCCGAAGAGAAAGTACTTCAGTGCGGCTTCGGAAGAACGCGGACTGCGCTTGTCGAAGCCCGCGAGGATGTAGACGGACAAGCTCAGCAACTCGAGCGAGATGAAGATAACGAGAAGATCCTGCGATGCCACGAGGAACATCATTCCCGTGGTAGCAAGGAGGACAAGGAGAACGAATTCGCCAACGTGTTCTGTAAAGTCAGAGCCTGTGGCCAGGAAAAGGGTGAGGATGGTAAGGACCAGCAGCATTGCCTGGACCAGATGTGTGAGCTGGTTCGACAAGAAGATGCCGTTGAGGAGTACGCCCTGAGCGGAGGGTAGGACCAGCGTGGCGATGGCTGCGGTGCAGCCCAGCGATGCAATCGTCGCAGAGACAAGGAAGCGAGTATAGGTCTGGGACTTTTTCAGGAATAAGAGGTCGACAGCCATGACGACCAGTGCGGTCAGGACGACGAATATTTCTGGCCTGACGAGTTCTAGGGCCTGCCAAAAGT
>JBAVDD010000005.1:0-1672 GCA_049587035.1 Acidobacteriaceae bacterium | reverse complement strand
TGGTATGTGCGCGAGGTGGCGGAGATTCTGCCTCCGGGCATGACCTGCCTGTCGTGTGGTGCGGCCGATTTCAAGAAGGAGATGGATATCCTCGACGTGTGGTTCGAGAGCGGCGCCAGCCAGGCAGCGGTGCTGGGCATAGAGGAAGATCTTCCCTGGCCTGCCGATCTTTATCTTGAAGGAGGCGATCAACACCGGGGATGGTTCCAGTCTTCCCTGCTCTGCGCCATCGGCACGCGGGATGCGGCGCCCTACCGCATGGCCGCTACCGCCGGTTGGACCCTCGACGAGCAGGGCCGCGCCATGTCGAAGAGCCTGGGCAATGGCGTGGATCCGGTCGACATTGCGCAACGCCTGGGGGCGGAGATTGTCCGTCTGTGGGTCGCGTCGGTCGACTTCCGCGAAGATGTGGCCGCCAGCGAGAACCTGATGCAGCGGGTTTCGGAAACTTACCGTAGCCTGCGCAATAAATTCCGCTTCCTGCTGAGCAATCTCAACGGCTTTGAGCCGGAAAAGCACGCGGTCGCCTGGGAACAAATGCGCCCGCTCGATCAGTACATGCTGACCCGCACGCGGGAACTCACGGAGAAGGTCCTACGCTGGTATGAGGACTTTGAATTCCACCGCATTTACCACGCGCTGAATGAGTTTGCCGTGTCCGAATTGAGCGCGCTCTATATCGATGCGGTCAAAGACCGGATCTATACGTTCGCGCCGCAGAATCCTGACCGCCGTTCGGCGCAAACGGTCTTGTGGATGATCGCCGAGGCGCTGGTCCGCCTGGTGGCGCCGCTGCTCAGCTTTACCGCGGACGAGATCTGGCACTACATGCCAGAGATGTCCAACCGCATGCCCAGCGTGCATCTGGAGCTTTTCCCAACGCCTGAGAGCCTCGCGGCAAACATCGATACGAAGCTTATGGAGGACTGGGCGACTTTGCTTTCGATTCGCGACGAGGCCTTGAAAAGCCTGGAAGAGGCGCGCCAGGCGAAGCAGATTGGCAAGGCTCTCGATGCCCGGCTGCTGCTGGAGGTTCCGCAGGCGATGGGCGCCCTGCTCGAGCGCTACCGCGACAGCTTGAAAGAGCTGTTGAACGTCTCCCAGGTGGAAGTGCTGACCGGGCCGTCGCAGCAGATCATCGCGACCACTCTACTGGCCGATGGCGCCAAGTGCGAGCGGTGCTGGAACTACTCCGTGCACGTGGGTGAGGATTGGCGTTGGCCTACGGTCTGCGAACGCTGCTCCGCAGCGCTCGATCAGATGGGGGTTCCACCGGAAGAAAGCAAACCCCTCGCATGACCAACATTAAGAAGGATTCCAGGGGCTGGCTGCTGCTGCTTTCGCTCATCGTCATAGCTGCGGATCGAATCACGAAATGGCTGGTATCGACCCGGATTGAGCTGGGCAGTCATGTGGTGGTGATTGCCCACGTTTTCGCTATCAGTCATGTGGAGAACCCCGGCGCGGCCTTCAGTTTGTTCAACGATTCAGCTTCGCCCGGGCGCGTACGCTGGATGCTGCTTGCCTTCTCTTTGCTGGCAGCGGTAGCCGTACTGGTTGTGTTGCTGAAGCTTGGCCGTACCATCACTGCAACGTCGGTTGCGTTGGCGCTCATTCTCGGAGGCGCGCTCGGCAACGCTTATGACCGCCTGCGCTTCGGCTTCGTCATCGA
>JBAVDD010000004.1:0-6526 GCA_049587035.1 Acidobacteriaceae bacterium | reverse complement strand
TCGTGGGCGTCGACGAGGGCGCAGACGGCGTCGAACTTGCCTTTGGGAGCGCGCTCGATATCGACGTGGGCAGAGCAGCCGCCACCGTTGATGTCGGGGCCACTGGTGAAGATGCGGCACTCGACGTAGGCACGCAGGCGCTGCTCGATGATGAAGGTGCCGTTGCGGGTTTCGACGCGGACAGCGGCGGCGGTAGTGCTGCCGTGGATGTTGGGAGCGATATGCGACATGTTGTCGGCGATCTTGACGACACGCTGCTCGTAGGCTGAACCGACCGGCATGGGACCGATGACCTGCATGCCATGGGTCCCGAGCATCTCCTCGAACTTGTCGAGGAACTGGGCGGCGGTCATGGGGCCGGTGTAGTTGAGGCAGCCGCTGACGCCGTGGAAGGCGTGATTGTTGGGGTGGAAGGTCCAGTTGAAGGCTGGCATGAGACGCATCTCGGAGAGGCCGTCACGTGAGTAGGCGCGGAATACGGGGATGGGGACGCGGCTGCACTCGGGGCCCGGGAGGACGGTGCCCTGTAGCTTCCAGTTGGCTGGGATGGAGATGTTGAAGGCCCTGATGTTGTAGGCCGGGTCAACGATGGGGACGACGGTGGTGGACTGCGCTACGGCCGCGCGGGCGAGGGCAAGAGCAGCTATGGTGAGGAGCATGGAACAGCGGTGGGTCATGAACGCCTCTGAGATGCCGTGAGGATCTTATACTTCTGTAGGCGTCTGGGGTGGGGAAAATGACTCACGAGGCGTGTGGGGCGGGCGTGGTGGGGCGGCTGTGAGGCTAGTGGTGGTGGGCCTGGCGGTGGGTAGAGGCTTTTACTGTGTTGGAGAGGAGGCAGGCTATGGTCATGGGACCTACACCGCCAGGGACTGGGGTGATGGCTCCTGCGATGGGGAGGGCTTCTTCGAAGGCTACGTCTCCGCGGACGTGGAACTTGCCGTCGGGGCCGAGGACGCGGGTGGTTCCTACGTCGATGACTACGGAGCCGGGGCGGATCCAACTGCCGCGGACGAGGCCGGGTTTGCCTACGGCGGTTACGAGGACGTCGGCGGTTTGGCAGATGGCTTCGATGTCGCGGGTGTGGATGTGGGTCTGGACTACGGTTGCCCACTCGGCGAGGAGGAGCGAGGCCATGGGTTTGCCGACGATGTTGGAGTTGCCGATGACGACGGCGTGGGCTCCGGTGAGGTCGGGGAGGATGGACTTGATGATGGTCATGCAGCCGAGAGGGGTGCAGGGGATGAGGCCGTCGGAGCCCTGGGCGAGATGGCCGGCGTTGATGGTGTGGAGGCCGTCGACGTCTTTGGCGGGATCGACGGCGGCCATGACGCGGAGGGTGCTGATGGGGTCGGGGAGAGGGAGCTGGACGAGGACACCGTCTATGTCGTTGCGGTGGTTGAGGGATTCTACGGCTTCGAGGACTGCGTGCTCGGTGGTGTCGGCGGGGAGATAGATGATCTCGGTGAGGAAGCCGGCTTCTTCGGCGCGGCGTTTCTTTCCGCGGACGTAGATGTGGCTGGCGGGGTCGTCGCCTACGATGATTACGCCCAGGCCGGGGCGGCGGGGGAGATGAGAGGCTTTCTCGATGGCGGTGGCTACTACTTCGTTGGATAGCTTGCGGCCGTCGATGATGGTTGCGGGCATGGTTCTAGTTTAACCTGCCGGGCTCAGCCTTCGGAATGGGCAGGCTAGCGCGGCACGTGCATGAGTGCAATGCCTATTCGAATATGTTCCTCAGGGTCACATCTCCGCCTCTGCTAATTGAGGCGGCAAAAGGTGGACGCTGAACATGGCACAACGCAATCATCTTCGGAATAGCTTTGGATAGCGCCACTCCCATCTCAGCACCTGCAATGTCATTTCGCGTGAAGTAGAACATGCGCAGTCTGTTGGCTCTTACGGCATTCTTCTCTAAGGAGTTGTAGCGGATGCGTGCGTCAGATGTGAGTAGCACCCACCCGTTAGCAGCGACTACTGGTATCCATGCAGTATCTTCAATGCCGCGAGGGAAGTGGTCCAAGTGCTTCTCGTACCGGACGCCGGAAGCGTCGAGGGCTGCGTGAAGATGCTTATTGCCGCAGTGATTTTCGTCCAAGAAAATGACGGGCTGCTCTACGCTGCCTTGCCCCTCAGCATCTCCCATCGAATTGCGTCCTCAAGAACCTGCTCGTCCACGGAGTACTCTCTCGCAAGATCGGCCAGCGAATCGCGGGACGCGAAGCGGCCAGCAACGATTGCTGTTGTGATCCCGGTTCCAGCCAACACCGGGCGACCAAAGGATACCGTCGGACTAATGCTGATGTGGCGAGGCTCGTTTGCTTCGTCGCGCGCGACGAATGGGTAAAACTTGAAAGCTCGGCCGTGGACGTCGCGCTCAATTCGTTGAAGGTATAACGCAACGAATTCCTCAATCTCAGTCTGTAGCTTCTTGGAGAGATTTACGACCTGGCCTGCATCGCGAATGCAGAGACTGACGCCATCCGTCTCGAAACTTTCTTCGAGTAGAGGGTGGGCTGTCTGTCTCAGTTCGGAAAGCTGTTTGAGCGCTTTCCGAATGCGCTGTAAGGGCAGCTTGTGCTTGCGTCGCATCGCCTTCAAGATGTGGGCTTCGGTGAGATTGTTGAACGACAAGTTATTTGGCTTCGGCGTCCTGATGAGACCCTCAGGCCCTGTCCAGTGACGAAGAGTTGCATACGGAACACCGACATAGTGAGACGCCTGCATAGTGCTGTATGCAGGCGCATCGAAGACGAGATTGTCACCGTTCGGCATCATCATGAACATTACACTCTTCTTCGACCTGGCTGGTGCGAAATTTAGTGTCTGGAATAATCCCCGATATATCCGCGGATTAGTGGGCGGCCCATTCTATTTTGCTTAGGTCTATGCCTTCTTTGACCATCTCGTAGAGAGGCGAGAGCTCGCGGAGGTGTTGGACTACGTCGATGATCTTGTCGGCTACGTAGTCTACTTCGGCTTTGGTGTTGAAACGGCCGAGGCCGAAGCGGATGGAGCTGTGGGCTACGTCGTCGCCGAGGCCGAGGGCCTTGAGGACGTAGCTGGGCTCGAGCGTGGCCGAGGTGCAGGCTGAGCCGGAGCTTACCGCGATGTCGTTGATGCCCATCAGGAGGCTCTCACCTTCTACGTAGATGAAGCTCATGTTGAGGTTGCCAGGGAGGTGGTGCAACATGTTGCCGTTGACCTGGGTGTAGTCGAGCGCGGACTCAAGCTTGTGCTTGAGGTAGTCGCGGAGTTCGATCTCACGCTTGGATTCGGTGGCCATCTCTTCGCCGCAGATCTCGCAGGCTGCGCCGAGGCCTACGATGCCGGGGACGTTGAGGGTTCCGCTGCGCATGCCGCGCTCGTGGCCGCCGCCGTTGATCTGCTCGGCCAGCTGGACGCGGGGGTTGCGGCGACGGACGTAGAGAGCTCCGACACCTTTGGGGCCGTAGATCTTGTGGCCGCTGATGCTCATGAGATCGATGTTGTCGGTGAGGACGTTGACGGGGATCTTGCCTACGGCCTGAACGGCGTCGCAGTGGAAGATGATGCCCTTCTCGTGGCAGAGCTTGCCGATGGCCTGGACAGGCTGGATGACGCCGATTTCGTTGTTGGCGTACATGATGGAGACGAGGATGGTCTTGTCGGGGCCTTCGGTGACGATGGCGCGCTCGAGGTCTTCGAGGTCGATGAGGCCATCGGCGAGGACGGGGAGGAAGGTGACGCGGAAGCCGGATTTTTCGAGACGCTTGCAGGTGTCGAGGGTTGCTTTGTGCTCGGTGACCTGGGTGATGATGTGGTTGCCGCGCTCCTTGTACATCTCAGCCACGCCCTTGATGGCGAGGTTGGTGGCTTCGGTGGCGCCGGAGGTGAAGATGATTTCTTTGGCGGTGGCACCGACTAGGCGGGCGATCTGTTCGCGGGCTTTTTCAACGCCCTGCTCGGCTTCCCAGCCGAAGGAGTGGTTGCGCGATGCGGCGTTGCCGAAGATGCCCGTGAGGTAGGGCATCATCGCTTCGAGGACGCGCGGGTCGAGCGGGGTCGTGGCGTGGTTGTCCATGTAGATGGGCAGCTTGACGCCTGCGGGAAGAGGGTGGGTCGACTGGGTTACGTTCATTCCTAATGTTTCAGCCATTTGCTTGCTCCTAAAGTGTGGCGTGGTCGCCTATAAGTAAGTAGTAAGTAGTAAGTAGTAAGTAGTAAGTAGTAAGTAGTTAAGTCGTTAGTGCTCGTTAGCGTTCGATGGTTACGAGGCCGCCGGCCATGGCGGCGGGGAGATGGTCTACGGGTTCGGTTAGGTCGGCTATGCTGATGCCCGAGAGCAGGTTGGTGATGCTGTCGTTAACTTTGCGCAACGGTTCTTTGATGGTGCAATGACCGGCGAGGTCGCAGGGACCGTGAATGGTGATGCAACTGGTGATGAAAAGAGGGCCGTCGATGGCGCGGATGACTTCGAAGGTGGAGATGCTGGAGGCCGCGCGGGCCAGGGAGTAACCGCCGTTGGTGCCGGCGTGGGAGACGAGGATGCCGGCGCGGGCGAGGGTTTGGAGGATCTTGGCGAGGAGCTGCGGAGGGATGTGGTAGGCCTCGGCGATGTCCTTTGCGGAGCGCGCGCCGGAGAGATGGAGGGCGGCGCCGGCTTTGTCGGCGAGGTCGGCCTGCTCGGCGAGGTACTTGAGGGCCATTAGGCCGTAGTCCGCTTTTTTGGTGAGCCTGAGCATGAAGAGTGTGGGCGGGAGCGGCGTAAAGCAGACGATCGCGCAAAGTTCCGCCATCGTTATTGTACGTAATTGCAGGATGCGAAGCAAGACCGATTTGGTCGGAATTCGGGGACGGATGGGGAGGGGATTCGAGGGGGAAATCGGCTGGCGATTCTCACCGGAAGATCGGTTAATATAACGTATCCCCGGACGTGACGTCCTAACGGTTTTCGAGCGTTTGTGACTGCTTTTCGACAATTTCGGGCCGCACCCAACCTGCTGACGATGCTGCGGTTATTCGTGCTGCCGTTCCTGGTGATCACGATTCTGAATCGGCATTGGGGGATTGCGTTTGCGCTGCTGTGGGTGGCGGGGGTGAGCGATGGGCTGGATGGGCTGCTGGCGCGGGCGCTGCAACAGCGGACGACTTTGGGGCTTTACCTGGATCCGATTGCGGACAAACTGCTGCTGAGCACGATGTTTGTGGTGTTGACGCATGTGGAGGCGATTCCGCGGTTTGTTACCGTGCTGGTGCTGAGCCGGGATATTGGGATTCTGCTGATTGCGACGCTGCTGTTTGCGACGAATACGCTCAGGGACTTCCGGCCGAGCAGACTGGGCAAGGTGAATACGCTGGTGCAGATTCTGGGCGTGCTGACAGTGATGACGTGCGAGGTGTTTCCGCGGTCGGGGCTGGAGGAGCTGCGGACGGTGCTGCTGTGGTCGATTGCGGTGCTGGCTCCGGTGAGCGCGGCGGAGTATGCGTGGATTGTGATTCGGCGGATGAGCGAGCCGGTGGATGTGGTGACGCCGAAGGGGCAGGCGCAGGGGTAAAGGGTTGCGGCTGGGGTGTGGGTCGGGTACACTGATAAGACGCACCAGAGGCGCGTAGCTCAGTTGGTTAGAGCGCTACCTTGACACGGTAGAGGTCAGCGGTTCGAATCCGCTCGTGCCTACCACTCACCCCGCAGATGTTTCAGGGAGTACGAGCGAGCAAGGTTCGCTGACATTCTCGATGCGCGTGGAGTTCTCTGGGAGTTTTGCGGAACAAGTTTTGATCTTTGGAGTGATGTCATGGCACAGGTATGTGAGCTTTGCGGCAAGGGACCGCAGTTTGGTAACAACATCTCGCACGCGCACAACGTAACGCGTCGGCGCTGGAACCCGAATTTGCAGTCGGTGAAGGCTGCTGCGCCCTCGGGCGGCGGAACCAAGCGGGTGAAGGTTTGCACCAGCTGCATCAAGGCTGGGAAGGTTGTTAAGGGCTAGCTTCTAGCCGTTAGCTTCTAGCTTTTAGCTTTTTATAGGGCGATGCCCCGGCTGCTTTGGCTACCGGGGCATCGTCGTGTTTGCTTTAAGAGCTAGAAGCTAAGAGCTTACTGCTTCTCGAAGGCCAGGGAGGCGGAGTTGATGCAGTAGCGCTCGCCGGTTTTGTCCTTGGGGCCGTCGGGGAAAACGTGGCCGAGGTGGCCACCGCAGTTGGCGCAGGTTGCTTCTACGCGGCGCATGCCGTGGGTGTTGTCTTCGTGGAGTTGGACGGCTTCGGGAGTGACGGGCTCGAAGAAGCTGGGCCAGCCGGAGCCGGATTCGAACTTGGTGCCGGACTTGAAGAGCGGAGCGTTGCAGGCGGCGCAGTGGTACATGCCGTCGTCGTGGTTGTTGACGAGGGCGCCGGTGAAGGGGCGCTCGGTGCCCTTTTCGCGTAGAACATGGTATTGCTCGGGGGTGAGCTGCTGGCGCCATTCGGCTTCGGTCTTGTCCACTTTGGCGACCTTCGCAGGCACCTTGTGCGTGATGTCTTCTACTGCGGCGTCGCTGAGCGG
>JBAVDD010000003.1:0-4498 GCA_049587035.1 Acidobacteriaceae bacterium | reverse complement strand
GAGATCTTCGCTGTCAGATAAGCGCCGAGCACAGCACCCACTGTGGTTGCCACCTCCAAGAACATGCCAATGCGAATGTTCGAGAGACCTTCACGAACGTAGGCCACCGCGGCACCGGAGGATGTCGCAATGACGGACACGATGGAAGCCCCTATGGCGTAGCGAATATCCACGCCAAACAGTAGCGCCAGGACTGGAACAATAACAACTCCACCACCTAAACCCGTGAGGGCTCCCAGAAGACCAGCTGCGAACGAAGTGATGAACAGCAGAAAACTGAAGACGAGCACACTCATACTTTGCCCTCGTCAGTCTCAGCGCCAGCTCTGCTTATGGAGAGGACGGGGCATGTCGCTCCTGCGAGCAAGCGATATGCGAAGCTGGTGTGAAGATGGCGGGCAAGCTGAGACGCGGTTCGGACGCCGAGAATGATCAACCCAGCATGTTGATTTTGCGCTCGCTCGATCATCTGATCAGTCTCCATGCCGCGTTCCAAGTGGAATGCAGGCTTGCACCATTCGGAATCTTCACCGTCCAAGGCTCGTTTCATGCTGTTGCAGTACTCATCCACCAACTTCTGCTGCACACGCTCACCGCTTTCTGAGGCTCGGGGTGATAGCTGGCATACTTCGATTGGTGCGTGAAACTCCTTGCTG
Organism: Acidobacteriaceae bacterium; assembly: GCA_049587035.1. Classification (GTDB taxonomy): domain Bacteria; phylum Acidobacteriota; class Terriglobia; order Terriglobales; family Acidobacteriaceae; genus Granulicella. Next base: position 3,842 of record JBAVDD010000003.1, on the reverse strand, counting down.
AAGAAAACCGCGTAGGCAGCTGCAGCGGCCGCTTCTGGAGTGAAGTCGGAGAAATAAATGATCTCATCAAAGTGTAAATGGATATCGACCCCGGATAAGACGTGAGCGCCCACCGTTAGGGTTGGGCAGGTGGCTGCAAGTAAGATTCTTTCGGTATTCGAGCCAATAAGCAGATGGTCGATACCACGATGGACGCCGTGGATGCCAAGAACGAGAAGATCAATGTGATCACTCTTTGTTGCGGCCAGGATGACATTGGCCGGTATGCCATCCTCGATACGTACCTCTACGGTTATCCCTAAGCGCCTAACGCCTTCCGCCAGGGAATTGATGCGCTCAACGGCCATGTGGCGCATATGACTCTGCTTTTGCCCCAGGGTCTCGGCCTCGGCGGCAGCGACGGAGAGCTCCAGTACATGAAGCATCTCGATGGTGGCTTGGAAGTGATTCGCAAGTGCGACAGCGTAATCCAGGGCCAGCCTAGAGCTCTCTAGAAAATCTGTCGCGAACAGTATTCGATTGATGTGTATCTGGGCCATCGCTTGCATCTCCAATGGGGCTAGGGGCGCGAACCACTTTGGAAGCGCAATGTTGCGAGGTCGGCTTCATACTCAAAACGCGCGTTTGCATCCTGTATTTGAGCTTGGGTCTGTACTAGCTGTGCTTGACTTAACTCCACGATGGAACTGAGCCCGAGCTGATACCGTGTTTGCGCAAGGTCGAGGGAGGTATTCGCCTCCTTGAGGAGCTCAGCTGTAACGAGCATGCGATCCTTAGCGGTCATCATGCTTAGCCATGCGGTTCTTACATCCCGAACGATGTGATCGATCAGCTGGCGGCTTTTCTCATCGGAAGCCTTTGCTCTCAAGTCCGCTTCGGCTGCTTCCGCACGAAACTTAAACCCATCGAAAATGGGCACCTGGACATTGACTCCAGCAGCTCCATACCAGTTCTGCAGGTAATACGTATTGGAGCCAACGGGCGTCGCTCCGACGGTCCCCTGGGCGGAAATGGTCGGCAACAACTGTTCATGCTGAGCACGGCTGAATCGGACATCGGCTTGATGGGCGAGTTGCTGTGCCTGGAGATCGGGTCGTTGCTTAAGCGCGATTGCTATGAGGGCTTGGGCGGAGTCCGCGGGCGGCGCAGGAATGGCTGCATCGTCCACCAGGAGGTACTCCATATCGTTAGTGGTTCCGAGTATATCGCTCAGGGCCGCCATCGCGGCATTCTCCTGATTCTGCGAGTCGAGCACGAGTAGGCGTGCCTGCGAAAGAGCGACGTGAGCAAAGCTCTGGTCGAGCGTCGATTTGAGCTTGCTGCTCGTGAGAGCATCGATTTGGTCCGCGACGTTCTGACGTTCCTTCGCTGTACTCTGCGCCACTTGTAATGTGGCCTGAGCCTCCAAAGCTTCATAGAACGCGAGATCCACGGCGAAGACGATGTCTTCCTGCGTGGCCTCAGCACTTTGCGCGGCAGCTTTTGCCTGAAGCGAAGAAGAAGCGATCAAGTTGTGTGTGCGGCCGAAGTCTGTAATTAGTTGACTGAGTTCTACGCCAGCGCCCACATGATTGAGCAAACGCGAAGAGGTAAGCCCCAAAGAGGATAGGCGGCTGGCCTGTTCCGCTCCAACCGCCGCACCGTTGCCGGTGATGCCAGGAAGCTCTGCAGCACGGGTTTCTCTTGTAACTTGCTTTTGGGCAAGTGCAATCAGCATGGCGACGCTAACGCCAGGATTATTCTTTAGCGCGAGTTGTTCTGCTTCCTGGCGCGTTAGAGTCTCTGCTCCTGGTCCTGCATCTGGCGGCAGCGAGAAGACCATCATCTGCTGTGGCGCGTTGGGAAGCGGAGCTTGCTTTATCTGAGAGAGAAGCAGAGGCGAAGAAGGGAAGAGCAGTATTAGAACCAGGCACCACTTACACATGGGATACCTCCGCAGCCGCTTCAGCGTCTGCTTCCTTGCGATGGATAAGCAGATACGCTATCGGTACGAGGAAGACGGTCATGATGACCGAGACAGTGAGGCCGCCGAGGATAGCTCTTGCGAGAGGCGCGTATTGTTCGCTGCCGGGCTCGAGTGCGAGCCCCATGGGAATTAGGCCGAGAATTGTAGCGATGGTGGTCATCAGAATCGGTCTTAGACGCACTTTGCATGCTTCCGTCAAAGCGTCTTTGATGGAATGACCTTTTCCTCTTAAGGTCCCTACGAACTCGACGATCAGGATGCTGTTCGAAACAGCTATTCCGGTCATCATGATGACACCCATTAGAGACATGACGTTCAACGTAGTTCCTGTAACCAGAAGAAAGAGGATTACTCCGGGAATCCCTGGAGGAATTGCCAGCAGAATAATGAAGGGATCGGAGAAGGAAGCAAACTGGGCCATGAGGATGAGGTAAACAAGAATTACGGCAAGTACGAAACCAAGACCGAAACTCTTGAACGAATCGTGCATGTCAGCAATAGAACCGCCTATATGGACGGTAACGCCGTGCGGTACTTTCATGCCTGCCAATACTCGATTAATCTCACTGCTTGGACGCCCCAGGTCCTCTGCCCTGGGCATTACATACACGTCGAAGCTGCGGCGAAGTTGATAGTGGTCGACTTCGGTTGGAGTGTCAATTTGCTTGATGGACGCGATTGATTCGAGGGGCGTCGTTTCTTTGCCGTCGGGCGATCGAAGGGGTATCTGTTCAAAATCATTGAGCGTTTTAATCTCATTATCCGGATACTGAACCGTGAGCATGTAGTTGTTCCCGGATTTGGGATCTACCCAGAAGCTGGGCGCGACCATAGCGTCTGAGGTCAGGGCAGTGATCACGTTGTCGATTGCCGCCTTCGGGGAGATACCCAGCAGCGCAGCATTCTCTCGATTGATATTGAGTTCAAGGCCCGGGTAGTCGAGATCCTGGGGGACCAGCACGTCTCCGACGGAAGGCAGGTTGCGTATTTTTTGTGCTATCTGCTGAGCAAAGTCGTACCCAGCTCTCATATTCGTGCTTCCGACACGGATATCGATCGGCGCTGGCTTGCCCTGATTCACGACGGCATCAACCAGACCGCCGGTTTGGAAGTAGGTTCCAATCTGCGGAAAGTCCGTAGCGAATTTCTGCCTCAGGCGCTTCATGTAGACGAAGCTGCTGGTCTTGTGATCTGGCTTGAGACTCACCTGAATGAAGCCTGTATGCATCCCAGAGTTGCTGGTGTAGATGGCGGAGAGATCGGGAGTGATTCCGATATTGGAAACGATCATGTTCATGTCGTCTTTTGATACGACCTGCCGGATCTCCTTCTCCATCATTGCGACGTACTGATCCGTCACTTCAAGTCTGGTCCCCGGAGGGGCCTTGATGTCGACTACGAACTGGCCTGGATCCGTGCGCGGGAAAAATGCTACTCCAAGAAGAGGTAAGAACGCGCAACCAATGAGTACAAACGCAGCGAAACACCAGGCAGATACGGCGGGACGATCCATACAGACTGCAAGGGCTCTCTCGTAAATATTTTGGAGCCGTTCAAATAATCGGTTGAAGCCAATAACAATACGACGGAAGATCCCATGACGTTTCACGAGCTGTTCTGCAATTACCTCTTCAACAGCCGGGGTCGCTGTGTCATCCGGTATTGCGGAATGACCATGCTCCGGGTCCAAACGAATGAACTTGGCACAGAACAGTGGCACTACCGTCATGGCGACAACAAACGACGCGAGCATGGCCAAAACGACTGCCATGGCAAGCGCCGTAAAGAGATACTTGCTCACCCCTACCAGTAGGATGACGGGGAAAAACACGATGCAGGTGCAAAAAGTAGCGGCCAAAACAGCCAGCTCCACCTC
>JBAVDD010000002.1:0-5088 GCA_049587035.1 Acidobacteriaceae bacterium | reverse complement strand
ATGGAAGAGGCTGCGGATCTGGCGGTTGCTGCGGCGAAGGGATAGTTCATTAGGTGCCCACAATGGATCAGCAATGTCGAGATATGGCAGCAAATAGTTATGGGTATGGCTGCTGGGAGGGGCCATATTGGTTTTTGGGTCCGGAGCAAGGTATGTCGAAGAATGGACCCGACACACTCAAAGCACGTTGTGCAGCATGGCAGAAACTTGGGCGTTTAGATCTCGATGACAGCAAAAAGTTCCATAAAGAGATATACGAGCCTAGGTGGCACAGCGAGCAGAAAAAGCCCTCCGGTAAGCCAAATTTACAAAGCACATGGAGAAGACTAATTGCGGCAACGCTGGGCTTTGAGGGAAAAGAAGCTGGTGAAGAAGATCAATGGCTATATCAGCGCGAACACTGGGGCCGTCATGGTGGAAAGACCTGCGTCATCGAATTAAGCGGCTTGGCTGCGCACAGCTTAATTGTTAAGCGCGAACGAGACGAGTTTCTAAATACACGCATACGGAATGTGGTTGAGAAAATGAATATTAATAAACCCTCTTTTTTGATTCTCTACGGCAAAACAGTGGGTTGTGAAAAAGCGTGGGCTAATTTCGCGAGCTGCAGCGAAGCGGTCTCATCAAGACTATCTATCATGCAGATTCGCCGACGAGGTGACACTGTAATTGCATGGACGGGACATCCCACCATGCAAAAGGTTACGGATTGGTGCGAAGTAGGCTACGAATTGAAAAGATTAGACCACAGGGTTGCGTAGGCTGATCCAGGAGAGCAAAATGTCAGTATTAGTAGGTAAGGGAACGCGGCTTATTGTGCAGGGGATTACGGGGCGTGAGGGGTCGTTTCATGCCAAGGGTTGTGCGGAGTATGGGACGAAGGTTGTCGGTGGCGTGACGCCGGGTAAGGGCGGGACTACGTTTGAGGGTTGGCCGGTGTTCAACACTGTCGAAGAGGCAGTGAAGGAGACGGGCGCGAATGCGACGATGATCTTTGTGCCACCGCCGGCGGCTGCGGATGGCGTGCTGGAGGCTGCGGCAGCGGGGATTCCGCTGGTGGTTTGCATCACCGAGGGGATCCCGGTGCTGGATATGGTGAAGGTTTGGGAGGTGGTTCGCAAGTCTAAGTCACGGCTGATTGGGCCTAATTGCCCGGGGGTGATTTCGCCAGGGAAGGCCAAGATTGGGATTATGCCGGGGCGGATTCATAAGGAGGGGTCGGTGGGGATTGTTTCGCGGTCGGGGACGCTTACGTATGAGGCGGTGTATCAGCTGACGCAGCGGGGGATTGGGCAGTCTACTGCTATTGGAATTGGGGGCGATCCGATTGTGGGGACTTCACACATCGATGCGCTGCGGTTGCTGAATGATGATCCGGATACTGAGGCCATCATTATGATTGGCGAGATTGGCGGGACCGCTGAAGAGGCTGCCGCGGAATTTGTGAAGGAGCATGTGAAGAAGCCGGTGGTCGGATTTATTGCCGGGCAGACGGCTCCTCCGGGACGAAGGATGGGGCATGCTGGCGCGATTATCTCTGGGGGTGAGGGAACGGCCGAGAGCAAGATGGAGGCTATGCGGGCTGCCGGGATCCATGTGGTGGTGTCGCCGGCGGAGATTGGCGAGACGATGCAGCGGGTGATGGGGAAGTAGAAGATCAGAGAGTAGAGAAGGCCTGGTTAGCGGGTGGGTTGGCGGGAGTAGTAGGCCCAGGCTATGGCGAACATTACGGCTACCATGAAGGCTAGTTCGGCGTGGGGGCGGTCGTGGTAGTAGAGGTTGACGATGGCGTCGAAGGTCCAGGCGGCGGAGCCTACTGCCCATATCCATGACATGCGACGCATAGGTCTCCTTCCTTAGGTTAAGTTGGACGCGGACGGGCGCGAATGGACTCGTGGGGTGTCCGTATAGTGCATTTTATGCGCGAATCGCGAGTGGTAGTGCGGGTTATGGTGTTGGCGGGAATGGTGCCGGGCGGGGTGTCGTCTGTGATGTCGTTGCGTTAGGGGAAGGCCTTATACTCTCGTATGCGTACATTGCTGATGGGTGTGTTGGTGTGTTTGTCTGCGCCGGTTTTTGCGTGCGGGCAGACGGTTGCGGTGCGGTTTCCGGCGGCGGTTTCGGGGAAGGCGCTGGATGGGCGGTTGATGGTGTTGCTGTCGACTGATGCTGGTTCAGAGCCTCGGATGCAGATTGATGACACGATGAAGTCGGCACAGGTGTTTGGGGTTACTGTCGATGGGATGAAGCCGGGGCAGGTGGTGGTGATGGGCGATGGGGCGGGAGTGGCTGGGTATCCGCGGGCTGGTTTGAAGGATGTGCCGCCGGGGGATTACTACGTGCAGGCGGTGCTGAATGTGTATGAGACGTTCCATCGGGGGGATGGGAGCGTGGTGAAGTTGTCGGCGGATCGGGGTGAGGGGAAGCAGTGGAGTTTGGCGCCGGGGAATTTGTATTCGAAGCCGGTTAGGGTGCATGTGGGGCCGGGGACTCGGCTGACGATCTCGATGGATTTGGTGATGCCGGCGATCAAGCCGGAGGTGGATACGAAGTACATTCGGCACATACGGATTCAGAGTGCGCTGTTGACGAAGTTCTGGGGGACGCCGATGTATCTGTCGGCGGTGGTGATGGTGCCTTGGGGGTTTGATGAGCATCCGGCGGCGCACTTTCCGCTGATGGTTGCCGAGGATCACTTTGTCGCGGACTTCGATGATTTTCGGACGACGCCGCCTGATCCGAATCTGAAGCCGGATTATTCGGAACGGTTTCACCTGGCGGGGTATAACCGGATTCAGCAGGAGGAGGCTTACAAGAATTATCTGGAGTGGATTAAGCCGGGGACTCCGCGGATGCTGATTGTGAAGCTGCAGCATGCGAATCCTTACTATGACGACAGCTATGCGGTGAACTCGGCGAATTTGGGGCCTTATGGGGATGCGATTGAGACGGAGTTGATTCCGGCGATTGAGAAGAAGTTTCGCGGGATTGGCGCGGGCTGGGCTCGGTTTTTGTATGGGGGGTCTACGGGTGGGTGGGAGTCGCTGGCGGTGCAGATGTTTTATCCGGAGGATTACAACGGCGCGTTTGTGGCTTGCCCCGATCCGGTGGACTTTCATGCGTTTGAGACCGCGGACTTGTATGACCAGGACAATTTGTTTTATCTGCAGGGCGTGAACAAGCGGGTGGAGCAGCCGGCGATGCGGAATTACCTGGGACAGACGCTGATCTCGATGCGGGATAACGTTGCGTACGAAGCGGCGCTGGGTGATCATGGGCGGTCGGGCGATCAGTTTGATATCTGGCAGGCGGTGTACTCGCCTGAGGGGAAGGATGGGTATCCGCAGCCGATCTTTGATAAGACTACTGGCGTGATTGATCACAAGACTGCTGCTTACTGGCATGACCACTATGATCTGGATGCGATGTTGCAGAAGGATTGGGGGAGGTTGGGGCCTGAGCTGCAGGGGAAGCTGCATATCTATGTGGGGTCGGATGACACTTACTTTTTGAATGATGCGGTGTACCTGATGCAGGACTTTTTGGATAAGACAGGGACGCCGGGGTTTGGGGTTCCTTATGAGGGCGAGGTGAAGTATGGGCCTCGGGCGGAGCATTGCTGGAATGGCGATCCGAAGTTGACGAATGCTTATTCGCGGATGCACTACAACCAGATGTATGTGCCGCAGATTTTGGAGCGGATGGAGAAGACTGCGCCGAAGGGGGCGGATCTTAGTAGCTGGCGCTACTGAGGTGCAGGCATAGGTGGTGGGTTGTTAATCCATAAACCTTGCCTGCAGCAAACGGTTCGTATTGGGCAGTCTCGGGCGAAAGTGATGACCATTGACAAGTGACCAATAATAGGGAGGAGGTGGAAACATGAGTGAAGTACAGCTAATGACCGATACGTTCGAACGTGCCAAGGCAAGAATATCGAGTTTAATGCCTGCTACTGAGGGACTGACTCGGGAGACTTTCTTAGCACACTTACGGTGGTACACAGCCATGCTCGAAGACTTGTCCAAGCTTCGGCGTCGGTAGATTTTTCTACCGAACGGCGCCGAAGGATGCAGGCCAGACGAGTTGGCGGCACTGAAGCTTAGTCGATGAAGTCGCCCATGGGTTCGCCGGGTTTCAGGTCGTTGGCGAAGCGGAGGCGGTGGTTGTCGGGGTCGAGGACCTGGAGTTCGCGGGAGCCCCAGGGGAAGTTGGTGGGGCCTTGCAGGATGTTGGCTCCGCTTGCAGTCCATTCGATGTAGAGGGCTTCGACGTCGGCGGGGATCCAAACCCATGTGCCGGAGTGGCCTTGGCCGCCTTCACAGAGCATCAGGGAGAATTTGTCGCGGCGGACGGAGGCGTAGTGGGGCATCTGCCAGGGGATCTCGAAGCCGAGGATGCGGGTGTAGTAGTCGAGGCTGCGAGCGAGGTTTTCTACGCGCAGGATGGGTATGGGATGGTGGATGTTGATTTTTTGGGGAGTGGTTTTGTCCTGCGGCATTGGGGCTCCTTTGTGGCGGCCGGGTGGCTTTAGCGAAGTGGAGGGGAACTGCAGATCCCTGCGGGATGACAAACCAAAAAGGCAAAGGCAACCGCAAAGGCCACTACGCGGGCCGTCGCTTGAATTGCTCCGTCCATTTACACTGATAGAGCTGCTTAAATGCAAGCACATTGCATGGGAACTGCAGCCCAGGAGATTCTCGTGTCACAGCGTACTTTCAGCATCATCAAGCCGGACGCCGTTAAGAAGGGCGATGCCGGAGCTATCCTTGCCGAGATTGAGAAGGCAGGATTCAAGATTGTTTCGATCAAGAAGATTTCTATCTCCAAGGCTCAGGCCGAGGGGTTCTATCACGTGCATGCGGCGCGGCCGTTTTTTGGTGAGCTGACGGAGTTCATGAGCTCGGGGCCTATCTTTCCGATGGTGCTGGAGAAGGAGAATGCGATTGCCGATCTGCGCAAGCTGATGGGTGCCACCGATCCGGCTAAGGCTGAAGAGGGAACGATCCGCAAGATGTTCGCTGCTTCGATTGGCGAGAATGCGATTCATGGCTCGGACGCGGAGGATACGGCGGCGTTCGAGATTGGATA
>JBAVDD010000001.1:0-4374 GCA_049587035.1 Acidobacteriaceae bacterium | reverse complement strand
CGCGTGGGGTGAGAGGAGCAAACTCATGCTGGTCTCTATGACGTTAGCTTGTATGGCTGTGTTTCGGGGAAGTTTTTTGGTCCTGGTCCTGCGCGGACGGTGGGAGGCTTCGCGTGGCGGCGGTTAGCGGCGCACAGGGTGGAGAATATTCGCGGGCGACAAAGAAGGTAAACTTGGAAGTCTATGCGCAACCTTAGTGGGAATCAGATTCGGGAAGACTTTCTGCGGTTTTTTGAGGGTAAGGGGCATCGGAGGGTGCACTCGTCGTCGTTGGTGCCGGTGAATGACCCGACGCTGCTGTTTACGAATGCGGGGATGAATCAGTTTAAGGATGTGTTTCTGGGGGCGGAGACGCGGGGGTACTCGCGGGCGGGGTCGTCGCAGAAGTGCGTGCGTGCGGGGGGTAAGCATAATGATTTGGAGAATGTTGGGTTCACGCGGCGGCACCATACGTTCTTTGAGATGCTGGGGAATTTTTCGTTTGTGGATTACTTCAAGAAGGACGCGATTGCGTTTGCTTGGGAGCTGCTGACTTCGGATAAATGGTTTGGGATTGATAAGGACCGGTTGTATGTGACGGTGTTTGAGGGAAACGAGTCGGTTCCGAGAGACGACGAGGCGGAGCAGTTGTGGATTGCTACGGGCGTGCCGAAGGAGCGGATCTTTGGCATGGGGATGAAGGATAACTTCTGGCAGATGGGCGATACCGGGCCTTGTGGGCCTTGCTCGGAGATTTTTTATGATTTGGGGTTGGCGGCGAGTGAGACCGGGGAGGATCGGCCGTTTCCTGAGGATGACCAGCGGTATATGGAGATCTGGAATTTGGTGTTTATGCAGTTCGATCGCGCTATCGATCCAACGACGGGCGATGGGGTGTTGACGCCGTTGCCTAAGCCTTCGATTGATACGGGGATGGGGTTGGAGCGGGTGGCTTGTGTGTTGCAGGGGAAGCTTTCGAATTATGAGAGTGATTTGTTTACTCCGCTGATTAAGAGGGCCGTGGAGTTGACGGGGTTTGGTGGCGGGGTTGGCGAAGCTGCAGGTCTCTCCACTGCGCTTCGCTCCGGTCGAGATGACAATTCTTTGGTGGGTTCGGTCGGTGAGGCGGGGATTTCAGATGCGCGAATTGAAGAGTTGGCGGTTAGTGATGAGAAGGGGGCGGCTTCGCTGCGGATCATTGCGGACCATGCTCGGGCTAGTACGTTTTTGGTTTCGGATGGGGTGGTGCCTAGTAATGAGGGGCGGGGGTATGTGCTGCGGAAGATTCTGCGGCGGGGGATTCGGCATGGGCGGCTGTTGGGGCAGGAGAAGCCGTTTATGCATGAGATGGTGTTGGCGGTGAGGGATGAGATGGTTGCGGCTTATCCGGAGTTGGGGGAGAGCGCGGAGAGAGTTGCGAAGGTGGTGTTGGCGGAGGAAGAGCAGTTTGCTCGGGCCATCTTAAAGGGCTCCGATGAATGGAATAAGCTGCTAGCAGAAAAGCGGACTGACATCTGGCGAGTGAGACAAGAGTTTCTTGACGCCTTGATTCAAGAGAAGCCTGCAATGGCACAGCTGCTCAACCCTGTAGTTGAGAACCACGTATATGGCGGTTTAGGCGGGCTATATGACGACGTCCACGAACGCGTGGAGGAAGTTATCAAGATTGTTTATAGTCCCATTCTCGCGGGGCCGATCTTAGGCAACTGGAGGAAGTTACTAAGCGAGGAGCCCAGCGTCTCTGGTCACGAGGCATTTCGGCTTTACGAAACATTTGGGTTGCCGCTGGATTTTATGGTGGATGCGGCGCGGGATGCGGGCATCGAGTTCGATATGGAGGGCTTCGAAGCTGCGAAGGAGGAGGAGCAGGCTCGGGCTCGGGCTTCCTGGAAGGGTGGGTCGCAGAAGTCGGCGGCGCCGGTTTATCGGGAGTTGGAGAAGACGACGTTTGAGGGGTATTCGGCGCTGCGGGTGGATGGGGCTCGGGTGTTGGCGCTGGTTAAGGATGGGGTGGGCGTGCAGGTGCTGCGGGCTGGAGAGACGGGTGAGGTGGTGTTGGATGCTACTAGTTTTTATGCCGACTCGGGTGGGCAGGTGGGGGATGTGGGGTGGTTGTACTCTTCGGACCACAATAGCGTGGTTGCGGATGTGACTGGTTGCAAGAAGCCGGTGCAGGGGGTGTTTGCGCATCAGGTGGTCGTGAAGTCGGCGATTGCTGTTGGGGATGTTGTCGATACTGTTGTGGATGGTGCGGTGCGGGCTTCGGTGATGCGGAATCATACGGGGACGCATCTGCTGCATGCGGCGCTAAGGCAGGTGCTGGGGACGCATGTGAAGCAGGCGGGCAGCTTGAATGATAAGAGCCGGCTGCGGTTTGATTTTTCGCACTTTGCTGGTGTCGCCGAGGAGGAGCTGGAGGAGATTGAGGGGATTGTGAATGCGCAGGTGTTAGCCAACACTCCTGTCGTCACGATGGTGGATGTGCCGATTGATGTGGCTGTGCATGAGCTGGGGGCGATGGCTCTGTTTGGGGAGAAGTATGGGGACAAGGTGCGGGTGGTGCGGATTGGGGAGTTCTCGACCGAGCTGTGCGGGGGTACGCATACGGCGGCTACGGGGGAGATTGGGTTGGTGAAGCTGATGGGTGAGGGCGCGGTGGCTAGTGGGGTGCGTCGCGTGGAGGCGGTTACCGGGATGGGGGCGCTGGGGGTGTTTCGGCGGGATGCGGATGTGGCTAAGGCTGCGGGGCAGTTTGTTGGTGGTGGGGAGGTTAGTGGGGAGGCGCTGCGGGCTCGCATTGCTTCGCAGGAAGAATCGTTGAAGAAGGCGTGGAAGGAGCTGGAGGGGTTGCGGATGAAGTCGGCTTCGGCCGCTACGGCGGATGCTGTTGGGGCTGCGGTTGAGGTGAAGGGGGTTAAGGTGTTGAGCTTGCGGGTGGATGCGCTGGATAAATCGCAGATGCGGAATTTGGTGGATGAGCTGCGCGGGAAGTTGGGGAGTGGGGTGGTTGTGTTGGGGGCGGCTTCTTCGGACGGTAAGGTTAGCTTGATTGTTGGGGTTAGTAAGGACCTCGTTGGACGGTTGCAGGCTGGGAAGATTGTTGGGGCTATTGCCGCTAAGGTTGGCGGGAAGGGTGGTGGACGGCCGGATCTGGCGGAGGCTGGGGGGACCGATGTTGCTGGGTTGGATCGGGCGTTGGCGGAGGCTAAGGATGTGGTGGCGGGGTTGTTGGGGTAGACGGCCGGATTCGTGAGCCACGGACTGTATGGGCTGCCCACTCATGCCCCAAGTGCTTGGGCATGAATGGGGCACCCGGCTGTGATGGGTGGAGCCCGGATTTGTGCCCCATGCTGTATGGGCGGCCCACTCATGCCCCAGGTGCTTGGGCATGAATGGGGCACCCGGCGTTTGCGTGGGGTGGAGGATTCCCGAGTTGGGATCTTTGGGGTATTCGCTGGGGTTCCTTTGGGGGATTCACAGGGGATGGTGGAGGTTGGGAACCTACACTTAATTAGGTATGGGTCTCCTGTCACAGGGTGGGATTTGCAGGGGCTGCGGCTGGTTGGGCGCGGTGGCTTTGGTGGGGTTGTGTTGCGGTGTGCGGCCGGTGCAGGCTTCGCCACTGGCGCGTGTGGGGCATGAGAGCGCGAGGCTTGAGAGCTCGGGGCAGGGACAGGTTTCGGATTGGGATGCGGCGGTGGCGGAGCGGCGAAGGTTTGAGGCTGAGCCGGCGCGGTTGCGCACGCGCGCGGATTTTGAGCATGTGATGAATGGGTTTCGGGCGATCTATCGCGGGAGCCCTGGGGATGTGCATGCGGCGGCTGCGGTGGCGCAGGTGGCGGAGTTGTTTGAGCAGATGGGGCGCGAGCTTGGGGATGTGAAGAGCACGCAGGCTGCGGTGGGGCAGTATGAGTATGTGGCGAAGGCTTATCCGGGGGATCGGCTAGCTCCGGTGGCGCTAGTGAAGGCGCTGCGGTTGCTGGGGCCGGGGGATGCGGTTGAGGCGGCGAAGGTTCGGAAGGAGTTGGTGGAGGATTATCCGCGGGATGCTCGGCGAGATGGGATTGTGGTGGATGAGGCTGGTGGTGGGTCTTCTACATCTCAGAAGCTGGATGTGGGGCGCTCGGCTTCTTCGGCGGGTGCAACTGCAGGTCTCTCCACTGCGGCGCTGCGCGCCTCCGGTCGAGATGACAAATTTGTAGGGGGGGAGGCTGCGGACTCCAGTCGAGATGAAAGCGCAGGTGCGGCGCGGAGGTCTGGGGTGGGTTTGGATGCGGATGCTACGGTTGCCGCTCCGGTGGTGCGGGTGGATGCGGAGCAGGGACGGGTGATTCCGGAGGTGGTGGAGAAGGTTTCGGGGCCGTTGGCGGTAGTTACGGGGATTCGGCACTGGTC